>BAJA01000008.1 GCA_000613465.1 Bacteroides nordii WAL 11050 = JCM 12987
TACCTACTCTATTAATTACACGGGGATTTTATTATAAGAATATTCAAGTTATCGGTAATAGGATGCAGATGTAATGGCGCACATCAATATATGTAATGCTCTGCCACATATATTGTTACGGAGCATTACATATATTGGCTTTTTGCTTACAAAAGCCAAAACTTACACATAGAAGAATAATATATCCACATACAAAAAAGAAATAATGCCGATTTTTGCAGAAAACAAAAGTATTAATCAGTTATGAAACGAATCATTACTCTATTTTCCATATTAGTTATGGCAGTGGTAGCCAGCTGTGGACTCCATGCACAAAACACACCTGCTTTCCCAGGAGCAGAAGGATTTGCCCGGTATACCACCACAGGTGGACGAGGAGGAACAGTTTATCGCGTTACCAACCTGAACGATAGCGGAGCAGGATCACTCCGGGAAGGACTTAAAAGTAGCAACCGTATTATTGTTTTTGATGTATCAGGAACTATCGCTCTGGAAAGTACGCTCGAAATAAAAAATAACAATATAACCATTGCCGGACAAACAGCTCCAGGAGATGGTATTTGTATCAAGAACTATTCCGTAGTAATAAAAGCCAGCAATGTAATCATCCGCTTCATTCGTTGCCGGATGGGCGATGAGAAAAAAACAGAAGATGATGCGATGTGGGGACGCAATCAGAGTAATGTAATCATAGACCATTGTACTATGAGCTGGAGCACCGACGAATGTTCTTCTTTCTACGGAAACAAAAATTTCACCATGCAATGGTGTATTTTAAGCGAGAGCCTCACTAATTCGGTACACGGTAAGGGTTCACATGGATACGGTGGCATTTGGGGTGGTGAAGGTGCTACCTTCCATCACAACCTGCTGGCGCACCATAAGAGTCGCACACCCCGGCTTTGCGGTAGCCGCTATACAGGAAGACCGGATGATGAAATAGTAGATTTGCGTAATAACGTGTTCTATAACTGGGGACCGACCAATGGTGGATATGCCGGAGAAGGAGGTAACTATAATTTCATCAATAACTACTATAAGCCGGGGCCTTCAACAGCAACTAAAGACAATATTACTTACCGCATCTTTTCACCGAATGCCGACGACGGGACACAAACCAATGCGCCCGGTGTATGGGGAGTATTCTATGTATCAGGAAACTATTTCGATGATAGCTGTTCTAAGCTAAGCAGTAAATCAAAAACAAATATTGCCAAGACAAATGCAGACAATTGGGTAGGCATTCACCCGAACACCAATAATGGTGCATTGCCCGAAGGAAACATCGAAAATATCAAAAGTCCCGTAGAGTTTAAAACAGCTTCTACTACTACCCATACTGCAATCGCAGCCTATGAAAAAGTACTGGACTACGTAGGGGCAAGCCTGAAACGTGATGTAATAGATGCTCGTGTTATCTCTGATGTCAGAAATGGAAATTATACTTTCGAAGGTTCTAATGGGAGCAGTAACGGACTCATTGATTCACAAACTAATAGTGAAGGTTACATCACATATCATTCGACAGCTAAGCCTGCAGACAGTAACAATGACGGAATTCCCGATGATTGGGCAGCGAAATATCTTCCACAAGGAAAGACCTACAAAGATATTGATCCTGAAACCGGATACTGTTATCTGGAACTATATATCAACAGCTTGGTAGACGAACTCATGAAAGCCGGATATGAAAATGCCGAATCGTCGCCAAGCAAAGATGACTTCGGGTTAAAAGGAACACCAACAGGGATAGAAAAAACGACAGGCCTCCCCGGCCTGTCTCTCCATAAAGAAGGCAATAAGATTGTAATTTCAGGATTAGAAGGAAAAAGTATCATCGAGATTTATGATCTGATGGGACGGTTTCAAAGTTCACAGACAAGTAACAGCACACTACAAGAGTTCACTCTCCTTCAGCCTGCTATTATCAGAGTAACTGATAGCAGGCAAACAAAAAGTTTTAAAGTCCTTTAATGAGGGACTAAGGGATTTACGATTGGACGATTTACTATTTACGATTGAAATTACTTTATTTGTAATTAAGAGTAACTCTTCAATCGTAAATAGTAAATCGTCCAATCGTAAATCCTTTAACACTATTAACACAAGAATCCCACATTCCTATCTTTATCAGACAAGAATACGTGCTTTTATATCCTAAAAATACGATAGTTTATATACATAAAGTACGCATTTAACATCCTATTAAATACGTACTTTTACACTCAAAGAATAGTATAGTTTGTAAACTAAGAATCAATGTGTTACACAGAAACGAACGATAGTCCATCGTTCTTCTTTATTCCGTTCGACAGCAGATAATTACTTTTTTGACAACTATCCGTCATCCGAAAAAGAATACATTTTAGCTTAATGATGTAGCGACATACCTAAGTACATTCCAATAAAGTAAGGAATCAACCAGATACACCATACAAAAATGCTGAACCTGTTGAAATGAGCCTTCGCCGCAGCAGATCCCTTCGTATAAGTCCAGATAGCCCACATAGCGTGTACCAGCATCAATAGAATGGCAATAATACCTGTCACGGTATGTATCTCATCATGCAAATGAGTCATATGAGCAATACTCTTCATCAATCCCGTTCCTACGGTATCTGCTACCAGTCCGAAAAGAAAAAATAGTATGTGCCAGAATTTAAGTTTCCCCTGCACATGTTCTCCCCACACTCCTATCGTGTAGAAAACCAAAGCAGCTGTTATAACAGAAATGGCTGCTATTAAATAGTGTGTATCTATCTGATTAAGTTCCATAATTACATTTTTCAAAAAACAACAAACTCTTGGAGGAATAGTTCAGATATTAAAATGTAATCTCCACATTACAATATACGAACCCCGTCTCTTCTATTTCATTCTTTTCATAAAAAAGTAATAAAAGCCGATTTGCAAAAACCAATAAAACGAGTACCTTTGCGTGCGATTTGAGAATCGTGACTACGTATTTTTAATTATATCACTTAAAAAAGAGCTAATTATGACTTATTCACACGAAGTGGAACACATGTGTGTTGTAAAGAAGGGTCCTAACCACGGACCGGCTCCCATACCCGAAGAAGGAAAATGGGTAAAATCAAAAGAAATTGTTGATATTTCAGGTCTGACACACGGTGTAGGTTGGTGTGCTCCTCAGCAGGGTGCTTGTAAACTTACTCTGAACGTAAAAGAAGGTGTAATCCAGGAAGCTCTGGTTGAAACTATCGGATGTTCGGGTATGACTCACTCAGCTGCTATGGCTGCTGAAATTCTTCCGGGAAAAACGATCCTCGAAGCATTGAATACCGACCTTGTTTGCGACGCAATCAATACTGCTATGCGCGAACTTTTCTTACAGATTGTTTACGGACGTACTCAGTCAGCTTTCTCAGAAGGTGGTCTGATCATCGGTGCCGGTCTGGAAGATTTAGGTAAAGGTCTTCGTAGCCAGGTAGGTACTTTGTATGGTACATTGGCTAAAGGTCCTCGTTACCTTGAAATGGCTGAAGGTTATATCAAGAATATTTTCTTGGATAAGAACGATGAAATCTGCGGATATGAATTCGTACACATGGGTAAGTTCATGGACGAAATCAAAAAAGGAACCGATGCTAACGAAGCTTTGAAAAAAGTAACCGGTACATACGGACGCGTAACAGCAGAACAGGGAGCAGTTAAACACATTGATCCACGTCACGAATAATATAAGGAGGAAAAGAAACTATGATTAGAGAAGTAAAATTTGAAAGTCAAGACCGTCGTATCAAAGGTATCATTGAAGCCTTGAACGCTAACGGCATCAAAGACATCGAGGAAGCTAACGCAATCTGCGAAGCTGCCGGACTTGATCCTTATAAAACGTGTGAAGAAACTCAGCCGATCTGTTTTGAGAATGCAAAGTGGGCTTACGTAGTAGGTGTTGCTATCGCTCTCAAAAAAGGTTGCAAAAATGCTGCTGATGCTGCCGAAGCTATCGGTATCGGTTTGCAGGCATTCTGTATCCCGGGTTCAGTAGCGACGATCGTAAGGTTGGTATCGGTCATGGTAACCTGGCTGCTATGTTGTTGCGCGAAGAAACTAAATGTTTCGCATTCCTGGCAGGTCACGAATCATTCGCTGCTGCCGAAGGTGCAATCAAAATTGCTGCAAAAGCTGACAAAGTACGTAAAGAACCATTGCGCTGTATCCTGAACGGTCTTGGAAAAGACGCTGCTCAGATCATCTCTCGTATCAATGGCTTTACTTATGTTCAGACTCAGTTTGATTACTATACAAGCGAATTGAAAGTAGTTCGCGAAATCGCTTACTCTGATGGCGAACGTGCAAAAGTAAAATGCTACGGTGCTGATGATGTTCGCGAAGGTGTAGCTATCATGTGGAAAGAAGGCGTAGACGTATCTATCACAGGTAACTCTACTAACCCTACTCGTTTCCAACACCCAGTTGCAGGTACATACAAAAAAGAACGCACACTGGCAGGTAAGCCTTACTTCTCAGTAGCTTCAGGTGGTGGTACAGGTCGTACACTTCACCCGGATAATATGGCTGCCGGTCCTGCTTCTTATGGTATGACAGATACGATGGGTCGTATGCACTCTGACGCTCAGTTCGCTGGTTCTTCATCAGTTCCTGCTCACGTAGAAATGATGGGATTCCTGGGAATTGGTAACAACCCGATGGTAGGTTGTACAGTGGCTTGTGCGGTTGATGTAGCTCAGGCTTTGAGCAAGTAATTTTAGTTACTTTATATAGATAATCTCCTGTAATCATGATGATTGCAGGAGATTTTTATTTATGGTAAATTGAAGTGGATCGCAGTTAAAGACTGGACTACATAAAATTCTACATTCCTATAAGATTAACCACTTATAAGTCCATATGTAGAAATGCTGCAATCCCGTTCAACTTATCACTTGCAAAGTTGTTCAATAAGCATAAATTGATTACATTTGCATAAACTCATAATCATAACAAATTATGGAATACATTAATGAATTTCACAAGCAATGGATAGAGCGTACTCGCCAATCAATAGCATCTTGGAGCAAGCAGCCAGCATCATTAGAAGAAGCAAAGAAGCAGCAGGAACGCTTAAACCAACAGAGAGCTATAAGAAAGGGCAAATCGAAGAGCTAATTTCATTCGCCAATTCAAATGATTTATGGATAGACTTCAATCACATTCCTACCATCTATTTAGATAAAGGAGGTGAGAATGAAGTTTTTTACGATGGTGCAGCAACCATATATAAGCTAAATAACTTTGAATATGCAGGCGATGATTTAAATAATTTCTTTATTCGCATCTCTGCACATAACAAGTTCTTTAGCAATGTCTTTATCAGATGACAGGCTTTGCCTATAACAGCCAGCAAGAGTTTTGTGCTGTTCTAATCCAACCTCATATACAAGCAGAGCGTGAAGCTACAGAAGATGAAATCGTAGAATATATGACCGCACTTGGCTTTGAAATGGATTACATAGACGAATTCCATAACGAAGAATACGAAGTGTTTGATGCCTTAAAACGATAAAGCAAAAGAAACAGAATATTGACAGGTACAATTCCGCATAAAAATAGCTTTATATACCCACTGTGAACTTTAGCACCGCTATAAGATATCAGAATAGAAATACTGTTTATGTTTGAATATTGAACCATCAGAAAACTAGACTATACCAGTATATACAATATCATTAAATAGATAAAAAAGTGATTGAAACAAGTTCAACTTATCTTCAATTATTATTGTTAATACAAACAGAAACACTATCTTTGCTATATTAAGAACAGAACTTATGAAACTGATAGAGAATAATATTCAGAAGATTATAGACCTATGCAAAAAGCATAAGGTTCATAAACTATTTGTGTTTGGTTCTATCCTTACCAACCACTTTAATGATAAAAGTGATGTTGATTTAGTTGTGGATTTCAATAAAAAAGAAGTAGAAGATTACTTTGATAACTACTTTGACTTTAAATATTCTCTGGAAGAATTATTGGGCAGAGAAATTGACTTATTGGAAGAACAGACCATCAAGAATCCATATCTGAAAAAGAATGTGGATGCCACTAAAACTTTAATATATGGATGATTTAACCAAGAAACACCTACAAGATATTTTGACTGCTATTGAAGAAGTAGAAAGTTTCTTTGGCAATACTCCTAAAATTTATGATGACTTCTATAGTAACCTATATCTTAGGCGAGCCATCGAAAAGAAACATAGAGATTATTGGCGAAGCTATGAATAAATACTAAAAGTTGATAAAGAGATAGCCATAACTAATTCGCACCAAATTGTTGATGCCAGAAACTATATCATACATGGTTATGACAGCCTATCAGTAGATATATTTTGGAGTATGGTTATTAATCATTTACCAAAACTAAGAAATGAAGTAATAGCATTACTAAATATATAAGGTTTGTGACTTATTCACGACCATTTATTCAAAACAGAGAGATTTATAATCTGGAGCGTTCTTTAAAATATTTCAATATTTATCTGTAAAACAATTATTTACGATTGATTTGATTAAATTACAGGGATGCTGTGTCGCTGCTTCTTATGGTATGACAGATACAATGGGGCATACGTACTCAGACGCTCAGTTCGCTAGTTCATCCTCAGTTCCTGCTCACGTAGAAATGATGGAATTCTTGGGTATTGATAACAATCCGATGGTAGGTTATACTATGGCTTGTGCGGTTGACATAGCTCAGGCTTTGAACAAGTAATTATCTGATATACAGATCATATATGATATTCTTCTATTTTGAACATCATAGTTAGTGTATAACTTCGTCCGTTATAACTTTTATTATTTGAATTGATAAAATTACACTATAATATCAATAATTAGTTATCTTTGCCTATCTATTAATATATCCTCGGACACAATCATGATAAAAAGAATTTTAAAAGAAAGTATTAAGACCATCACCACCCCATTGCAGATGTTACGTTGTCATATAGCAGCCAAAAGGTATCTCAAACATCATTCCATTCATTGTCTGAACCTTGGATGTGGAGAAAATATAAATAGAGAATGGTTCAATACAGATATAACTTTTGCAATATATGGAAAGCATTATTATATGAATGCAACCAAACGATATCCCTTCCCTGACAAAAGCATAGATTATATTTTCTCAGAACATATGTTTGAGCATTTAAAATTAACTGAAGCAGTGAAAATGTTAAAAGAATGCAGAAGGGTATTAAAAAAAAATGGAGTATTACGGATTACTCTTCCATGTTTTGAATTTCTACAAGACCTCTACCAACATCCGGAAGAATATACCGATTATATTCACAAAGCGACCGATAGTTCTATTCCCGAAGTGAACGAAATTTTACCAGGAGTATACCCTCCGATATTGGTTATTAATAATTTCTACCGTGACTGGGGACATCAGGTGATTTATGATTATAAAACACTTGAAATGTTATTACATAAATACGGTTTTACTAACATAAAGCGTTGTCAACTTTACGAAAGCGAACATCGTTTCTTGACCAATATGGAGAAACACGACCAAGCGACCTATAAAAATCTTTCAAAAATAGAATCGACTGTCATTGAAGCTTCCTGTTAATCAGACCAATCAATTTACTGATGTAGACTGCATAAAAAAACAAAAACAACAAATACTTTTTTATGTGAAGGTTATTAAAGCTAGTTTTATAATCAGCATTCAAAGAAGCATTTCTTACCAAAGGAACTAAAAATAAATAAGGATATTCTCAAAATAAAAAAATATAAGGTATAATGATACGTTCACCTTTCTGATTGTGTTTAAAAGATTTTTCAAACTTTAGTTCACGTATATCATGCTCGTTATTTCTCTTTCCTAACAATACATAGCCACATTAACAATACAATGATAATCTACCCTCCATAGTGTTGCTATGTTAACAACAATGACTATATTTGCATATAATTCTTATTAAAGAAGTATAATATTTAATCTGATTTCTCATTTATCAGGGATATACAAGATATACAATAAACTTCTCTCTAATGAAAACACTTTCTCAACTATATCATCTTATTGAGAACAATCCGGGAAAAGCTTTCGGAATTACTTGTCTTTTTCTTATCGCCTATCAATTGATATCTGTCTTTTTGGGGTTCGAATTATGCGATTCAGGATTCTATATGACTTTCTACGATCATATTTTCAAAGCCCCCGAAAGTGTGGAATACAACTTTATGTATTATCTAAGCGGAGTTGTGGGAGGTACTTTCATTACTTTATTTCCCGATGCAGGAATATTCGATATACGTTTGTTGGGAGTAGTAAACAATATGATTACCGTTTATCTGGTATATAGACTGCTCCGCAGACATATCCATGTATTGGCTATAATCATTGGAGTTTTACTGGTTATTATTTCTTATGTAGGTCTACCTATGGCTTTCTACAATGATCTGATGACATGCCTTCTATATGTACTTGCTGTGTTTTATTTATTCAAAGGGTTAAGAAGCAATAATAATCTATGGTTCATTATCAGTGGAATTATAGTTGCATTAAACACTTTTACCCGTATTCCGAATGTACTCGATTATGGCATTATTCTACTTATAATTCTACATAAACTTTATTATAAAGAGAGCGCTCGTCGTTGTGCCGGCAGATGCCTGATCTTTACACTTTCGTTCATCACAGGAATTATAGGTGTTATTTTACTAATGAAAATTTTAGGGCATTATGAATATTTCATTCATAATTTGCACGAACTGACCTCTGCTGCAGGAGACGATAGCGGAACAAGTTCCCATACCCTGACCAATATGATATTCGCTCAGGTAAGAATCTACTACCTGATTTTCAAGTTCGGAGCGAAAATACTTTTACTTTATGCTGTTCTGCTATTATCTCTTAAATATGTAAGAAATGTTCTGTTACAATTACCCATCCGAATCATTGCTTTTACAGTACTGGGTATTCTTTTCTATAAAGAAAATGCCGTAATTATCCTCTGTGCTTTCAGCCTGATAGGGTTAGCAGGAAATATTTTTTTGAATAATGACAAAGCAATCAAGATGTTATCATGGGCAGGACTTTCTATGATCCTGATCATACCACTTGGCAGTGATGGGGGCATGTACAATAACGGTAGTATTATCTATTGGTTAGGATTACCTATGGCCATCTCGTTTTACTTTTCCATAAAAAACAAAATTCTTCCGCCCGCTTTATCTGTACAAACGGTAAGAAAAATGTTATTGCTAACCTTGGGTATATACATTCTAATATGTGGAGTCAAAACGATAACAGAAGGAGTATACTTTGACGGAGGACTACTTTTCGAGAAGCGGTTCTCTATCCGGAACGAAAGAACGAAACATGTTTATACTTCTCATGAAAGAGCCGGGATAATAAATGACTTGTTAGCAGGAATAAAGCCATATATTAAAGAAGATGACTGCCTGTTTGCTTACGGCAGTATACCCGCCATTAATTATATGACACGAACCAAGCCCTTCATCGGATGTTCCTGGCCGGAATTACTAAGTGCACCGCTACTAAAACAGAAATTAAACAATTACAAAGGTCCACTTCCAGCTATATTAAGACAAAAATTTGATAGCATAGGAAAAGAGTTCGGAGCACCGGATGAGAACTATCTGATTGATTGCGGAGTGGAAGCAGGTACTTTTAAAAGTAATAAAAAGAGCCAGGTGGTAAATGAATTTATAGAAAAGAATAATTATAAGATAGTTTTTGAAAATCAATATTTTATTTTATTCTTGCCGCAATAAAGAAAAATCCTTCAGTTATTTATCAGTTTTGAGTGCTTCCCGCACGGGGAGGTACGCCAAGCGATGGTCAATTGAACCTAAAATTGGTGCGATTGCCCTGATAAAAGATATCCCCCCCAATCAAAGACTGTTTTATTTTTTTAGATGAATCAATATAGTAAAAAGCATATTTTCATTATCTTTGGTCACTAAACTTTTAATACCTTTACCATGAAACGAACAACAATGATTCCAGCCGCGTATTCTGTTCTTCTGTTCATCATCATAAGCCTGAGCTCATGTGCAGGCAGTCAGAAAGAACTTGTTCCTTCTTCGGAATTTACACCTTATGTAAATGCCTATACAGGTGGGGTAATATCGCAATCCTCACCCATACGAATAGAACTGACCCAAGATCAGCCCGTAGTAGATTTAAATAACGAACTCAAAGAGAATCCATTCCGCTTTTCGCCTTCACTGAAAGGAAAAACATATTGGATAAGTAATAATACAATAGAATTCCTGCCCGAAGAAGGAGCGCTTAAACCAGGAACAATGTATGAGGCTTCGTTTCAACTGGGAGACTTTGTAAAAGTAGACAAACGTCTGAAAGAATTTAATTTCTCATTCCGGGTACAGGAAAAGGATTTCTCATTGGCAATGGAACCACTCGACATAACTGCCGCTACCCCCGAGTACGCTTCTGTTAAAGGAGAAATACGTTTCAGCGACAAGATTGACAACGTACAAGTAGAGAAAATGATCTCAGTTAATGGAAATGGTTCTTCAGATTATGCCATTTCTGTAGGAGGCACAGGAAATCCGATGCGATACAATTTCAACATCAACCGTATACCGAGGGCACAGGAAGATTACGATCTGAAAATAACATTGAACGGAAAAGTGGCAGGTATAGACCGGAAGATTGTTGAGAAGGTGACTATTCCGGCAAAAAATATCTTCCGCTTCATGTCTGCACAACGCATAGAGCAACCAGAGAACGGGATACAAATTTCGTTCTCCGATCCCGTATCTACCACACAGGACCTAAAGGGACTCATTGAAATCGCGGAACTCTCTTCGTATACATTTCAGGTAATCAATGACAAAGTAAACGTATACTTCGAGCCCAATCGTTCCAATAAACTCACACTGAGAATCTATGAAGGTATAAAAAATAGGAAAGGCAAAAAACTCGGCACCTCCCATTCTATCTCCTTCAGTCAACCCAGCCTGAAACCACAAGTGGAACTACGTACAGATGCTGCCATTTTGCCCGACTCCAAAAATCTGATTATCCCTTTCCGGGCTGTCAGCCTGCATGCTGTTGACTTGAATGTGATCCGTATATTTGAAAGCAATGTACTGATGTTTATGCAGACAAACACTCTTTCATCTTCCAACGAATTGAGACGGTCCGGACGGTTGGTCTATAAAAAGACACTACATCTGGATAAAGACCCGTCCAAAGACATCCGCAAATGGGAAGATTATTCTATTGACCTCTCCGGACTGATCAATCAGGAACCGGGAGCTATCTACCGGATCACCCTTTCATTCAAACAAGCCTATTCGGCCTATCCATGCGGAGAAGATGACAAAGAATTACAATTCTCCGAAAGTTCGGACCAGTTAACTAAACTATCCTCCGAACAACTGTCAGAAGAAGATGAAGCTGTGTGGGATACTCCGCAGACCTACTATTATTACAACGGTTCCGAAGGAATGGACTGGCGACAATATCGTTGGGAAGAGCGCGACAACCCCTGCCACATATCTTACTATATGGGAGCAGACCGAACAGCTGCATGTAATGTTCTGGCATCCAATCTTGGTATGATTGTAAAGCGAAACTCGGTCAACAAATTGTGGATTACTGTAAATAACATATTAGATACTACTCCGGTAGAGAAAGCTATAGTAACAGCTTACAATTTTCAGCTACAGCCAGTGGGTAAAGCCGAAACCGATAAAAACGGATTCACTGTCATTGAGACTAAAGGTGTTCCTTTCATCGTTGTAGCAGAAGCCGGAAAGCAAAAAGCATACGTACGGGTGGCAGACGGAGAAGAACAGTCAGTCAGTCGTTTTGACGTAGGCGGTAAAGATATACAGAAAGGATTAAAAGGATTTGTATATGGCGAAAGAGGCGTATGGCGTCCCGGCGATACACTACACATTTCGTTCATGCTTGAAGACCGTAACAACCGGATACCAGATAAACATCCCGTAGCATTGGAAATTTATAATCCGCGGGGACAATTCTACAATAAGTTAATCTCCACTAACGGAGTAAACGGGCTGTATACTTTCGCCGTACCAACAAGAGCAGAAGATCCTACCGGATTATGGAATGCTTACGTGAAAGTTGGAGGAACGGCCTTTCACAAGTCACTACGAATAGAAACGGTAAAGCCCAACCGACTGAAAATCAATCTACAGCTTCCGGGAGAGATACTCAAAGCCTCGGATGGAGAGATACGTACTACTTTGTCGTCAGCATGGCTAACAGGTGCCCAGGCTTCAAGACTGAAAACAAAAGTCGAAATGTCACTCTCCAAAGTCAATACGCAATTCAAGAATTACGGACAATATATATTCAATAATCCGGCAACAGAGTTCACCTCTTCACGCATGGACGTATTCAGCGGCATGCTGGATGCAAACGGCAATGCATCGTTCACTCTCAAACTACCCGAATCGGGAAATGCACCGGGTATGTTACAAGCCAATATTACTACCCGGGTATTCGAACCGGGCGGAGATGCCAGTATCAATACAACAAGTGTTCCGTTTTCTCCTTTCAATTCGTACGTAGGCATCAACCTCAATCAGCCTAAAGGTAAATATATCGAGACAGATAAGGATCATGTATTTGACATCGTCACCGTAAATCCGGAAGGAAAACCTGTAAATCGTTCGGGACTTGAATATAAGATTTACCGCATCAGTTGGAGTTGGTGGTGGGAAAGTTCCAGAGAATCGTTTGAGACTTATGTCAACAGTAGTTCTTATACCCCTGTGGCCAGCGGAAAGCTGAATACCATAAACGGAAAGAGCAGTTTCAGATTCCGCATCAACTATCCCGATTGGGGACGTTATCTGGTGTATGTAAAAGACACAGAAAGCGGACATGCTACCGGAGGTACAGTCTACGTAGACTGGCCCGAATGGCGCGGACGTTCCAGTAAGACTGATCCGAGCGGCGTCAAAATGTTGGCTTTCTCTCTCGATAAAGAATCTTACGAACCAGGTGAAACGGTAACTGCCATTATCCCTGCCTCAGCAGGAGGCAGAGCACTTATCGCTCTGGAAAACGGTTCAGAGGTATTACAACGTGAATGGTTGGATGTATCTGGTAAAGAAGACACCAAATATCAGTTCAAAGTGACCCCGGAAATGGCACCTAATGTCTATCTGCACATCAGCCTGCTGCAACCACATGCACAAACTGTAAATGATTTACCCATCCGTATGTACGGAGTAATGCCGGTATTTGTGACTAATAAAGAAACTGTACTCCAACCCCAAATTCAGATGCCCGACGTACTTCGTCCCGAAACGGAATTCAATGTGACAGTAAGCGAAAAGACAGGTAAACCAATGACGTATACACTGGCTATCGTAGACGATGGATTACTTGACCTTACCAAGTTCAAAACACCTGATCCGTGGAACGAATTTTATGCACGAGAAGCATTAGGCATTCGTACATGGGACATGTATGACGATGTGTTGGGAGCCTATACAGGTAGTTACAGTTCACTGTTCAGTACCGGAGGTGATGAAACATTAAAACCGGCGGATACCAAAGCAAACCGTTTCAAACCGGTAGTACGTTTTATCGGTCCGTTCAGCATTGGCAAGGGTAAAAGCCAGACACACCGAATCACGCTTCCAATGTACGTAGGTTCAGTACGTACCATGGTGGTGGCAGGAGAAAACGGAGCATACGGACGGGCAGAAAAGACAACTCCGGTACGTACCCCACTCATGATTCTTTCAACATTACCCCGCGTGCTCAGTACACAAGAGGAGATATCACTCCCGGTCAATGTATTTGCCATGGAGAAAGAAGTGAAGAATGTAAAAGTATCCGTTTCAGCATCGGGTGGTGCACAAATCAGCGGTGCCTCCCAACAATCGGTTTCATTCGTAAAACCGGGTGACCAGTTAGTTTTCTTCAAACTAAAGACTGGTAGCAAATCCGGTAAAGCAACCCTTCGCATAACAGCCGAAGGAGCCGGGAAGAAAGTCTCGGAAACAATTGAGATAGAGGTGCGTAACCCTAATCCGGCGGTAACACTGCGTGAAAGTAAATGGATAGAAAACGGGCAAAGTTGTGAACTATCTTATAGGCTAGGCAGTCGTTCACCGGAAAACAGTGTCAAGCTGGAAATATCCCGTATCCCATCGGTAGATATCAGCCGTAGATTCGACTTCTTGTACAACTACCAGCACTACTGTACAGAACAGCTAACTTCCAAGGCTCTCCCACTCCTGTTTATCAGTCAGTTCAAAGCAGTAGACGAAACCGAATCTCAAAAAACAAAGGCAAATGTACAGGAAGCAATCAAACAACTGTATGCCCGTCAGTTACCCAACGGAGGATTTATTTACTGGCCGGGGAGTGCTTCTGCCAACGAATGGATAACCTCCTACGCCGGAATGTTCCTGGTAATGGCACAGGAAAAAGGATATGCCGTAAATGCCAATGTACTCAATAAGTGGAAGCGCTTCCAACGTTCGGCTGCACAAAACTGGCGTACACCTCAACAGGATACCGGATATTACTGGCAATCAGATTTGCAACAAGCGTTCAGACTATACACACTGGCATTGGCAGGAGCACCGGAACACGGGGCCATGAACCGCCTGAAGGAGATGGAGCAAACTCTCTCTTTACAAGCTAAATGGAGACTGGCGGCAGCATACGCCTTAAACGGAAAAATGAAAGCTGCTAATGAGTTGGTATTTAATGCCAAGACTACAGTAGAGCCTTATTCCTCTTCTGCAGGAAGCTATGTATACGGATCTTATGACCGCGATGAATCTATGATACTGGAAACGTTGCTATTAATGGGACGTGAACGGGAAGCGTTTGCACAGGCACAACGAGTATCACAAAGTTTATCCCGTGAAGAGTGGTTCAGTACCCAATCCACTGCATTTGCTCTAATGGCAATGGGCAGACTGGCCGAAAAACTATCAGGCACACTTGACTTTTCGTGGACACTGCATGGCAAACAACAACCCGCTGTAAAATCTGCCAAAGCCGTGTTTGAGAAAACACTTGCCACTGCTCCTGGTGGAGGTGAAGTTACAGTGAAAAATAATGGAAAAGGAGCATTAAATGTAGATCTTATCACCCGGACACAATTACTGAATGATACTTTACCTGCAATAGCAAATAATTTACGTCTGGATGTGAGATATACTGATATGAACGGTACGGCTATCTCCATTAATCCGATCAAACAAGGTACAGACTTTATGGCAGTAGTTACGGTAGCCAACATCAGTGGAACTTCCGACTACAACGACCTGGCACTGACACATATCATACCATCGGGTTGGGAGATATATAATGAACGTATGATAGACCATCCGGAACAAGCCACAAGTACTGATACGAACAACAGTTATACCTATCGGGATATCCGCGATGACCGTGTACTTACCTATTTCAATCTGAAACGGGGACAGTCTAAAACCTTCACCATACGATTGCAGGCAACCTATGCAGGAACCTTCATATTACCTGCTATCCAGTGTGAAGCAATGTACGATTCCGGAGCACAGACAAGGACTCAGGCCGGAAAAGTAGTAGTTGAATAAAGAGGGGAAGAGAAGGGAGAATGGAGAGGGAAGAAGGAAAGAGAAGGAAGAAGGGTAAAATGATAGGGGGAGGGATCATTACCCTCCTGTTAATAGGGTATATCTTTTGCCTTCCCCGGCAACTATTCCATGTCCCCTACTCTACCGTTGTGACCGACCGGAATAATGAGCTTCTCGGGGCACGTATTGCCCCGGACGGCCAATGGCGTTTTCCTCCCCGTACTACGACTCCGGCAAAGATACAAGCCTGCTTCATTGAATTTGAAGATAACCATTTTTTTCACCATTGGGGAGTTAACCCAGTGTCAATAGGAAGAGCAGCTTATCAGAATCTAAAAGCCGGACGAGTTATCAGTGGAGGTAGTACAATTACGATGCAGACCATCCGTCTGGCTCGCAACAATCCTCGTACCTTCAGCGAGAAATTTATCGAAATGATATGGGCTACCCGGTTAGAGTTCCGTTATTCAAAAGAGAAGATACTCTCTTTATATGTTTCCCACGCTCCGTTTGGAGGAAATGTAGTAGGATTGGATGCCGCTGCGTGGCGTTATTTTGGCCATTCGGCAGACGATCTGTCATGGGCAGAAGCAGCTATGCTCGCCGTACTTCCCAATTCTCCTGCCATGATTCATCTTTCCAAAAGCCGGCAGGCATTGCTCGATAAACGTAACCGCCTCCTCACACGGTTACACACAAAAGGAGTGCTGGATGATTCAAGCTACGAACTTGCCCTCAGCGAGCCATTGCCCCAAGAGCCCAAACCACTACCACAGATTGCTCCGCATCTCACTGACTACTTCTACCAAACGAGAAACGGCAACTATTCTGTAAGTACCATCGACCGGGGAATACAGCTGCAGATAGAAGAACTGATAGAACGTTGGAATGGTGAGTTCTCCCGTAGTGATATCCGCAACATAGCCATACTGGTCATTGATGTTCAGAAGAATCAGCCCATAGCTTATTGCGGTAATGTACATTTCAATAAAACAAACAGCGGCAATCAGGTAGACATCATCCGTTCCCCCCGCAGTACGGGAAGCATTCTCAAACCTTTTCTTTATTACGCTATGTTACAGGAAGGCAGTATACTCCCACATACTTTATTGCCTGATATCCCGATTAACATCAATGGTTTCGCTCCACAGAATTTCAGCCAGCAGTTCGAAGGAGCCGTCCCTGCCTCCGAAGCACTGGCACGTTCACTCAACATCCCTACCGTAACAATGTTGCAACGTTACGGCGTCCCTAAATTTTACAACTTCCTGAAACAAACGGGAATCAGTACTCTCACCCGTCCTGCTTCCCATTATGGGCTTTCCCTTATTTTAGGAGGTGCCGAGGGCACTTTGTGGATATCACCTGTGCCTATACAGACATGGCACGCTGCCTGAAAGGATTAGATAAAACAGACTGCTCTTTATTACTTTCCGACTCCGCCCACAATGCCTTGTCTGTTGTCCCAACCTCATCCTTTTCTCCCTGTACCGTATGGCAGACTTTTGACGCCATAAAAGAAGTAAACCGACCGGAAGAGATTGATTGGCGTACTATTCCTTCCATGCAGACTATCGCCTGGAAAACGGGAACCAGCTATGGTTTTCGCGATGCATGGGCAGTAGGAGTCACCCCTCGCTATGCCGTAGGTGTATGGGTGGGTAATGCTACCGGAGAAGGTAAACCGGGACTTGTCGGGGCACGCACTGCAGGGCCGGTCATGTTCGACGTATTTAATCTGTTACCATCGTCCCCCTGGTTCGTCAGACCTTCTGAAGGATTTGTAGACGCAGAGGTTTGTCACCTGTCCGGACATCTGAAAGGACGCTTCTGTGAAGAAACAGACACCATACTGATACTTCCTGCCGGACTCAAAACCGAAGCATGTCCCTATCACCACCGAATCAACCTATCGGCAGACGGAACGCAACGTATCTACGAAAGCTGTATCAATACAGAGGCTGCCATTCAAAAGAATTGGTTCACCCTACCTCCTGTCTGGGAATGGTATTACAAACAACGCCACCCGGAATACAAAACTCTGCCTCCCTTCAAGCCCGGATGCGGGGAAGATATTCTCCGTCCGATGCAGTTTGTCTATCCTACCATGAATGCCCGCATATTTCTACCCAGACAAATGGACGGGAGCAAAAGCCAGCTGACTTTTGAACTGGTGCATAGCGTTCCCAAAGCTACCGTATATTGGCATTTAGACAATAACTACCTGGCCGAGACACAGGATTTTCACAAGATATCCCTACTCCCCTCGTCAGGAAAACACACAATGACGGCAGTAGACAATGAAGGAAATACAGTTTCGGTGACTTTCTTTGTAGAGTAGGTTCAATTCTCTATCTTTGCGCCCATGAAACAGACTTTAAAAGAAAACGGAGGATTACCGGCATCCATACTTTGGACGTTGGCAATTGTTGCCGGTATATCAGTAGCCAATCTTTACTACAACCAGCCTTTACTGAACATGATACGCCACGACATGGGTGTATCAGAGTTTAAGACAAACCTGATCTCTATGATTACACAGATCGGATATGCACTGGGGCTTTTATTTATCATCCCGTTAGGCGACCTGTATCAACGAAAGAAAATCATCATTATTAACTTTGCGATACTGATTGTTTCGCTATTGACTATTGCGCTGGCACCGAACATACATGTTATATTAATAGCCTCCCTTTTTACGGGTATTTGTTCAGTAATACCACAGATATTCATCCCGATAGCTTCGCAATTCTCCAGACCAGAGAATAAAGGGCGAAACGTAGGTCTTGTTGTTTCAGGCTTGCTGACCGGTATTCTCGCTTCCCGGGTAATCAGTGGGTTCATCGGCGAGATCTTCGGGTGGAGGGAAATGTACCACATAGCCGCTGCCCTGATGCTGATATGTGGAATTGTAGTTGTTAAAGTACTGCCAGATATAAAACCCACATTCAAAGGGAAATACAGTGAATTAATGAAATCACTGTTTCTGTTACTGAAAGAATACCCACAGCTACGAATCTACTCCATACGGGCAGCATTGGCATTTGGCTCTTTTCTGGCCATGTGGTCATGCCTGGCATTCAAAATGGGGCAAGCTCCCTTCCACGCCGGAAGCAATGTTATCGGTATGTTAGGACTCTGTGGAATAGCCGGAGCATTATCAGCATCACTGGTAGGTAAATACGTAAAAAGAGTGGGCGTCCGCCGATTCAACTTTATCGGTTGTGGATTGATACTTTTTGCATGGTTTCTGCTCTTTGCAGGAGAAAACACCTATCTGGGCATCGTAGCAGGTATTATTATTATCGATATTGGTATGCAGTGCATTCAATTGAGCAACCAGACCAGTATCTTTGAGCTTTGTCCTAATGCTTCCAATCGCATCAATACTATTTTCATGACTACTTACTTTGTTGGCGGTTCAATGGGGACTTTTCTGGCAGGTACTTTTTGGCAGGCATTTGGTTGGTATGGAGTTATAGGTACGGGTGTTTTGTTGACCAGTTGTTCATTATTTATCACTTTTTTCTCACGTAAGTGAACCTAAATGGTAGTTCTATTTGTTGTTTAATGCATCAATCTATAAATTTAATGTATGAAATACGGAGTCAACAGACAAGTTTTACTGATTACTGCCGGTATCGTATGGATAGTGGCAGGGGCAAATATACTGCGAATAGGAATCGTGACATGGCTTAATGATTCTCAATACTGGCTGTTCAAAATGGGTGAAGCCACAGTAGTGTTCCTTCTATTCTTCATTCTTATATTCAGAAGACTATACTATAAACATACCGAACGCATCACCCAAAAGAAACAGGAAAAGAATTGTCCCTTCTCTTTTTTCGATGTAAAGAGCTGGATTGTCATGATTTTCATGATTTCATTAGGCATCAGCATACGAAGTCTGCACCTGTTACCCACCAGTTTCATATCCGTATTTTATACCGGATTGTCATTGGCTCTGATCGCAACCGGAGCACTCTTTATCCGTTACTGGTGGCAAAGGCGCCATCTACTCCGAAGTTAACGCTGTACCCTGCCGGAAGAGTCACCATTCATCAGTGCTTCTACTTCGGCAACTGTTGCCAAGTTGAAGTCTCCATAGAAAGTATTTTTCAGACAGGAAGCTGCCAACGCAAAATCCAATGCTTTCTGATCGTCATCGGGATAAGTGAGCAGACCATAGATGAGTCCGCCAACAAAAGCATCTCCCGTACCTACACGATCTACTTCGTGAGTAATATCATAAATCCCCGTATGCTTTAACGATCCATCGGAATAAAGCACAGCGGCAAGCAGGTTGTGATTGGCAGATAAAGAATTGCGTAGCTCAAGAAACATCTTCCTGCAACGGGGAACCAGTTTTGCTACTTGCTTTCCGACCTCTTCAAAACCTTCAAGATTGAGTCGATAATCTGTGTTTACAGCCTTAAAACCTACGGGAGCAATACCTAATATCTCTTTATATTCAGGTTCCGCACCAAATATCACATCACTATACTGTACCAGCGGTTTCATCACATCAGCTGCCGTACGTCCATATTTCCACAGGTTCTTCCGGTAATTCAAGTCACAGGAGATCGTTAGTCCCATCCGGTCTGCCATCTGAAGAGCTTCCAGGCAAGTATCGGCACCGTCCTGTGACAAAGCAGCGGCTACTCCCGACCAATGAAACCATCCGGCATCAGCAAAAATAGTCTCCCAGTCTATCATACCCGGGCGAAGGGTAGAGAAAGAAGAACCCGACCGATCATATACTACTTTTGAGTTACGAAAAGAAGCCCCGTTTTCAAGAAAATAAATTCCCATACGATCGCCGCCATAAATAATACCATCCGTACGGAGTCCATGTGAACGAAGATCACTGATACAGGCACGGGCTATATCATTATCGGGCAAACGGGTTACAAATTCGGTCGGTATCCCAAAGTTGGCAAGAGAAACCGCTACATTCGTTTCACTGCCACCAAAGGTAGCTACATAGTCACGGGATTGTGAGAAACGCAGATTGCCGGGAGTGGTAAGACGCAAAAGTACCTCTCCAAAAGTTACTATCTTCTTCATGATATCAATAATTTCAATTAATGATCAAATGTACTATCAAAAATCCAACAGAGCGCAAATTTTTAATAAATTTTATTGCTATACTAACAGATAGAGAATACATTTAGTCTATTTGTAGTACCTTTGCCCGAAAGCTAAAATATAGAAATAAAATAACATGAATTTAACCTCAAAAGATCTCGAGAAGTTTATTCGTTTCCAGCGAAATGAGTATACTGAAAGTATTGTGTACGACCGACTGGCTTCTATTGAAAAAAACACATCCAACAGCAAGGTACTACGCTTGATCTCCGCCGAAGAGAAAGCCCATTACTATACACTCAAAAAGTATACGAATACCGAAGTGAAGCCCAACCGCTGGCGTATTGCCAAATACTACTGGTTAGCGCGCATCCTGGGTATCACATTTGCCATTAAACTTATGGAATCCAGCGAAAACAGTGCCCATCAGGACTATGCCCGGTATACGGAATGTGAGGATTTGCAGCGTTTGTCATGCGAAGAAGAGATACACGAAGAAAAGCTCATCGGGTTGATAAACGAAGAACGGTTGGAGTATATGGGTTCTGTGGTACTGGGACTAAATGATGCTTTGGTAGAGTTTACCGGAGCATTAGCAGGTTTCACTCTGGCACTGAGTGACCATAAACTGATAGCACTGACAGGAAGTATTACCGGTATTGCTGCTGCACTGTCTATGGCATCATCGGAATACCTGTCTACCAAATCGGAAGGTGATAAGAGCAAACATCCGGCAAAGGCAGCCATTTACACAGGTATTGCCTATATCATTACGGTAGTTGCACTGGTAGCTCCTTTCATTTTAATCAGCAATGTACTGATAGCATTGGGAGTAATGTTGGCTATGGCACTTATTATTATAGCATTGTTCAATTATTACTACTCGGTGGCACGTGGTGAAAGTTTCCGAAAACGTTTTATGGAAATGGCCGTACTCAGTTTCAGTGTGGCCGGAATAAGCTTTCTTATAGGGTATGCCCTGAAAACATTCACAGGTATTGATGTGTGAATTAATCAGGAGTCAAGTGGCAAGGTTATCCACTTCTTAACTACTAATGAAGTGATAACCACTAAACTACTTGCCCCTGATAGACAAACTTAACTACTTCATAAAATTGTGAAACGTTCATGAACAATCTTTGCTATATGTTGTTTTTGCAATAACGAACAACGTTATTAAACCTAAACAAAAAAAAGTTATGAAAAAGTTTATTGCATTATTAGCATTAGTATTGGTAAGTGCATCTACCATGATGTATGCACAGGAATCAGAAAGAGCCGTACGTCGCGCCGATCGTAAAGCACAAAGAGACGCAGAAAGAGCAAGACTGAAAGCAGAAGAACAAGTAGCCGACGCAGTAGCTTATCAGCAGGCTGTACAAGCACTGAAAAACAAACAGTTCGTGCTCGAAGCCGATCAGGTGATCTTCCGTAACGGACAGAGTGCTTTTGTATCAACGACTACAAACTTTGTGATGATGAATGGTCAGAAATCTACTGTACAGGTTGCTTTCAATACTCCATACCCCGGTCCTAACGGAATTGGTGGTGTAACAGTAGACGGTAACGCATCGGATATGAAAATTACAACGGACAAAAAGGGTAATGTTAACTGTTCATTTAGTGTACAGGGTATCGGAATTTCAGCTCAGATATTCATTTCACTGACCAATGGAGGTAATAATGCCACTGTTACTGTAAACCCGAACTTCAACAACAATACAATTACACTGAGCGGTAATATTGTACCATTGGATCAGTCAGACGTATTCAAAGGACGTTCCTGGTAAAAAGATGATGTAACATAAAGTTATAGAGTCATAATATTATAGGGTGATAATGGATCGTTTCTATTTATCACCCTATTCTGTTTTATTAAAATCTGTGTAATTTAAGCTATCTGTATTCATTAAATGAAGAGAGATTGCAAAAGTGTACAATCATATTATGCATAAGTGTACAACCTTGCACTACAAGAATGTACACTTTAGTTATACAAGAGCGTACACTTTTATAAGCATTGATTATCAACACATTACCTTAATCCATTTACTATTTACAAACACAGATTATCAATAAACCAATTTTGTATGCTTACTATTGTATTTTAAATTTAGCCCAAGCAGGAAATGGTTTATGGAAATAATGAGTATCTTTGAATGGTCAATAAATAAAAAAATAACTATGAACAGTGCATTGCGTAAACTCCCTATCGGGATACAGACTTTTGAAGATATTCGTAGAGATGATTACCTATATGTAGATAAGACTGCTTTTGTGTGGAGAATAGCAAATACAGGAAAGCCCTATTTTCTGAGCCGCCCCCGCCGCTTTGGTAAAAGCTTGTTGCTTTCTACCTTTGAGTCTTACTTCAAAGGGAAAAAGGAATTGTTTGAAGGGCTTGCTATTGAACAAATAGAGACAGAATGGAAACAATACCCGGTACTTCATCTGGACTTAAATGCCAAGAAATATGAAACGCCCGACGATTTAGTTGCTATACTCAACCAACATTTGGAGAAATGGGAATGTATGTATGGCAATGAGAAAAAAGATCGTAGCCCCGAAGAACGATTTGGCTATGTCATTAGCCGTGCCAGTGAGCAAGCGGGATGCGGTGTAGTGGTACTCGTAGACGAATATGACAAGCCTTTGCTACAAGCACTGAACAATATGTCTTTGCTGGATAATTACCGCCAGACGCTAAAAGCCTTTTATGGTGTACTTAAAAGTTACGACCGCTATTTGCGTTTTGTTTTCCTCACCGGAGTGACGAAGTTTGCACAAGTAAGTGTATTCAGTGACCTGAACCAACTAAATGATATTAGCATGAAGCCTCAGTATGCTACAGTATGTGGCATTACTAAGCAAGAACTGATCGATACTTTTACTCCGGAACTCCAGAAACTGGCAGAAACGAATCAACTAACTCCGGAAGAGACGCTTCATAAGATGAAAGCTTTGTATGACGGCTATCATTTCTGCGAGTTTACAGAAGGAGTATTCAACCCTTTTAGTGTTCTCAACGTTTTTGACGGATATAAATTCAGTAATTACTGGTTTCAGACAGGTACTCCTACCTTCCTTGTGGAACTGCTACAGAAGAGCGAGTACGATCTGCGTACATTGATTGACGGAGTAGAAGCCTCTGCCTCTTCATTTACGGAATACAGAGTAGATGCCAATAACCCTATTCCATTGATATACCAAAGCGGCTATCTGACGATAAAAGACTATGATAATCGTTTTAGTAACTACCTGTTGGAATTTCCAAATGATGAAGTACGATATAGTTTTTTAGATTTTCTAATACCTTATTATACATCAGTGGTAGATGATGAACGCGGTTTTTACGTAGGTAAGTTTGTTCGGGAATTGGAAACTGGTGATTATAACTCCTTCCTCACCCGACTGCAAGCCTTCTTTGCTGATTTCCCTTATGAATTGAACGATAAAACCGAACGTCATTACCAAGTAGTGTTCTATCTTGTCTTTAAACTAATGGGACAGTTTACTGACGTTGAAGTACGCAGTGCACGCGGACGGGCAGACGCTGTAGTAAAAACTCCCAAATACATCTATGTTTTTGAATTCAAACTCAATGGCACAGCCGAAGAAGCCTTACAGCAAATAGAGGATAGAGGATATCTGATTCCATACCAGACAGATGGACGTGAACTGATAAAAATAGGTGTAGAGTTTAGTGCTACTGAAAGAAATATCAGCCGATGGTTACCCTTATAAAAAGGAATATAGTATGAGAGAGTATATCATTGCAGACAATCAGGACATTACCAAAGCAGGAATGATGTTTCTGCTCAGCAAGCAGAAAGATATATCTCTGCTGCTGACAGCAGATAATAAAGCAGAATTAATCAGAGAATTACGCCTGCATCCGCAGGCCGTAGTGATTTTGGATTATACCTTGTTTGATTTTGCCGGAGCAGATGAATTGATTGTACTGCGCGAGCGCTTCAAAGAAGTAGATTGGCTATTGCTCTCTGATGAATTAAGTATCGATTTCCTTCGTCAGATACTATTTAGCAGCATGGCATTCGGTGTGGTAATGAAGGATAATTCCAAAGAAGAAATACTAACCGCCCTGCAATGTGCTTCGCGCAAAGAACGTTTCATTTGCAATCATGTCAGCAACCTGTTGCTTTCGGGGAATAGCCAATATACCTCTTCCGGTACTCACACGCAGGAAGATCATCTGCTGACAACTACAGAAAAAAACATCCTTAAAGAAATAGCGTCAGGTAAAACGACCAAAGAGATTGCAACCGAAAAGAATCTGAGTTTTCATACTATCAATAGTCACCGTAAAAATATATTCCGGAAGCTCGGCGTAAACAATGTACACGAAGCTACCAAATATGCGATGCGGGCGGGAATTGTGGACTTGGCGGAATACTATATTTAATTAGTTGAAAATTGAAAGTTAACTGCGCCGCTATCACGCTGCATAGTAACTTTCAATTTTCAATTAAATAATCTCTCCACTCCCAATACATATACCGGCCGATTCATCATACACAACTCCAAATTGTCCGGGAGCAATACCTTGTAGCTTTTCGGAGGAGAGGATACGATAACGATCCTCTTCCCTGAAAATCTTTCCTTTGATAAACTCCGGAGTATGGCGTATTTTGAAAGTAATATCCACTCCTTGGGCATCTCTCTCCCACCATGGATTATCGGTTATAAAATGAAAATCACCTAAAGAAAACTCTTCACCAAATTGTGTCTCCACTCCATAGCCATGAGACACATAAACAATGTTATCCTGTATATCTTTCTTTATCACAAACCAAGGACCTCCGCTCAAGCCCAGCCCCTTGCGTTGCCCGATGGTATGAAACCAATACCCCCGGTGAGTACCAATCTTTTTACCTGTTTCCAATTCTATAACAGCCCCCTCCTTCTCTCCGAGAAAGCGACGCACAAAATCATTGTAATCTATCTTTCCCAAAAAGCAAATACCCTGACTGTCTTTTCGGCGGGCACTGGGAAGCCCGGCTTTCAGAGCTATCTCCCGAACTTCATTTTTCATCAGATGCCCAATGGGAAACATCAGCTTAGACACTTGCAGATAGTCTATTTGTGCAAGAAAGTCGGTCTGGTCTTTTACCGGATCTTTGGCTGTACCAAGCCAGGTTTTGCCATCCTTTTGCAAGGTAGTGGCGTAATGCCCGGTAGCGGTAAAATCAAAATCTTTGCCTACGCGCTGCTCAAAGCACCCAAACTTAATCAGTTTATTGCACATCACATCCGGATTCGGGGTCTGTCCTTTCTTTATTTTATCAATGGCATAGGCTGCCACATTATCCCAATACTCTCGATGCAGGTCTACTATTTCGAAGGGCAAACCATACTTACGGGCAGTGGCAGTGGCAAGTTCAATATCTTCCTCGGCAGAACAATCCATATATTCTGCACCGTCCATGCCTATCTTAATATAAAAAAGAGCCGGTTTGTAACCTTGCTCACAAAGAAGGTGTACAACGACCGAACTGTCTACACCGCCGGATAATAAAGCTGCTATATTATTCATATGTGCAAAGATAGGGATGAAAACATTTACAGGCTATCACACATTAAAGGCATTTTTATACCACAAATGTGGTAGATAAGCGAAGTATTTCCTACATTTGCAACTCTTAAAGATGATAAAGATATGAAGATAAGAAACATACTGCTCACTCCTACCCTGTTCATAGTAATGGCTTCTGCCCTGTTCTCGTGCGGAGAAGACCGCTGGCCGGAATATGCGGCAGAAACAGAACTGGATACCTGGATAGACAGCGTGATGCGCCAGGAGTATCTTTGGTACGAAGAAATGCCAACAGTGACTCCCAACAAATACTTCCTTGCCCCTGCGCAATTCTTAAAGGAATTAATTTATACCACTCTCGATAAGAATTATTCCTACATAGATACATTGTACAAAGTGGAATTACCCAATTATGGATTTGACTATACATTGATAAAGGATTCAAAAGTAGATACGCTCTACAACGCATTAGTTACAAATGTGCTTCCTGGATCTCCGGCTGCAGATGCCAAACTGCAACGTGGTGAATGGATTATAAAAGTAGACGATAAACGCATCACCAAAAAGAATGAGACCCAGCTCCTGCAATCGGGTAATGCCTTAAAACTTACTCTGGGCAAGTATGAATTGCAAAAAGACAGCGAGACTAAAAAAGATAAAGGAGTAGTGGTAGAAACCGAAGCCATAAACATGGGAGCCGAACGAATGGTAGAAGACGATCCGATTCCTGTCTACAGAATAATGACCAGCGCTACAGGGGTAACAGTAGGCTATATGGCGTACAATCACTTCACAGCAGGCACTGCTACTGAGAAAGAGAAATACAATGATAAACTTCGCGAGATATCTCACGTATTTGCCAGTGCAGGGGTAACCAAAGTAGTGCTCGACCTGCGTTATAATACCGGAGGTTCATTGGAATGTGCCCAGCTACTGGCTTCTTTACTGGCTCCCAAGAAGGCAATAGGCCACATCTTTGCCGAATTAAAGCATAACGACAAACAATCCTACAAAGACTTTAGCCTGCTTTTCGACCCGGACTTAATAGGCAGTGGCGTAAATATGAATATCGAAGGAGGATACATACTGACCAGTAGCACTACTACCGGAGTTGCTGGAACATTCTATGACTGTTTGTATCCGGTTGCCGATTGGGAGATTCTCGGCACAGCCTTACCTTCTACGGGAGTAGCAACAGAAAGTTTTATTAATCCGAAGCATGGTTGGTCATTGAATCCGGTAGTATGTGATGTTTATAATATTGCCGGAGAATCTCATGGTGGAGTTAGTTTCCCGGCTAAGTATACTGTGGATGAAACTTCCCTAACGAATCTGGTCACTTTTTTGCCTTTAGGAGATAAAGAAGAGACATTATTCAGTATGGCCCTTGGCATTATTGACGGCACATATCCACCCAAAGAAGAAGAGAAACCGAAACCGGACGAAGGAACAACGGAAGAAAAACCCGAAACCCGTACGCTTAAACATGTATATCACTCACAAGGCTACAGAGTAAAAGGAGGAATAAAACTAAAATAAAATCAGAACCCAATAATCCATGAAACAAACACGACTCTACTTGTCTATATTGCTTCTCCTATCTTTAGTAGCTGCCTGCAATAAAGACGAAGAAGAGACTGAAAACAGAACAAAACTTCTCACTGTAACGGAAACCACTGGCAGTGGTTCAGAAGAAGTAACCACGAAACAAGAATTTGCCTTTAGCAACGAACTCTTGCAGAAACACATTACCACACAAACCTATACAGACTTGTGGTTGGAAGCAAAATACACACATACTGTAACTACACAACTCAGTTATGAATCAGGAAAAGTAATAATTACGGATGAAGCAGGAAACGAATCAACCTATATTATGGATGATAAAGGACGTGCAACGAGCTGTACCCGTAACGAACCGGGGGGAAATATCCGTACCTATACCTTTAGCTATTCTACCTCAGAATACGGGATTCTCACTGGAATTAAAGAGAACATCAACGGAAAACCCTATTCTGAGATTGCAATTACTTTCCTACAGGAGGGAACAATGAGTATCTTAGAAAGTGCAAACAATTATCAGAATACATTTACCGCCAGTACTAATAGTGCTTATCCCGGTATATCCAATACAATGAGCCGACTTCCCTGGTTGTTTCTGGCAGAACGTTATCCGCTATCTCTTCACACAGAAGCTTTATATGCCAATATTCTCGGAGCACCTCTTCCTATACTTCCGGGACGTTTGGACATAGAGGGTAGTGACGAAATCACAACGTACAGCTATAGTGCAGATAAGAATGGATACATTATTGACTGTACAGCAAGAACAAGCGTATCATCTGGTCGTAGTTGGAGCCGCTACGTTCAATACGCATATACGTCTTATTAGAATTCTTGCCAAGAGCAGATTTATTGATTATTAACTAAAAAGCAGCTATTTCTCAACAAAACACCTGTTGCGTTGCAACACAATAGCATTTGCATCATAACATAGTATGAAATGCATCGTAACATACCGGGAAATGGAGCGTTTCATGCCGAGAAAACTCACCAAAACACCGAGGAAACTTCCGTTAACTACCCTGTTTACAGGGCTTCTATAGCCTATATAAAAAATAAAGGAGAAAACGGCTGCTTCCTCCTTTATATGTAATCTAACTGAATCTACTTTATGATTACGCTTACAAAGATAACACATTGCAAAGCAAAAACCAAGCTTTTCAGCCATTATTTCTTCCCTGCCGGTAGTTGTTTCTTAAAGAATTTACTAAAGAAGAGAATCTGATAATCAATAGAGTTATTCCAGTATTGCCCGTTGTGTCCTCCCGGACGAGTGATAAAATCATGATCAATCTTCAGTTCCAACAGACGCTTGTGCAGATTCTTATTCACATCTAAAAAGAAATCGGCTTCTCCGCAATCTATTATCATTGCCAAATCACCGTTCTGTAGTTTGTCTACCTGATTGATAACCGTATGTTGATCCCACACCTCCTTATTCGTCTCCATTTCACCCAATTGTTCGGGCATCATCCAATTCTTTGGAAAGGGTCGGATGTCTACTCCGCCACTGGTACTTCCGGCAGCACCAAATACATCGGTGTGGCGGATTGCATTCCAAAGCGCACCGTGTCCACCCATACTAAGTCCGGTAATGGCCCGCCCACGAGGTGCGGCTACCGTTTTGTAATGCCCGTCTATATACTTGATCAGTTCTGAGGAGATAAATGTTTCATAACGAACGTCTTTATTCTTCGGACTGTCCCAATACCAAGTGTTCTTACCATCAGGGCAAACGAAAATAATTCCTTTTTCATCGGCAATCTGCGGAAGCTCCGGTTTCGTATCAATCCATGTCTTGGCATTGCCACCAAAACCATGAAGGAGATAAACCACCGGACACGCTGCGGCCTTCTTCCCCAAAGCAACGTCTGGTGTGACTACCACTACTTGTACCTCCTTATTCATAGAAGGACTTTGCACCATCACTGTGTCTACCTGTGCTGCATAAAACGGAAGTGCCAGTAACAACAGACAGGCAAACAATAAACTTTTTCTTTTCATCGTATTAAAATTTCTATATTTAAATGGAAGTTATGATTCCTCATCTTGTTTATACGTAGCCGAAACAGGTCTCTCAAAAAAGGCTTTACACTGCCTGCATTCATACGTCCAATGATTGTCTCCGGGAGGAGTGGCGGCCAGTAAAGACAAAACAACAGCACAAGCCGCTTTCACATATCCATCCTTTCGTAACTTAAATGTAATATCCGCCGAACCGCAAAACGGACAATATTTCAACTCCTCAGGAAGACTCTGATTGTCACGCAACACCTGAAGAGCATGATCATAATCTTCTTCATTGACAAATATATCCACACCGGAGATGTTGCTCACATAGCTCTTCAGTAATGACGAAAAGTTTTCATTATGCAACAACGAATCTATTCCTTCGTTCTCCAGAGCTCCCTGCAAGATATGTGCTTGCATGGCATCATTGCATGTGATTAACCGAACTGTCTTCATAATTATACCCAACTTTAATAAGAGGAAACAAAAATACCGGATAAAAACAAAAAGCGAACTATTTTTTATATAATTTTGCATTTAAATCAGAAAAAACAAACCCGGGCTAATGAAAAAACGATACCTCTTTATCTTGTTCTGTTTCTGCCTTCTCGCTACAGTAACAGCACAGCCGGTTCATCAAATCAAGGGAACGGTCTTTGATAAAACCAGTCGGAAACCGTTGGAGTTTATCAATGTATTAATTACAGGAACAAGTATGGGAGGCACAACAGATTCCATCGGGCATTTCATCATCGAAGATGTCCCTCCCGGTATTTATCGCTTGCAGCATCCGCCGTAGGATATAAAACCACACTAACTTCCGAATATATCCTTTCTACAAGAAACCTCAACATTGATATAGAGATGGAAGAAAACCCGACCGAGCTGGAGGGCGTTACTATTACCGCCTCTCCCTTCCGGCGTGACATGGAGAGTCCCGTAGGACTACGTATTATCGGGTTGCAGGAAATAGAGAAAAGCCCGGGAGCCAATCGTGACATCTCGCGTGTAGTGCAGTCGTATCCGGGCGTAGCCTTCTCGCCTGCCGGATACCGTAACGATCTCATCGTACGGGGTGGTTCGCCTTCGGAAAACCGTTTCTATCTGGATGGAGTTGAGATACCGAATATCAATCATTTCAGCACACAAGGTGCCTCGGGTGGTCCTGTAGGCATTATCAATGCCGATTTTATCAGAGAAGTAAATTTCTATACGGGAGCTTTCCCTGCCGACCGGGGCAATTCACTCAGTTCGGTGCTCGACTTCAAACTCCGCGACGGAGATATGGAACGGAACTCTCTGAAAGCTACCCTCGGTGCTTCGGAAGTATCGCTTGCCTCCAACGGACATCTGGGTAATAAGACTTCTTATCTGGTTTCCGTTCGTCAGTCCTATCTGCAATTCTTATTCGATATGTTAGGATTGCCTCTCCTCCCAACTTTTACAGATGCACAGTTTAAACTGAAAACCCGCTTTGATGAACACAATGAGCTGACAGTGCTGGGCCTTGCCGGCATTGACAACATGAAACTCAACACCAGTCTGGAGGGTGAGAAAGCAGAATATATACTAAGCTATCTCCCCAAAATACAGCAGGAAACATTTACTTTGGGAGCCGTCTATCGCCACTATGCAGGAGCACACGTACAGTCAGTGGTTATCAGTCACAACTATTTGAACAACCGTAATACCAAATATCTCCACAATGACGAATCCACAGAAGAGAATCTTACCCTTCGGCTCCGTTCTGTAGAGCAGGAAACAAAATTAAGATTGGAAAACAATTCTACTTTCGGAGCATGGAAAGTGAATCTGGGTCTGAATCTGGATTACAGTCAGTACACCAATACCAGTTTTCAACGTGTCTACATTCAGAAAGGAGAAACATTCGACTATCACACGGCACTGGGGCTTCTACGTTGGGGCATATTCGGAACAATGAGTTATGCATCACCGGACGAACGATTCACCGCATCGCTTGGCGTACGCACGGATGCCAATAATTATTCGTCACGGATGAATAAACTTTCCGAGCAGTTTTCCCCCCGCTTGTCTCTCTCCTACCGCCTTATAGACGGGTTGTATGCCAGTGGTAGCGCCGGATTATACTATCAGTTGCCTCCTTACACCGGACTCGGATTCAAAGATAACAGCGGAGAATTGATAAACGAACGGCTCCGCTATATGAGCGTCAGTCAGGGAAGCCTGGGACTTAGCTGGCAGACAAGCAGTAATTTCGAACTATCCGCCGAAGGATTCTATAAAGAATACGACCGCATCCCTTACTCCCTGGCAGACGGCATCCCACTGGCCTGTAAAGGTAATGATTATGGAGTGATAGGCAACGAAGAACTCACCTCTACCGCACAGGGCCGCTCATATGGTGTAGAAGTATTATTGAGGTGGCTTATTGCCAAAAAGTTAAATTTAGCATCCTCCTTCACACTTTTCAAGAGCGAGTATCGGAACAATAAAGAAAGTGAATACATTGCCTCAGCATGGGACAACCGCTACATTTTCAATCTGAGCGGAACGTACAACTTCCCACACCACTGGAGCGTTGGAATGAAAGCAAGCTGCATCGGAGGTGCCCCCTATACCCCCTATGATACAGATAAATCTTCTTTAGTCACTGCATGGAATGTACAAGGCAGGCCCTACTATGATTACAGTAAATATAACACAGGTCGTTTGCCCGCCTTCGGACAGATAGATGTACGGGTAGATAAAACGTTCTACCTCAAACGCTGTATGCTGGGTTTCTACATTGATCTGCAAAATGTAACAAAAAGTACTTTCAAACAACCGGATATATATATGAGTACCGGAGTCGTTGAAAACCCGTCGGCACCCATAGCCGAACAACGTTACAAAATGAAATATATCGAGCAAAAAAGTGGTACACTGATGCCTACACTTGGCATTACATTTGAATATTAACACGAAAATCAACTATATTATTAATCAAAAACCAGAAAGTTATATGAGAAAAAGATTTGTATTAATGGCTGCACTGATCTGTGGAGTAAGTTTTAGTGCTTCGGCTCAGTTTAAGATCGGAGGAAAGAAAATCAATGTAGGCAAAGTTGTACAGGCAGGAGCCGATGCAGCAAAAGCCATCACCCTGTCTGATGCTGACGTAGCTGCTATGAGCAAAGAATATATGCAATGGATGGATACCCACAATCCACTGACTGCACCGGAGAGTGAATACGGCAAAAGACTGGAAAAACTGGTAGGCAATATAAAAGAGGTAGACGGACTGAAAGTAAATTTCGGTGTTTATGAAGTAATAGATGTAAATGCATTTGCCTGTGGTGACGGTAGCGTACGTATCTGTGCCGGATTGATGGACCTGATGACAGATGATGAAGTAATGTCTGTAATTGGCCATGAAATAGGACACGTCATCCACACTGACTCAAAAGATGCTATGAAAAACGCCTATTTACGTTCGGCAGCTAAGAATGCTGCGGGTGCCGCCAGTGAAACGGTAGCCAAAATGACAGATTCTGATTTGGGTGCACTCGCCGAATCATTGGCAGGAGCACAATTCTCACAAAAACAGGAGAATGAAGCTGATGATTATGGTTTTGAGTTCTGCATCAAAAACAACATTGATCCGTATGCCATGCACAATGCTTTGAGCAAGTTACTCAAACTGTCGGAAGATGCGCCTAAGTCGTCTAAATTCCGCCAGTTATTCTCTTCACATCCCGAAACAGAGAAACGAGTGGCACGTATGAAGGCTAAAGCTGATGAATATACAAAGAAATAAAAGTAAGTAATCGTTCTAAATTATATGATATTATTATTGAAACGCAGATTATCGCAGATTCACGCAAAGAATATCATCGCTCAAGTATAGCGCAGCCATTTAATCTGCGAAAATTTGCGATCATTTGCGTTTCAATAAAACGCTGTCATAGTATGAACTAAATTTGAAATACTACTTAAAAAGAGTAGTCGTAAAGGCTACTCTTTCTGTTTAATTAGACGGATCTCTCCGTAAAAGTTAAATATTCATTAATATACATTCCATATCTAAACTTATTCAATAGATTCTTGTAATTTTCGGGACGGAAATCATTCATATATTATATGGAATTTATAATTATTATTCTTTTACTTCTCTTAAATGGCGTCTTCGCCATGTACGAAATCGCCTTAGTATCTTCAAGTAAAGCACGTCTCGAAACCCTTGCCGGAAAAGGAAACAAATCTGCACGCGGAGTTTTGAAACAATTGGAAGAACCTGAAAAGTTCCTTTCTACTATTCAGATCGGCATTACATTAATCGGTATTATATCCGGTGCCTTCGGCGGTGTAGCCATCGCCGATGACGTAACCCCGCTCTTCGCTATGATCCCGGGAGCAGAACTCTATGCCAAAAACCTGGCAATGATTGCTACCGTAGCCGTCATCACTTATCTTTCATTAATTGTCGGTGAGCTGGTACCCAAATCTATCGCTTTGAGTAATCCGGAACGATATGCAACGATGCTAAGCCCCATCATGATTTTACTCACCAAAGTCTCTTACCCCTTTGTGTGGCTACTGAGTATTTCAACCCGCCTTCTCAATAAGCTCATCGGACTGAAAAGCGAAGAACGCATGATGACACAAGAAGAACTTAAAATGATTCTTCACCAAAGCTCCGAACAGGGTGTGATTGATAAAGATGAAACGGAAATGTTGAAAGATGTGTTCCGCTTCTCAGACAAACGGGCCAATGAACTAATGACGCATCGCCGTGACATCGTTGTATTGTCCGCCAACGAAGCAAAAGAAGAGGTATTGCGCATTATTGACAATGAGCATTTCAGCAAATACCTGCTGGTCAATGAAAATAAGGATGACATCATAGGCGTTGTTTCAGTAAAAGACATCATACTGATGATAGGAAGTCATCAGGAGTTCGACCTGTGTAAAATAGCCCGTCCGGCCCTGTTCATTCCCGAAAGTTTGTATGCCAAAAAAGTTTTAGAGCTATTCAAGAAGAACAAAAACAAGTTTGCAGTTGTTGTTAACGAGTATGGCAGCACAGAGGGTATTATAACCCTGCACGACCTCACCGAAAGTATCTTTGGAGACATTCTCGAAGAAGATGATACCGAAGAAGAAGAGATTGTGTGGCGACAGGATGGTTCTATGCTGGTAGAAGCCTCGATGAATATTGGTGATTTCATGGAAGAAATGAGTATCCTCTCTTATGACGATATAGATTCGGAAGACTTCACCACATTGGGTGGACTGGCAATGTTTCTCATTGGCCGCATCCCGAAAGCGGGAGATACCTTTACTTACAAAAATCTGTTGTTTGAAGTAGTAGATATGGACCGCGGACGAGTTGATAAGTTGCTTGTCATACAAAAAGAAGAAGAGTAATTAAGCAACTCACTTTTTATATTAACTTAAAGCACTTAACAATGAAAAAAGTAATTATGTTGGCAGCCGTCGTAGCTGCTCTGGCATCATGCCAATCAAAAGCAAACAAAGCCGCAGAGGCTGAAGCAGACAGTCTTGCCATTGAGACAATGTCACCCACAGTAGAAGCAACCCAAGTTTATGAAGGTACCCTTCCTGCTGCTGACGGTCCGGGTATTCGCTACGTATTAACTCTGAATATGCTTGCCGATGCAAATGATACTACCTACACACTGGATATGACTTATCTGGATGCAGAAGGCCAGGGCAAAGACAAAACATTCAGTTCAAAAGGTAAGCCACAGATGATTCAGAAAACGGTTAAAAACAAAAAGAAAGCCGCTCTGAAACTAACCCCAAATGACGGTAGCGAACCTGTGTACTTCGTCATAGCCAATGATACGACTCTGACATTATCAAACGATAGCTTGCAAGAAGCTGTCAGCGACTTGAACTATGACATCGTAAGAGTGAAATAAAAGAAAGAAACCAATGAAAGAAAGGCTCTATGGTATATACTCATGGAGCCTTATTTTTACCTAAAGAAGGCAATCGGCTCCCGATCGTTAAATTATGAATAAGTTGTATTAAAGTCAAGAAAGTATGAATTAACTTTGTATACTCTAAATAATATCCATGAAGTTATGTATCAGATATTGGTTATTGAAGATGAACAGAGAGTTGCCGAACTCTTAAAAAGAGGACTTGAAGAATCAGGTTATCAGGTTGTTGTAGCATTTGATGGGATGATGGGGTTGCGTATATTCAAGTCAAACCTATTTCATCTGGTCATTTCGGATGTAATCTTACCTAAGCTGGACGGTTTTGAACTATCCAAAGAAATAAGAAAGATCAATCCGGAAATTCCCATTCTCATGCTTACTGCTCTGGGTTCTACCGACGACAAGCTGGAAGGATTTGATGCCGGAGCAGATGATTATATGGTGAAACCTTTCGATTTCAGAGAGTTGAACGCACGTATCAATGTGCTGCTAAAACGTTCTGCAGAAAACATCCGCCAGGCGCCGGAAGAGTTGGATTATGCCGATTTAAAGATTAACCTGAAAAGTAAAACTGTATACAGAAACGGGCTTGAAATAAAGCTCTCTCCTAAAGAATATAACTTACTGGTCTATATGGTAGAAAATGCAGAACGCGTATTAAGCCGTGTAGAAATAGCAGACAAAGTATGGAACACTCATTTTGATACCGGCACCAACTTTATAGACGTGTACATCAACTATTTGCGCAAAAAGATAGACCGTGATTTTAAAACAAAGTTAATTCAAACTAAAGCAGGAATGGGCTTTATATTCACTGATAAGATATGAAAATCAGAACCAAATTAACCTTGCGATACACCAGCGTGACAGCAGCAATCTTTTTGTTGTCAATGTTGGCTATTTATTTTTTTAGCGAGCATAGCCGTAGTAAAACCTTTTTTCGTGATTTAAGACAGGAAGGTATAACCAAAGCACACCTGTTTCTAAGAAATCAGGTGGATGCCAGAACGATGCAATCTATTTATATTAATAACACGGCATTTATCAATGAAGTGGAAGTAGCTGTTTATAGCCCTTCTTTCGAGATGATATATCATGATGCCTACCAAAACGACATCGTAAAAGAAACACCCGAAATGATCAAGCAAATTCTGGAAAAGAAATCAATAGAGTTTTATCAGGGTGAATTCCAGGCTATAGGGATGGTATATGTTTTTCAGAATCAAACTTACATTATTACAGCGGCTGCCTATGACGGTTATGGATACGAAAATCAGAAAGCACTAAAAGATATTCTGATTATCCTTTCGGTAATGAGCCTCAGCATACTCATAATAGCAGGCTACCTGCTGGCACGCAGTGCGTTGACTCCCGTATCTAACATCCTAAATGAAGTTGAAAGTATAACAGCACAACAGATCAACAAAAGATTGCCGGTTGAAAAGAAAAGAGATGAATTGGGAGAGCTAAGCCTCACATTCAATCAAATGCTCGACAGACTGGAAAAGGCTTTTCGCTCTCAGAAAATGTTTGTCAGCAATGTCTCTCATGAACTCCGGACACCCATGCAGCGCTGATAACCGAACTGGAACTTGCTCTATTGAAAGAACGTACACCAAAAGAATATGAAGCGGCTATAAACAATGCCATAAACGACTCTCATCGTGTAGTGAAGCTCATAGAAGGATTATTAAATCTGGCTAAAGCAGACTATCTGCCCGAACAGATAAAAATGGAGAATAGCCGTCTTGATGAATTATTGCTGGATGCACGGGAGTTGGTTATGAAAGCTAATCCTAACTATAAAGTAGAACTAATCTTTGAACAAGAAGCCGAAGATGATTCAGTGATTACCATTCTTGGAAATAGTTATCTGCTAACGACCGCTTTTGTTAACCTGATAGAGAACAATTGTAAGTTCTCCAAGAATCAGACTTCTTTCATCCAGATTTCATTCTGGCAAACAAGTTCGATTATCCGCTTTTCAGACAATGGTATAGGTATATCAGATGAAGATAAAGCCCACCTGTTCACTCCATTCTATAGAGGAGAAAACCGAAGTTATACTGACGGATACGGTATTGGTATGTCGCTGACTCAGAAAATAATAACACTACATCATGGTAAGATTGAGGTAAACTCCCAGTTGGGAGAGGGAACTACTTATATGGTAGAACTACCGCACATCTGAGAAAAACTCTAATCGTTTTTTAATTCCACTCTAATAATACTCTAACGGCTCCTTTACGGAGTCGTTTCTACTTTTGTACCGTCAAAACTTTAATATGAACCGTTTTTAAAACAGAGCAGGTATTATGATCGGGAGAAAGAAAAAAAACAATCAGAATTTGCAGTTTAATGCCGAGAGGGTATTTCTCGCTGCTACCCAACCGTTAAAGTTGGCATATTCATACTTTCAGACCACAAAGTATGGTTTAACGGATGATGAAGTAAAAGAACGCCAACAACTGTATGGTAAAAATGAAGTGATTCATGAACAAAAAAAGCGTCCTGTTATTGTATTCTGCAAAGCGTTCATTAATCCATTTATCGGAGTATTGACGGCCTTAGTAGTTATCTCACTGGTCATTGACGTATGGATGGCAGAACCGGGAGAACAAGAATGGACCGGAATTATCATCATCTTCTCCATGGTAATATGCAGTGCAGTGCTACGTTTCTGGCAAGAATGGAAAGCCGGGGAAGCAACCAGTGCCCTGATGAAAATGGTGAAAAACTCCTGTAGTGTAAAACGAATCGGCATAGCGGACAAAGAAGAAATAGATATCACACAACTGGTGCCCGGAGATATTGTATACCTCGCAGCCGGAGATATGATTCCGGCAGATATACGCATCATCGCATCCAAAGATCTTTTCATCAGCCAATCTTCTCTGACGGGAGAATCGGAACCAATAGAAAAATATCCCGAAGCAAAAGACAACAAATTCCGCAAAGGAAGTGTGGTGGAGTTGGATAATATCTGCTACATGGGATCTACTGTAATAAGCGGATCGGCTAAGGGAATTGTTTTCCAGACGGGAATAAATACCTATCTGGCACTATCGCCAAAAGTATTACAGGAGTACGGGCACAAACCGCTTTTGATAAAGGAGTCAGTAAAGTGAGTATCCTGCTGATTCGTTTTATGCTGGTCATGGTTCCTTTCGTTTTTCTGATAAACGGAGTGACAAAAGGAGACTGGTTTAGTGCATTCATTTTTGCCGTGTCAGTAGCAGTAGGGCTAACACCGGAAATGCTTCCTATGATTATCTCTGCGAACCTGTCTAAGGGTGCAGTTGCTATGTCCAAAAAGAAAACGATTGTAAAGAACCTAAATGCCATTCAGAATTTCGGAGCAATGAATATCCTTTGCACAGACAAAACCGGAACGCTCACTTGTGATAATATCGTATTAGAGAAATACATTAATGCAGACGGTAGTAGTGATGAAAAAAAACGCATTCTGAGGCATGCCTACTTCAACAGTTACTTCCAAACAGGGTTGAAGAACCTGATGGACAAAGCCATATTGTCACACGTAAAAGAGTTACAAATGGAGCATCTGAAGGATTCCTACAAGAAAGTAGATGAAATACCTTTCGACTTCATCCGCCGCCGTATGTCTGTAGTAATTGAAGATAATCAGCAGAAACGACAGATCATAACCAAAGGAGCCATGGAAGAAGTACTGACCATCTGCTCATACGCCGAATTTGACGGCACCGTACACCGGATGACGGACGAAATCAAGCAAAAGGCAATCACTATCAGTGAGCAGATGAATAAAGAAGGAATGCGGGTGCTGGCAGTGGCTCAAAAGAGTTTTATCGAAAAAGAACATGACTTTGCGGTCGGGGACGAGACAGAAATGGTTCTTATCGGATACCTGGCTTTTCTGGACCCGCCCAAAACATCTGCAGCCAATGCTATCAGGCAACTGCACGAACATGGAGTAGAGGTTAAAGTACTGTCGGGTGACAATGAAGCTATTGTAAAAACCATAGGAAGGCAAGTAGGAATCAATACCTCTCATTCACTGACAGGAATGGATATTGAGAAAATGACGGACGATGAGCTGAAAGAGCATCTACCGGATACAACTTTGTTTTCTAAGCTAACGCCACTACAAAAAACAAGAATCATCCTGCTATTACAGGAACAAGACAATACAGTGGGATTTCTGGGAGACGGGATTAATGATGCCGCAGCATTAAGACAATCGGATGTCGGTATATCAGTAGATACGGCTGTAGATATAGCAAAAGAAAGTGCTGATATCATCCTGCTTGAAAAGGATCTGATGGTACTGGAAGATGGAGTAATCGAAGGACGGAAAACCTTTGGCAATATTACCAAATATATTAAAATGACAGCAAGTTCTAACTTCGGAAATATGTTTAGTGTATTGGCAGCAAGCGCTTTCTTGCCTTTTCTACCCATGCTACCCATTCATTTACTGATACAGAATTTACTGTACGATATATCACAAACAACGATCCCGTTTGATCGTATGGACCCGGAATACCTGCGTAAGCCACGCAAATGGGATGCTTCCGACCTAAGTCGTTTTATGATATGTATCGGACCTATCAGTTCCATATTTGATATTATCACCTATCTGGTTATGTGGTATGCCTTTGGATGTAATAGCCCTGAGCACCAAACCTTATTCCAGTCCGGCTGGTTCATTGAAGGGTTGCTCTCACAGACCCTCATTGTACACATGATACGAACAAGAAAAATTCCTTTTATCCAAAGCCGGGCAACATGGCCGGTGATGGGGCTCACATTCTTTATCATGGCTGTGGGCATCGTGATACCCTTCACCAGATTTGGTGCTTCGATAGGACTTATGCCACTGCCATTGAGCTACTTTCCCTGGCTGATAGGTATTCTGCTTAGTTATTGTGCATTGACACAAGTTGTAAAAGTGTGGTATATCAAACGATTTGTACGTTGGCTCTAAAATTGATCCCCAAGTATGAAAAAATTCATTCTGTTATTTACCGGATATACATCTGAACGCGAAGTTACTTGTAAGTTAATCCGGAAGATTTGTATGACAAAGAATTTTAATCGGCAACCGGCTTTTCATTTAAGCCATAACAGAAAAGGAACTTTCTCTATTGGAATGTTACGAGCTTCATATGTATTCAATCTGCCACTCTAACCACACCAATGTGATATACCTAACTGATAAAGGAGGAATCCATAAATCAGTTAGGTATTTATTTTCTTTAAAAGGACGAATAAGAAAAAGCAACAGCAGGATTGTCACTATCTCTGCATCAGACATTCTACTTTTGCAATTACGGTATTTTCTTCTATCCGGAGATTTAAAACTGTGCCTTTTTATATCTCAGCGATGCCGAAGTAGGGTTTGCCGTTATGTTTATAGTAAATCTCTTGGGATGCCTGTCCAATAGATAATGATCAAATTTGAGTAAATGAATTATTCAGTAAACCCTGATTAACCCCTAATCTATGTTTATTCTCACCCCTCACGCAAACATTTTTTCTTTTTTTATTGTTGGATAGCAATTAATATTTAAAACATTATCGATATGAAAGAAAAGAAAGAAGCCCGTGAAGAACGGAACAAAGAAAAGTTAACTCACGGCAATTGGATAATGGCTGAATTTTATGCCCACCGACAACCTGAAAACAAGAGAATGCATCCCATTATAGAGGAGTTTAAAAAATTAATGGCAGGAACTCTTGAAGTAGTACAAATTGACATCGATCAGGAACGTGCTCTTGCAGAATTGTATACCATTGAAAATACTCCTACCTATATTTTAATGAGAAAGGGCGAACAATTGTGGAGACAATCCGGAGAATTAAGTCTGGAAAGACTGGAAAGAGCTGTGAAAGAATTTAAACCTTGACACTGGTATTGCTGATATATACCACAATCAAAAGCAATTCGAGCAATAGAGTATATAAATAAGAAGTAAGCTTAGCGGATTATAGTAAAAAATCATCAATAAATCTGTTCTTTGTATTCCGACTGTCTGCGACTAAAAAGAATAAGTTCCGTAAAATTAAGGTTTTACGGAACTTGCCTGCTGCTACCTTATTATATCTTTGGGTCTTAACGAAGAGACAAGGCTATAAACCTATTCTCATCAAATTTCTTATTATCAAGGTTGTAAATAAGTAATTTCACTCTTTGTTACATAAAACATCTTTTACTGACTATAAGTACATATCGCTTGAAGACCCCGATATGAGATTGTTTGCAACCGATGATCCGAGAGGATTTCTTTCAACTTATCCAAAAGCAAGCAAGAGTTTACTTCATTTCACATTGAGAGCTAGTAACCGCTTGCGTATAATTTGTCTTAACTATGAGGTTTCAGTAATGATTAAGGACTATTGTGAAATTAGAGGATGGGCATAAAAAAAGCTTGAAGTAATTCAAGACTTTTACATAATAATAGGAGAAACGAAATCCTCTGTTCGTCTGATAAAGTTGTCAAAGTCAACCATTATAGGATCTTCTCCCCCCGTGAGCCGCATTTTTGACAACCATCAATTCTCTTGGTACATTCTGAGGAATTAAGCTCAGCACTTTTTCGCTCATCCACACAGGGGTACAATTAGCTCATTCTTTGCTTTATTTCGCACTTTCATTACCAATGGAATAAAATCATCGAAAGATAATGGCTAACTGAGACTGAAAAATATTTTCATTAATTATTGAGTGGACAATAATTCTTTAGGCGTTGCTTCTTTTTGCCAGTGTTCCAATCGCAGCAACATTCTTTCAGCTATCTTGGGATAGGTCTTAGCCAAATTAGTAGTTTCTCCAATATCATTTTTAATATTATAAAGTTGCAATTTACCACTACGATATTTAATTAATTTCCAGCTACCATCAATAATCGCGGCGTTTTGGTCCTCATAACTGCGATGCAAAAACAAGTCTCGTTTTTTTAGTTTTCTTCCCTTCAATGCAGGAATTAAACTTATCCCGTTTATTTGTTTATCATTACATTGTTTCGCTGAAGCTAATTCAACTATGGTAGGGTAAAGATCGATAGTTTGTACAGGATCGTCATAAGTCTGCCCCATTGCTTTCATGCCTGGTGCATAGACGACTAAAGGTACGCGTGAACCTCCTTCACCCAAAGTGTCTCCGCCTATTTTTCCTCCTCTTAACGGGGCATTAGTAAAATCTCCTCCCTGATCGGACGCAAATATAAAAACTGTATTCTCCGCCACTCCCTTTTTTTGAATGGCATCACGTATACGTCCTACCGAATTATCCACCGTTTCTACCATTGCGGCATATTCAGCTCTTTTTCTTTCCATTCCTTTTGCCAGATATTTGTTCACTAAATCTTTATGTCCGATATGAGGATCATGTACCGCATAATACCAAACATTTAAAAGAAAAGGTTGCTTAGTAGCACTGCGTTCAATAAAATCGACAGCACCCTCTGTTAACTTATCGGTCAGATATTCGCTATTTCCAGCTTCGGGAAATGGATTTTCTGTCTTAAAAAAAGGCTGATAGTAACTATTTGGATGTCCATGTTCACACGTACCGTACATAGCATCAAATCCCTGATAAATGGGATAATATGGTTCATGTCCAAGATGCCATTTCCCAACAAAATAGTTATAATACCCAAATTCCTTCAAACGCTCAGCATACGTAATTTCATCCAAAGGTAACCATCCACGTGATTTCATGTGACCGGGATCAGTCGCTAATGTTTGGAACTCTTTTCTATCAGGATTGTCATAAATATGGCGGACGAAACCACAACGTAGGGCTTCTTTTCCCGTAAGCAACGAAGCACGACTCGGGCTTGATGTTGCAGTGGAAACATAAGCACGTGAAAAATATAATCCTTCCTGTTTTAATTTATCAATATTCGGAGTTTCGAATTCAGGGTTTTGATATCCCAAATCAGACCACCCCAGATCATCTACAAAAAGCACTACTATATTGGGGTGTTGAGCAGTTGCAAGACTACTGCTTAATAGAAGTAATGGTACTAATTTTCTTTTCATACGTAAATATTTAATTTTTATCAAGTTCGCTATCAATGCCGATAGCGCCATGCACTACTCGTTTTGTATCTTTCTCAAAAGGGAGTGTACTTCCCAGGCAAGTATAATTAAATCTATCGACACCAGGGAATTTGATTTGTCCCTTCTCCAGCTTCCAAGAGAGCCCATCCTTAAAGAGCTTAATTTCTCTCCATCCTTCTTTTGAATTAACACTAACGACTTCTCCCAGAAAGGTAAACGGAATATCCCAATTTATTGTGAGCCCTTTCACACTTACCGATTGACAATTCTCAAAAAGGAAAGTCATTATTTAACCGTGGAATAGCAAAGTAGCTCCATTACCAACGATTTCTATTGTCTCATAATTTTCTAAATAAAACAGTATTTTCTTTGTTCCGTTTTCATGATGGGATATTGCACAATATTTCTCTGTTGCATAAGTCGGCAAACAATAATAAATACCTTTTTCAAATACATTTTTTATCCAGTCCGATTGGGACTTCATAACAGGCTCCCTGATTTTGGATATGGTATTTTTTCCATCACAAAGGGGGATATATACTATTTCGTGCGCTTTTAGCATTAAAATATTACATAGAAAAAGTGTTATGTATAGAGGTGCTCTTTTAGTTTTCACAAATTCCAGCATAATCAATAATGTTATTTTATAATAATTTGATTGACAAGGTACGAGAAATAAAAATAAAAAACGCAGATTGAAGCAGATAATTTTTACTAATCTCTATAAATCCGCGTTTAGAATTTTATTTGTATGATGCGGATGCTAACATAGTTTCTAATTAAATGTTGGATTTTTTATAGACATAGATGCATCAATATCTATACACCATTGATCAAATTCCTGTTTTAACTTTTGGGCTAGTTCCCCACAAAATGTTATTTTGGTAACTATTGGCGCGATGAATTGTCGGATACAACTTTCGTCCTTTTCTGCTTATTGCAGTTGCGTCATGATAAGTTCTTGCTCTAACCTCCAAAAAGGTAAGGTAGAGTATCATGATAAAACGTCATTGATTGGTTTATTTTCCACTCAATATTAAATGCCTTACGTTTTAGCTTATGGTTGAACCGCTCAGACTATCGTTCAATCAATCCAGACTTTATCCTCATATTCATCGTTTCATATTGCCATTCAGTTACTTTGAATGACTTAGCCTGGGGGGGGTGGGCCAGAAATCTTTCTGCCACAATTTTGGGCCCTATCGTATGGCTACTGGAAGGCCCCACGCCGATCCGGTCAATTTCTTTAATGGTTTTCATGTGCCGAAATTGACTATCGTATTAATTGACCGTTCGCAAAGGTAGTATTTTGTTTCTTCCGGTATATAAATATAAATGTCTTAAAAGCAACTGGTCGTTGCTTTTAAGACATTTTACAAAATAAAACAGCACTCAAAGAGTCAAAGCTCTATCTTTTGACGAATTTAGCCGTTTCACGCTGTCCGTCGCCGGTTGTTACTTTGATGATATAAAGTCCGGAAGGAAATGCGCCAATCGATACCTCGCCATGATTGTTTTCAACCTTCCCCTTCGAAATCAAGGTACCGGTTACGGAGTAGATAGCGTAGCCATTCATACCTTCTTTCTCAAATCTTACCTGGTTATCCGAAACCATGATATTCAAACTACCGTTTTTTGTCTGTGTATAATCGACTCCGGAAGCGAAGAATACGAAGTCGGAAGCTACGATTTTCTCCATATTCATATATACTGCAGCTTCGTAATCATACATCTGATTGATCGTTTCGGTGATTTCACCGTTCGAGCCGTATGTATAAAGCATTTTAAGACCATTTGTTTTTTCGATAACTCCATCGTTCACCTCAAAATTTTCTTCGGCTATCGGGTTTTTATGATCATCATAAGTTGCAATCGTATATTGATCGTAAATTTCCATCTCACCGTCCCCGTTTTCGTCGAACCTTTCTATAATCTCCTCCTTATAACTACCGTTCCCGTCAAGTTCAGTCAATGTATGATGGATTTCGTCCACACCATTGATCGATTTTATCAGGCAATCGAAATCGGTCTTTCCGTCGACATAGGTACATTCGAATGTGGCTGTCTTTTTGCCTTCGTCATAAATGTCTGCCTTCTTAATGCGGTTATTGCCAATCATGAATGCTTCGTTGCTATTAAGAATCTGGCCGTCCGAATGATCCCAGTTGATCTTATCATACCTCACCATTTCAACCAATTGAAAACTCTCATTGGCCTGAAGGAATTTCCAGCTTGTGGCAGGCAAATCACCGCCGTTATAGGTAATTTCGGTACGTTCAAGCTCATCAAACTGATTTTTTGCATTCATCAACATGATGGATACTTGCGTTACAAATCCTTTGGCATTCCGGGTTATTACCTTTTTATGAGCATAGTTCAGAATCCATTTTCCCGTTGCCGGATCCCATGTGTAAGCTTTGCGCTCGGTTTGGTAATCCGTCACGACCGGATCGTATGCATACTCTGTTTTCTCCGTATTTACCCATTCTCCCGCCTCCATATTCTGTTTAATAACTTCGATTTTATTGTTTATAGCATCAAACTTAGAGAGCGTCCGGTTCTGGTCATCTCCATTATCTTCAATCATGGAAATGTTGTTACTGTTATTATCATACTCATTGGTAATCTGACCGTATTCGAGCCATTCGTCGGTCTCTCCTTCCATATCGGGCTCATAGATAACCTCTTTCCGGGGTTTCCAGGTTCCGGCTTCAGAAGTTGCTTTCATAATAAAGCGGGATGTATTGCCTGCGTTCTCCGTCTTTGATTTCAGACTTGTACGGAACCCCTTCGATTGTGCAAAAGTGTAACTACCAGTCACCAGAAAAGCAATAGTCAGGAATAATGTAAAATGTTTTATACTCGTAATAGTTTAATTTAACATTGGTTATATCTCGGTTGCAAATTAAACATAATATTTTAATATTCACAATAAATACAAAAGATTTTATCATTTTAATCTAACATTTCTATAAATCTTGGTAAATAAAAATGGAATTTCTATTTTGCTGAACGGTTTTCGGCGATTGAGCCGGATATACAAAATAGGCTCCCGGTAATTGATCCATTGAATAGGTCATTGGTTTCCTCGAAAGTCTTTCTTTCAATATAAGAAAAAAGGCTGTACTGGTTTTTGATAATACCGTGTACATAAATCCCGCAACATAAGGCAAAGAATACCTTTCTTCCTCCATACTCGCCACATTTGAATATTGCGGAAACGGTATGGAGAAAACTCAAGAAGGAGTGGTTCGACCCACAAGACTACCTGGAAAAGACAAACTCTTCTATGCAGCTAACAGATGGCTGGCAGCACTCGGTAAGCAAACGGGGATTAAATTTAGCCATTTTAATAAAAACTTATTTTGATGAGGTACTTATAATTCCAATTGTTGCTTTCCTTGTTTTTTGAATCAGTCACACACTATCTGATCAGCAGTTTTTTACGATAATCATCAACTATGACAATGTATAAATCACTATCCAGAGGATAGTGATAATTATCATCACCGATATAAGCAGATAAAACTTTCAGACCGGTTAATGTATAGGCATTCAGCCTACGTCCGAATGCGTTTTTCACACAGAGATAATTCCGAACGGCATAAATGACCGGTTCGCCGGATAGCATAACTTCAGGATTAGACGTTTCATTCGCACTCAATAACCGGAACAGTTCCGTCTCTGTGACATTCGTAGCGGTAGCCTGCAGGCCATCAGCTATCGAGAGATAGTCTCCATTCAATACGGAACGAAAAGCGCACCCGTCACCTTTGTCTACAAACAGAAACTTTGTAGCATCGGTGTCGGGAGTATCAGATAGAATTAACTTCCCGGAAAAGGGATCTATCCCTAAATACTTAATACCCATTTTAAACGTCAGATATCCGTCTTCCGTGTTCAGCACAGTGACCGGCTCTCCCTGGTCTCCAAGTACCAACTCATTCTCTTCCAATACAATTCCGTTTTGATTCTTCAGGGACTGGATTATCTTTTTATCCGAACCAAACTCCCTATCGCCCGACACAGCAATGCAAGTAACCTCAAACGGTTTGCTATCAAGAAGTTTTACATGAAGTTTATGTCTACCTTTTCCTATACCGGATAGTACAATCTGGTCGATGTGATCGCCATTTGAACCGTCGGCCACAACCGGAGGATTATTATCTACCCAGATCTGAGCCCTGCCATAGGACTCATTAGCAGGCCTTTTCCAGTAAGTGACAGCAGCTACGTCACCCAGGATATCAAACGTCAGTTCGCTGCCCTTCACAACAGACCTCCATCCTTTTCCTGTTTTGAAATCCCAGATCGCTCCTCCGTCTATCCATGTTCCTGTTTTCTGCGGTGTTATATCTGCTGCGGATAAGAAAAAGGAATCTTCAAAATCCTTGCTGTACAAAGGTTTGGGTAACATCCGATTCGCCTCATGATCGGCAATATCAGGTATATTCCCAAACAGGGAAGCAAGCAAGTCGGCCGTCTTCTGATGGGCAATAGTGTTAGGATGTACTCCGTCGCCCGATGGCATGGCAGAAGTCTTGTAAAAGTCGAGCCAACTTCCCTTCCCGGAAACGATCTCATCTTTTACATAATCATTATAACTCACTACCGGTATGCCATAGTGCTGTGCAATGGGTATTTGCTGGCCCTGTTTTGTTATCCCCGCCTGTGTGCACATCATCAAGGAAATCACTGCCAGCTCTCCCGGAGCTTTCAGCAGCTTACGCAATAAGCCTTCATAGAAATGCTTGTAAATTTCATCTTCATGATCGTTTACTGCATACTCGACAATAATCAGATCCGGATTATATTTCAGCAAATGCTCTTCTGCCCTGATAGCTCCAAAATACGAGTTTGTGGAACCAATACCTGCATTGACCAATGTCACCTTACTGTTGAATTGAGTTCGAAACCATTCTTTTATCCGGGCCCCATAGCAATTGGAAGCCATTGGTTCGGCATTCGCCCCTGCGGTAATGGACCCGCCAAGGACACCTATCGTCAACTCTTTCCCGGCCTTCGCCTTTGCCAAAAGATTGTTTATCCGGGAGTAATCCGCCAGCCTGTTATATTCCGGAGCCTGATATCCGCCTCCATATTCAACAATAACGCGCATGACTTCCACATCCGTATATGCATCCAGATAGACCACAGCTTCGCATGCATCAGCAGGTATAAGCGTACTTTCCAAAACGAACCGGCTAATATTTGTACCCAGAGATATTTCTTCAGGATAACCATTAGACCACCCTACTACATATTTCGTCTCTTTACCTTCTGTATTCTTGACGGCAAGAGTAGGTTTTTGCCCAACTATGGAATAGAAATCGACCGTAACCGATTTCACCTTCTTCCCAGTCGGCATTGCATAAACCAGATAACTGTAATTCTCGGTATTATCTAATTTATAGCGATATACATCACCCATCCTGGCAACCCATTCCGTATTGCTACCAGAAACAACCTTGTTGTTTCCACACCAGGTAACCGCAGCCAGATCGTGACATTCATCGTAAACACGCCCATCCTGCCCGAATATACCGGGCGCAAAGAACAGGGATCCAAAGAATAAGAGGATCAATTTATTTTTCATCACCTTTATAGAGTTACTTATTAATTAAAAGACATCATACACGGTGCTCTCTCCGTTCAACTGCTCGACAGCGAGTTTCAACTTATCCGAAGAAGTGCTTTCCGGTAAATCTATGTCCACTATTTTACTTTCTCCGGGCAACAGGTTGAAATATCCCTCCGACGTGTAAGCCGGCAAAACCGGTTCTCCCGTAATAGCATCCACTACATTAAGTTTAACAAAGGCAGCGATTCGACCGGAAGTGTTTTTCATGTTCACTATACAACGGTTATCTTTAGCATTCATTTTCCTTTTGACCGATGCTTGTAAGTGAACAGGTCCAACACTTCCCAATGAAACGGGAGCGCACGACAGCCCCTTCTCATACCAATAATCATTTACTGACAAAAGCTGACCTTTACTGTCTTTCAGTTGTAAACGTACCAAAACCAGCTTATCAATATCCTGAGGTATGATAACTTCTTCAGCCGTAGAAAGCGCATTGGCTGCCGGGCTGATCTTCATCTTGCGATCATAGAGCAATTTGCCATTCAAGTCATAGACAGAAAAAGAGGCTACGGCATTCCTATATGCAGTCAGTCCGATGTTAGCTACTGCAATTTTGCGATCGTTCATATTCCATTGTATATGAACAGGTTCACAAGCTTTTTTGCAACCATAGAATGAACCGTGTGTTTCATAATCGTAGGAATAAGTCTGCCAGATCATACTAGGCCAGGCTGGATGAGACATCCACAGCAGGAGCCCACTGGTATTGTTCCACATCTTATGATTCCAGGCTTCGAACATGAAACGATGACTGTTGTAATTGATGACCTGTGCACGGCGGCAGAACTCCTGCGCATCACGGCAAGATGCATTTCCCATCCGGTTTACATCCTCAATATAATCTTTCCACTCAAAGCTACCGATATGAAGATCGTGATAGTACCATACGTCTCCGATCGGCCATAAGTCTTTCTCAGGAATGAACTTTTTCACTGTCGAATAAGCCGGAACAGAAGGAGTGCCCAACTCCGAATTGAAGCCTTCGGCATATTCGGTGTAGTACCTCAGTGGCTCTTTGATGTAACTCCACGGGCCACTAGCCATCAGGTTCAGCGAACGAGAATTGCCATGGTAATGGCGTGTGCCGTCTTCTCTGGCAATCATCTTTTGGAACTGTTCTTCCAAACCTTCAGGAGCATACCCTTCATTACGCGGACACCAGATTGCTATGGAAGGATGGTTCCGGTAGCGTTTCACAATATCAGTTGCGTTAGCAAGAAAGAGAGCCTCATCCAGAGGGTCCAGGTTATAAAATTCAGTTGATATGGAGAAGTCATTCCATACAAGCATTCCGTATTCATCACATAATTCGTAGAAAGCCTCTTCCGTGCTTTCTCCTGTCCAGTTGCGGATCATGTTGAAGTTTTCTTCTTTATGTAAGCGAATATAAGGCTCAAGCCTCTCGCGTGAAACACGCTTCATACCGTCATCCATGCCCCAGTTACCACCCCTGCAAAAGACAGGCTGTCCATTCACCTTTATAACCAGGAAAGGATTGCCAGAATCATCTATTTTCTTGAAATCAGCAGCATCCACTTCATCGCGTAACCGGCCTATAGTTGTCCATTTATGCTTTCCTTTAAGTTCACGGCGGGAAACATAATCAAACAACGGACACCCCTTTTGTTGCACATCTGTCGGAGAATATTCCACACGTAAATCCTGACGATCAGAGGTATCTACGGTTAATTGGTATGATAATTCACGAATACCAAACCGCACTGTCCTGCTTTCCGTAACCTTGCCCTCATCCATTAATTCCAGGTCCAGGTTATACAACGGTTGCGAACCATAACCGTTAGGCCACCACAATTTGGGGTTCTTCAACCTCAATGCAGCAAATTCTTTGGGAGACAGGGTTGCAAGCACTTGTCCATGCGCAGGAACTTCGAATAGTTTCTTTACCAAAATATTCCCAATGCGAGCATTCAACTGTATATTCTTTGTCAGATTTCCTTCATTATGCAATTCCGTCTTTACGGTTATATCCGCCACCGTCGTGTCCGGAAGCATCAGATCGGTTATCACCTGGTGGTTATCCATTGTCACCTCTCCACCAACCTGTATCAACACATCTTGCCAGATACCAATGTTACGGTCTCTGATGCCCGGGATCCAATCCCAGCCTTCAGATGAGATAAAAGTAGGTCCATCCAGGCATAAGGCCCCTCCATTAGGGCCAAACCATTTCTCATTCTCCTCATGAGGTATTCCCGGATTATTAGGTGGAAAGATATGAACAGCCAGTACATTGCCGATGGGCTTCACCACATCCGAGACAGCAAAGCGTCCCCGTTTGAAAGCTCCTGCCATATCCCCAACCGGTTTACCGTTCAACCAAATATCTGCCTTGTAGTTGATGCCATTCAAAAGCAAGCGGGTCACTTTACCGTCTATATCCACAGGCATATCAAAATTGATCCGGTACCACCAGTCTTTCCGGCATAAGGAATCAGGGATATGCAGGTTATTCAGGCCAAAATAAGGATCCGGATAGACTCCCTGCTCTACTAAAGTGGTAAGTACCGTTCCGGGCACTGTCGCATGATACCAGTCAGCCCGATTGCCAGCCATATCAAAGACCGATTTCCCGGAAGATATGACACTCTTCCCATCCAGCATTTCCCAACCGTCACTCAAACGGTATTGCTGCTCTCCGGCAGGTGTGACAACCCCTTTCATATCTGTTTTACTTTTCCTTATTGCCGGGATCAGCGGAGCCTTACCCTTTGGAAGTTCCGAGGCAGGTTGTTGTTGTCTCAACCCGAAATTAAGTTTATATTGAGCCATCATTACAACCGGAAGAAGCATGAAAACTAAAAAATAAATAAATCTGTTTTTCATCATATCTGCTACAAATTAATGTATTAACTTATCACATTGGGCTACACCGATCTTCGAATCGGCAGTTCCATAATATAAAAACCATTTTCCTTTATAAAAAGATAAGCCTTCCGCAAAACAAACATTGCCTACCTGCCCGTTGATCTCACTCTGCTGATCCGGCTTCAGAAACGGTTCATGGGCACGCTCAAGAACCACAGTCGGATCGTCCTTATCGAGCAGAATCTGGGCCGAAGTATATTCTCCCGGTTGGTAGGCAGAATCCGGTGTCATTCTGGGGTTATCACTATTCCGGGAATTATAAATAAACAAGATACCTTTGGGAGTAATGATAGCCGGTGGACCGGGCTCCACCAATCCACTGTCGAACATCCCCTGCCGTGGGGTAAAAAGCGTTTTAAACATCCGGTGGTTACGGATGAAGTCATAAACTGTTTTGGTGGTATCCGTTTCTTCTATCGGACTCCAGTCAATCAAGTTTTCCGAGGTAGCCATGTAAATGTTAGATTCACCCCAGAACATCCAGTACTTACCGTTTATCTTTGTTGCAATCAGGCGTTCCCCCTCTTTCCGGCAAACAACCGAACCGGCTTTCGACCAAATATTGACCAACTCTCCGTTATTGTATTTTTTAAATATAGACCCGTACTTTGTCCATGATCTCAGGTCAGTGGATGTCGCAACAAACAAACGTGCTTTGTCACCATTATATGCTGTGTAGGTGAGGTAATAAACCCCATCCTCACTTTCAACTATCCGGGGATCTTCAACACCTCCTTCCCACTCATAATTCTTGTATTCATCATTATTGGGGTAGACCACCGGTTCGGCATGCCGGATAAAATTAGATCCGTCCGTACTGAATGCCAGTCCAAGCCTTGAAGTCCCGGCATACTTACCTATTTCATCTTCCGCACGATAAATCATAAAAAGGGTATCATTTCTTACTACTGTTGCAGGATTAAATACATCTTTTGCCTCCCAATATACGAATGTTTGCCGGATCGGACAAAAGAATTTCGTATCAGGATAGGAACCAGACAGATATTCTTACCCTGATTCTTGGTGAAAGGAATCAACTGCCAGTCCGTTAGCTGAGTTTTATCTGATGCACAGCCCACCAACAAAAGTAAAAGAAGTAAATTACTACCAATATATTTTAATTTCATAAAGTTTCATCATTCTAAACGGATACGGAAAAACAAGTCATTCCCACTCCGTTATTCAGTTAATAATTATTCTGGGTTAACGCTCCATTTGCTTTATCAATCTCTCCTTGCGGAATTGGCAACAGTTCATGTTTACCTTCTATGAAATAACGGCCTTTGTCTTCCTCATATTTAGTAATCGCATGATTGTTGTAATAGGCAGTCATAACCTTGCCCAACCTTTGCTGCTGAACAAGATCGTCACGCCGGAAACCTTCCAAAGCCAATTCCACACGGCGTTCGTGCCAGATTGCTTTCTTAAGTTCCTCTTTGTCCCTGGTAGTAACCGCAGGTAATGTTGCTGCTGATACCACAGGCTTATCCACTTGTTTGATCTTCCGTTTCGGATCTGTCACACTGGATATCCTGGCTCGGTCACGTACCTCATTCAAATAGATCAGGCTTTATCCGGCTTATTGTTCTCATTTAGCGCTTCGGCATACATCAATAAGATATCGGCATAGCGTAGGAAATGATGAGTTATCTTGCCGTCGGCTACTGAGATAAACACCTCAGCGCCCTGATATTCGGAGCGAGGGGCATAGTGTTTCCTGTCCCACATACCGGCAGGATAGCGACTATTTTTCACAGGGTTTCCAGCATCAAACTCGTCTCCCGTACGGACAAAGGTCCAGACGATACGCGGATCATTCTTTTCAAACTCAGCATACAGATCGGCTGTAGGCATATGAAAGCTATAGCCGTCATCCGTCGAATTAAGATACCATTGCAGTGCACACCCTGTCGCTTTCGTCCAATCGCCTCCTGTTTGTTTGTATTGCACCTCAAAGATAGATTCAACACTATTGCTGTTGTAGTTTAGCCACATCTCGCAAAGTCGGGACAAAGCTTGTATTCATCCTTTTGTTCTCCGGTAACCAATACACCTAAAGCTTTTTCCGAGTCTTCGAAATCACGCATGAACCAGTAAACTTTCCCTAATAAAGCCCAAGCGGCTCCACTCGTAATCCTTCCGGTTTCAGCAATATCCAGCTCACTGCGTTTGGGCAGTTGAGTCGCATCTTTCAGGTCAGAGATAATCTGTGCATACACTTCTGCTTTAGGAGAACGTGACTTATAAATATCGGAAACTGATTCTGCATGGACAAACAAAGGCACATCTCCATACACAGTAATCAACTGATAATAACACCATGCCCTTAACCATTTGGCTTCATTCTCATAACGAGTTAGTAGGGCCAGATCCGTTTCACTCAATTGGTTATTGTTTCTGAAAATCTCTCCGTTATCAAGTAAAAGGTTTACCTGATAGATTAATCGATAATGGTGCTTCCAAAAAGAAGCAACTTCCGAATTTGTCGTATTGATGTTACATGTTGACAGTTCGTACCATTCGGCCCTGTCTGAAACACCACTGCCTCCCTTTTCGCAATCATCGGTTCCGATACTCTTCACGCACATATAATGCCAGGTAAATTCTTCCCATCTGACCTTAGTAAAGTAATAACACATATTCAGTGCCTGACTGAACTGGTCCAGATTCTTATAAAAATCTTTATCCTCCTGTTGTCCGTATATGGTCACATCCAGGTCGCTTTCATTACAGGAAGAAGTGCTTACAAGCAATGCCAGCAAAAGGACCAAGGCTGATAATTTATGTCTCATAATATATTTTGTATTAATTTAAAACTGAACACTTACCCCCAATGTATACTTACGAGTATTCGGATAATTCAACGAAGCTATCCCCAGATCAAGAGGAGCAGAATTTGATGTTTCAGGATCCATAAACTCATATCCCGAAATAGTAAACAGGTTTTCACCACTCAGGTAGATCCTTACTGATGAAAGTACGTTGGTTTTCACTAACCACTTCGATGGTAATGTATACCCGACCTGCATTGTCTTCACCTTCAGGAAGCTACCATTTGTGACCCACCAGGAAGAAAAACGGTAATTCTCATTTGTATTATTCATTGAAATGCGTGGCATATCTGTCTTATCTCCCGGGTTTCTCCATGCTTCTTCATAAGCTTTTACAGGGAGGTTCACCGTATTCATAGTTTGATACAACTCCCGGGGGCCAGCAACAATATCACACCCTCCTATCCCTTGCAGGAATAGGGAGAAGTCAAAACCTTTGAAGGACATATTGATATTACCGCCATAAATGATTTTAGGGTTCGGATTACCGATATAAGTCCTGTCTTCAGCATCCAATTTATCGTTACCATCGACATTCTTAAACCGGATATCACCAGGTTTGGCATTCGGTTGCAAAACAGTTCCGTTGCTTCCTACATGGGACTGTACCTCCTCAGAAGTCTGGAAGATACCATCATAAACATATCCATAGAATTGCCCGAACGGTTTCCCGATCTCATTCTTAGACTTCGAACCCCAGATAGGATTTCCATCCGAAGTACCCACAGCAGTCAGTTTGTTCTTATTGAAAGTCATATTGGCACCAACCGAGAAGAAGAAATCCTCCATTGAGTGCTTATAGATAGCTTGCAACTCAAAACCCCGGTTTTCAACACTTCCTGCGTTCGACCATGGAGTAGACACATATCCGCCCATATCCGGTAAAGGAACTTGCATTAACATGTCTTTCGTCTTCCGGATATAATAATCCGCACTCAAGGTTAAGCTTTGTTGGAATAATCCAAAATCAAAACCAATATTAGTCTGCTCACTTGTTTCCCATTTTAAATCTTTATTCCCATTCGAAAGGACACCATATCCCTGTGCCCAGGTATCATTAAACGAATACTTCCATTCCAGATATGTACCTACAAGATTCGCATAGGCATTGGCCGGGATACGCTGGTTGCCATTCTGCCCCCATCCCACACGTAGCTTACCAGAGGACAAAACATTCTCAATGCCCAGATTCCGGAAAAACTTTTCATTCGTAAACTTCCATCCCACTGAGAAAGAAGGGAATGTCCCCCATCGATTCCCCCGTGCAAATTTAGAGGACCCATCTATACGGCCATTTATAGTAAGCAGATACCGGTCGTCATAGTTGTAATTGATTCTTCCCAGGTATGAGATCAGGTATTCTTCCCAGCGGGTGCCTCCAACATTCTTGTTTTCGGTTGTTGCATCCAGCACATGAAAGTTAAGAATGTTATCAGGAACATTATATCCTTCCCCCATCATGCTTCGCCCTTCTCTTGATTCGTAGGTCATACCCACCGTTACGGCCAGATCATGTTTTCCAAAAGTATTGGCATAGCGCAAGGTGTTCTGGATACTGTAATTAAAGTTCCAGTTACTTTCGTTCGTTACTTTATTAGATGCACGGAAATCACTTTCTTTGTTGCCCGTACGCAGGTCAAAGTCAGAAGGAGTCATCCGGTAAGTCGGATTAAAATCGTCCAGATTGTAAGAAAGTCGTTCAAAACCGATCAATGACTTAAAATACAAACCTTTTAAACCCAGGTTGATATCCGCATAGAATGTACCGTCTACATTAAAATTACAGTGTTCTTTAAAGTTCTCATTCAAACGCTGAACCGGGTTGTTATAATAGCTATACTGGGTAGGCATATATTTATTGAACTCATAGTTAGGGCTTGACGGATCGACACGGGGGTCTATAACCGGCGTGAACGGATCGGGCAACAAGATCTCCTGAACACCAAGATTCAAGTCTTTTGTCTTTGTTTTTGCCATTCCCAGAGTATTCCCGATCGTAATATAATTGTTTATCTTATATTCATTATTGGAGCGTAAAGTCAACCGGTTATGACTTGTTGAGTTAATGACTCCGGTCTCATCATAGTAACCTATACTAAGGTAAGATTTCAATTTTTCGGAACCTCCTCTCACAGATACATTGTGGTTTTGGTAAAAACCGGTGCGGGTACATTCGTCCCACCAATTGGTATCATATACATTTTCTTTGGAATCCGGGTTTAGCAGGTCAAGCTCATACAGGAATTTATAATCCCGCGGCAGCTTCTTACCGTCATTCGCATAGAGTTGTCCGAGAAAATCATACAACTGGTCACTGTTCATCATATCAATGGTTTTCCCCATCTGAGACCAACCTACCGAGCTGTCTAATGTCACAATTGTCTTCCCCGTTTCTCCTTTTTTAGTGGTAATAAGCACCACTCCGTTTGCCCCTCTTGAACCATAAATAGCACAAGCAGAAGCATCCTTCAATATCTCGATATTCTCAATATCCCCCGTTGGGATATTATTTACCTGGGATTCTTCTATAGGCTGTCCGTCAACCACATACAAGGGTGTGTTATCAGTGGAAATAGAACCATATCCCCTCACACGGATCGTTGCTCCCGCCCCTGGCTGTCCGGATGGAGAAGTAATATATACACCAGCCGACTTTCCCTGAAGAGCCTGTGTCACATTAACGGCCGCCGATTTAGCAAGATCGGAACCTGATACCGAGGATAAAGAACCTGTCAGGTCACTTTTCCGCTGTACTCCATATCCTACGACTACAACTTCGTCAAACACCTGAATATCCGTCTCCATCAACACAGTCATAAACCCTTGTCCCTTAAAAACAATTTCAGTTTTCTTGTAGCCGATATAACTAAAGACCAATACATTTCCCGGAACGGCATTGAGTGAGAATTTCCCACCAAGATCTGTTATCGCACCTGTCTTTGAGTTTTTCACCTGAACGGTAACCCCTATCAGAGGCTCTTTATTTTCATCTGTCACCAAACCAGATACAAGAGTTTGTCCTTGTGCTATAACCGGAATATTCGCAAACAGAAGAAAGATAACAAATAATAGATTAATACTACTTTTTACGCATTTACTCTTCATTATTGTAGGATGTTATATTAAAAAAAAACAGGTAATAAAGCGGCAGCCAGCAGACCACCGCTTGTATAAAAGGGCTAATTTTAATAATTTACGAGAACTTTCTGTGATAAATCGCCCACTTTAACAATAAAAATTCCCCTGTTTACAGGAACTTCCGCGATATCGCCGAATTGTTCAAACGAATAGATGCATTTTCCATCTGTCGAGAATACTTGCAGCAGTTTACCTGCAACACCGGACACAATCATATTTCCACCGTTTACAGTAATATGGAACGATGCTTTATCTTTAGTAACATACTCGATCGATGTTTCAGTTTCACCCTTATTTATTTCGGGCGTAGCACTTGCACTCATACGGATATTATCAATATAAGTCACTTCAGCCACCGTCGTTCCCAAGGTTTCAAACTGACGGTTTGGAGAAAAATAAAGTTTTTCCGCAATCTTCCCGATATCACCTGTCAAGTCAAAGACCATATCAACCCATTCTCCGGCAGTTTCCAACGTAGCTTCCTGGTCTGTCACCCCTTCTATTTTCACTACAGATGGCCCGACTGCTTCACGGTAAACCATCACATGCAGATAAGGCATCTCAGCACTAATCTTTAATTGATCCGAAGGCAAAGCAACGTAAGTACCGAACCAATCGCCATTTCCCCAGCCCCATTCGTCTTCCGGGTTGGAAGAATCCAATGGTGCATGAGTTATTTTAAGTACATTTTCACTCTTATTCATCCCGTATTTATGTGCATTAGCTACGACAACAGATGAAGAGTTAAGATTTTCACCTCCTAAAGATATGACTTCTTTAGCACTTTCAAAATCAAAATTGAAATCCGATACAGAGATAGGCTCTACATAAGCTCCTTCGGGTTTCTGATAAGAATAAGCCGTTCCGCCAGTGTAGAAGATCTCAACCCGGCGAATAGATATTACCCAATTTGTTTCACCTCCGAGTAATGTCAACTTCACATCACCAACATTAGCAGGAAGGGCACCCTGGATATACAGGTCTTTCCAATAACCATTCTCACCTTTGTCCGAATCATAGATAAAGTCAAGATTAAAATCTTCCAGCTTTGTCCAGCTCTTACCTTCATTTGTAGAATACTCCAAACGGAACATCTTAGCCAAAGATTCTTTAGTAGGCATATCTTTCCAGAGAAGGTTTATACGTAAACCCGTAAAAGTCTTTCCATCCAAAATAGCAGGACCGTCATAATTACTGTACCAGATACTTACATCTTCATTATCTGTTGCCCGATAGGCATAAGTAGCATCGCCGAAACGATCTTTGTCAACATCCCCTTCAGGAGCCTTTAGGTGAAAATCTTCGAATTGGATACTCCCATTGATCATCGCGTCAACACTTGTTGTCGCTTCCGTCATTTCATCCACATACGTCTGGGCCGATAAGCTCATTGTTAATGCCATAAAGGCCGCAATCATGTAAAATTTCATTTTCATACTAATTATAATTTAAAGATTTAAAAATTAACGAACAAAACAGGTATATTGAAATACACTCATAGTCTTATTTTCACCCGCAATTCTTCACAAGCCACAATATAAAATCCCTCCGAAAGAGAAATAGAAGCTATCCTACCGGCTATTCTTCCGGCATATACGCTCATACCGTCAAGGGTATAAACAACCGCATTTTTACCTTCGGCACCCTCAATAATAATCTTACCGACAGAGGCATATATTTTTACATTGCTTCTACCAAAAGTACGAACAGAGGTAGCACCTTGATCTTTCTCGCTTAACCTGAAGTTATCATAATAGCTGTACTCAAACGCACCCGGGATATTTTCAAAAGTGGGATTCGGCTTGATCCGGATAGATTTTATTGCCTTCCCCGCATGAGCCGTCAGGTCGACCGAATGGTTTTCCCAGACTCTACGCTCAGCCATATTCAAATTCTCTTTTTCAATTGTTCCGTCACTAAAGACCACCTCCAGTTCAAAAGCAACGGCATCCGTAGGACGCATTACCTGAAAATTCAGAAAGGGACGACCTGCTATTATTTTAAAGTAGCGGAAAGGAGTCACAGATGCAGTCATATCTTTTCCTTCGTTTCCTGTAAAAGCACCGTATGCCTGTGCAACCACACAACATCTACTACTCATATTCTCATCGTTTTTCCGTGGATTGTCTACAGTCCTAACCTCACAATTATCATTTCCCATTTCGAGTGCATAACTATAATTTTCCTTGTCGGTTTCAAAAGTGATGTAAGTGTCCAGCGTCTCTTCCGAATCATCATATGAAGGGATCACCTCACTCGGAGCAAGGACATTTGTGGCATCGGCCGACAGTTTAAAATCATCGAAATAGGTATACTCGGCTGAACCGGCATTTTCACTGGTAAATCTACGGTTCGGATAAAAAAGGATATTCTTAATCTTCCGTCCGGTAAAGCCACTCAGATCGAGGTTTCCGCCCAACCAACTCCTCGCCCGCTCTATTTCGACGTAATAGCATATTTGCTCATCAGTATCCAGGGTAAAGACAATCCCCACCTGTGTAGCATAATCGGTACGTAAAACATGGTAACTGAAATAAGGAGCTGCGGAAGTAATATTGATTTCATTGTCCGGGGTAAAGCAGGCAGCAAACAAATTATTATCCAAACTACCGGTATTGTCGGCCACATGTTTGATTTCCAACACCCTTTCACTGGTATTTGGCTCCCGCTTGCGTGGATTATCTGCACATACTGCCTTCGAATCACGACTCCCGCTTACCGGAACAACTGAATAATTTATCTCCCGATCATTTTCAAAGTCAACATTAAGCAGGTCTGTATCCGGCTTTGAAACTTCGTTTAAGGGCGAAAGAGTGGAAAGGATGACAGCTCCGTCAGCAGGTATTTTCACCGAAAATCCGCCGGCAGGATTATCAACAGTAACTTTCTGATAGGGTAAAGATAAATCCCGGCCATTACCCTGAGTTGTTTCACTATACGTATAAATATAGAATTGAGTGGTTGTGTTTACTTCCGGCATTTTCAGTATAACCCTATTCGAATAAATATCTCTGTTTACAAGCGCAAACGACCAGTCTGTTGCTTCTCCCTCCTTTATCATCGCACCTGAGACTTTTACTTTTCGGTTCTCAGGTTGAGACATTTCAAGTATAGTTGCTTCACGCGGAAAACTCCGGCATAGTAAAGACCAGGTGTAGTACCAGGGACGAAGCTTTATTCCTCCGTTCTTCCCTGAAATATTCCACATACCGGGATCCTTGCCCTGATCAAACCCGTCGAGCCCCCATGCCAAAACAGAAGACACTCCCGAACGAAGGCTTTGAATGGCATAATCCACCATCAGTGTCCCGTAATGATAATCATAAACGGTAAGTAGAGCTCCTGCCTGATTCGGGTAATCGATCCACGAAACATTGGTTGCTGCCCCCTCTGTAACCAGGACAGGCTTCCCGCTATCATCCTGTTTTTTGATTAGCCCCAGCATATTAACAAAGTGGTTGTAAATACCGTTTTCCAGAAAAGCGGGTAATTCACCACTCGTATATGCATGGAAGTCGTAGGTCCCTAATTGGTCCTTATTATCACGGGCTGTGTATTCCACCCACTCATCCCAAGAATCCGAACCGCACAAGATCGTATCCGGCAAGCCCATCTGCTGGCATTTAGCATATAGTTTTTTGATGCAAGTGCTCCAGGACTGCCAGGTATAGTTGACTCCCTTCGGTTCGTTACACGGAGTGAAAGCCCGCATATTAGTATATCCTTTAGTCACATAAAAATGATAAATGACATCGGCCAGCATCTGCACACAATCATCGGAAGCAAGGTATTCGGATGAAGTCTGATTGGAATTTTGGGAAACTCCCCACAGCCCACCAAGTACAAATACATCCATTTCTTTATATAAATCATAGCTTTTATAGACATCCTGCATCTCAGGAGAATCCCAATCATACACTCCGGTGACCCCGGAAGGATTAAACCACCTGCGATAAAGAGGTGCTCTCACAAATCCGGGACGTATAGCCCGGATACGTTCTTCTGTGACCTGCCAGTGTCCACCATCCCAGGGAGTAAGATCACTACCATCCGGTTTACGATCTAATAAATATTGGTTATATCCAAATCCCCACCATGGATTATCTTTAGATGCTACGACTTCAGTAACCATCTGGGCATTCAGATTCCCTCCCATCGAAAAAAAGAAGGAAAAAAGAACTAAATAAAAGGCTTTAAAGTTTTTCTAATTGTGAGTTTCTCATATACAACATATTTTGAAAGCAAAATTACAGCATGGGATTTCTATCGGAGTCTATTCTCATCCCAGATAGGTATTAATCTATAGCAGATATACCTCAACGTGCCTAATGAAACCTTTTTGATACAAAATAATACCGGCCTGACAGATAGGGAAAATCTTATTTAATTTTATCTTTGTCCTGGCATAAATATCTTATTATCATGAAAAGACACATTGTACTACTTACCCTCTTCATAACAGTATCAAATCTTTTTCTTTCAAAGGGAAATACAATCAGATTTAAACAGAATGCCGACGGCCTGTCTAATAGTTCCGTGACATATATCTTCCAGGATTCAAAAGAGAGAATGTGGTTTGGCACGTATGATGGCCTGAACATGTATAACGGACAAAATTTCACCATCTGGCGTCCCATCTTCAACGATTCCACAAGCATAAGCCACCACATCATCCGAAACATTGCCGAAGACAGGTCGGGGCAGATATGGATCAGTACAGACCAGGGAGTAAACAGGCTTGATGTAGACAAGAATGAATATAAACGTTTCTTTCAGGACTCACATAAACAGACACAGTATCCGTTTATAGCTATCGATAAGGATGGCAGAATCTTTTTTAGCTTCTTTGAGGGAGGTCTTTTTTATTATGATATCCAGACAAAAGAGTTCAAGCCTCTGATAATACCCGACGTTAATACCAGCTATATCCATAACCTATTTGCTGACGTGTACGGAAATCTTTGGATACATACCTCCGAAGGCTGTTTGTACAGGTTAAAATTTAGTGCTGAAGAAGAAACCAGGTACGTTCCGGCGGAAGTGGTTCAGGTATTCAACGGCATACAGCCCTCAACTCTTTTCAATCAGACTTTCTATTATTATAAAGACAACTTTATCTGGTATTTCGATAACACAAACAGCCTGATCCGTTATGATATAGCTTTGAACAAATCTGTCAGTATCTATAATATCAATAGCCTGATTAAAAGTCATGGCAATGTCTCTTGCATGTCAGTCAAAGACAATAAGGTGGATATTGCCTTTTCCGGTTCCGGCATTCTCCACCTGACCTTAGCAGTCACCAACGTGGTCGACTCCGAATGGATGTTTACCGAGTTCCTGGCAAATTACCTCTTCCATGGCACGCAAAATATCTACTGGATAGGGACTGACAGCAGCGGACTGATTATGCTCTATACACAGGGACATAAATTCACAAACATATTGAATTCGTCCATCCCTCACTTTACAAATAAAGCTATCCGTACTATTTGTACCGACCAAAACGGGAATTTATTGGTCGGTACAAAGGGCGACGGACTTTATGTATTCCGCAATTTCAATAAAGACAAAACCCCTGCCTATACTTCCATAGAAAAGATAGGTGCTGCCCAAGGGTTCCCGGAAACCAAGATATATTCTTTATTTAAGCACTCGGACGGTTCCATCTTGGTAGGTACGGAAGGAAGCGGATTGTATGTTTTAACGCCGGATCTGAAAAGGACCCAGCATCTTATTCCAAATCACTATACGCATAATGAAACAGATAGGATGGAAGCGATCTACTGCATCGCCCCTTCTGAAGACGGGTCATTCTGGTTGGGCACTTCTTATTTTGGACTTATCAACCTGAACATCCGAAAGAAAAATGACCTGTGGGAGATATGTGACTTTAAACAATACCTGAAAGGAAAAAACAACTCCATAAGCCACAACACGGTATATGCCATAGCCGAAGAAAACGACTCGATCCTCTGGGTAGGAACAAGGGGCGGAGGGCTAAACCGTTTCAATAAGAAGACCGGGGAATTTCAGGCTTTCAAAGAAGATCCGCGCAATAAGGCGTCATTAAGCAGTAACGATATCCTCAGTCTTTACATGACTTCCCAGAAAACCTTGTGGATCGGAACAAGTGTGGGACTGAACAAGCTAAAAAGTTATGCTAACCACAAAGCTCAGTTTTCCATTTATACCCAACAAAATGGTTTACCAAATAATACGATACATGGTATCCTATGCGATAAAAACGAGAACTTATGGCTGAGCACCGGTGCCGGACTGTGCCGGTTCGATTCCCAGCAGGAAACTTTCAGTATCTTCAACAGGGGTAGCGGTTTGCTGAACGAAGAATTCTCCGACAATGCTTTTTTCAATGACACACAGGATAACCTACTCTATTTCGGAGGGATTGATGGTTTCATTTCTTTCAATCCGGAAGATATCAAAAGTAAGAACTATACCCCAAAGTTATTCTCAGCCGGTTGAAGATCAACAACAAACCCACCCCTTTTACAGAAGTCTATGATCGTGAAGCCTCAACTCCGACCATTGTCTTAAACCACAATCAAAATTTCTTTGATATATCTTTCGTTGCTATTGACTACATTAATAGTTCGAACATAAACTACAAATACTTCCTTGAGAATTTCAGCAACGAATGGGTAGATAACAAGAAAAACAGTACGGCTATCTTCACGAATGTACCGCCGGGAAAATATATGCTAAATGTAAAATGTAGCAACGACAACTCGATCTACAGTGATGATGTGCTCACGCTTACGATTATTATTAAGTCTCCCTGGTGGCAGACTACCCCTGCATACCTGTTATATGCCATACTAAGCCTGGCTATTTGTTTCGTTATTTTCAAAATTATCAGAAACCGGATGAGATTGAAAAATGAAGTCTGGAAAGAAAAGCTCAATAGGGAAAAAGAAGAAGAAATACATCAATCGAAATTAAGGTTCTTCACTAACATCGCTCATGAGTTCAGCAACTCACTGGCGTTAATATACGGTCCGTGTGAGCGCCTGTTGGAGGTATGCGGCAACAATCTTTATGAAAAGAAATACCTGAATACCATTATTTCAAATGCTGAACGGATGAACAACCTCATTAAGGAGCTCGTTGAGTTTCGCAAGACCGAAACCGGTTACTTCTCCATCAACAGGCAGTATATAGATATTGAGGAACTTGTGCAACTGACGGATAACTTTTCGGAAATGGCCGAACACAAGGGCTGCACGTTTACCGTATCTACCTCGCTGGAAGCAGAAACTTGTTTCACCGACAAAAATTGCATCGAGAAGGTCATGTTCAACCTCATCTCGAACGCATTCAAATATACCCGGACGGAGGTAGAATAGAGGTACAGATAAACACAACTTCCAGTGAACTTGTCATCCGCGTATCCAATGAGGGCAAAGGGATTAAACAGGAAGAAATACCTTTTATATTCGACCGTTTCAGAATCCTGGATAACTATGAAAAGAGGGCATCGGAAGGTAACGTTTCCCGACATGGAATCGGACTGGCAATCTGTTACAACGTCGTACAATTGCTCAATGGGCAGATTGCTGTCGAAAGCAATGAAAACGAATGGACTACTTTCGCGGTTTCTTTTCCACTGACAGAAAACGAACCGACTGCGGAAACCGAATTACCTTTAAAGGTAGAACTGCGACCGGATAAAGATAGCGAGACAAAGGTCGTAAGAAAACCCATACGGATAGAAGCCCTTACTGTAGATGCCAATAAACAAACCATCCTGATCCTGGATGATGAAACAGGAATTATTGAGTTATTAACCGATACGCTTCATGCTCATTATAACATTCTTTCTGCGCAGAATGGTGTCGAAGGCCTCGAAATCATAAAACAAAAACTACCGGATGCCATCATCTGCGATGTGAAGATGCCTGAGATGGATGGCTACACCTTTATTCATAAGGTGCGGCAAAACAGTATCATCTGCCACATCCCTATTATCCTATTATCATCAAAGATCACAACTGAAGAACAGATACAGGGCCTGGAATATGGTGCGGACATGTATATAACCAAGCCGTTCAGTACCCGACATATCCTTACTTCCGTGCAAAGGTTACTTGAAAACCGGGATAAGTACAAAGAATATCTTAACTCCCCCATTCAGATGACCACCTATTATGAGGGAAAAGCAATAAGCACAGACGACAAAGAATTCCTCGAAAAGCTGAAAGTAGTCATAGAAGCAAACTTAAGTAATGAAGCATTGAGCCCTGAATTTATATATACCCAACTGGGGCTTTCACGCATGCAGCTTTACAGAAAAACGAAAGAAATCCTACAGGTGGCCCCCAGTGATTACATCCGTTCGATACGAATTAGCCATGCAGCCAAGCTACTCACTACGACAACGATGTCCGCCCAGGAGATCATGTTTGACTCAGGCTTTAGCAACAAGGCAACTTTTTACCGGGAGTTCGGACGCATCTATCATTGCACTCCGATTGAATTCAGAAACCGGACAGCTCTCAAATCAGGACATAATAACCAGGAAAGTACAGAATGAAACCTTTTTGATACGCTACACAACCTCAGACACAAGCCGGAAACATAGTTTTGTACAAAAAACTAAAATCGAAGATTATGTTTCAGTTTAACTCTACCTTTAAAAAGATATTAACATCTACTGTTTTATCGTTGTGTGCTTTCACCCTTTATGCCCAAAAAGAGCAAGAAGTGAAGATTACGGTAGACACCGACTTTGTAATTGAAGACAATTATTTTGGCGGTGCGGTACAATGGGAGCCCAACGACCGGGACACCTTACCCGAATGGAAGTGGCAACGCCTGCTTAACCGGGTAAGGGAGTTGAAATTGGGTTACATCCGTTGCTGTATCCGTTCCGAGTGGTATTGCCTGGATGAGAAAGGTGACACTCCTACCTACATTTGGGATCAAGATGCCCCCGCAAAAGCGAATTATTCTTTTGCCCTGTCGCGAATGAACGACCTTTACCGTATTCTCGATTTCTGCCAGGCTGAAAAAATTGATGTCATGCTGGGCGAATGGCAGTTCAAACAATACAACCTCGAATCCAGTGTCAGAAATATAGGAGCCAGTCTTAAGCATCTTTATTACGACAAAAAATATACCTGCATAAAGAACTATAACTGGGGAAATGAAGTGAACCTTAACAATATTCCCTTTCAGACATGGAGCCATGGAATCAAAGCTCTCAAAGATGAAATCAGGGAAATAGGGCTGAATGGCAAAATAACAATTGTCGGTCCGGATGCCGGTTATTGGAGCGACCTGTGGTTCAGCCAGACACTGGAACACAACCTCGGCGACATAAATACACTCGACTATCACTGGTATATCGACAACGCCTGGCTCCTTAAAAATACGGTAGAAGATGAAATGCGTTTAATGGAATTTTTCACTTCCCTGAAGAGAAAAGAAATGCCTTTGGTTTTCGGAGAAGTAGGGATAAGAGACGGACATGACGAACGGTTCGACCAGCAAACCCGTTGCCATGAATATTGGTATGGAGTCAGCATGGCAAATGTCGTGATAGAATCCATGCGTGCCGGATGGTCAGCCATCACCGCCTGGGATATGGATGATGCAATGCACTTTTCAAATCCGGAAAAAAAGGTCCTTAAGATATGGGGATTCTGGAATTCCCTGGGTACTGAAATGGGAGATCCGCAACAAGAAAAGATCCGCCCGTGGTTTTATGCCTGGGCCATCCTCTCAAGGAACTTCCCGAAAGGCTCCAAAATACTCTACACCTCACCTACTCTTAAAATCGGCTTGAATTCGGTTGCTGCTATAACGAAAGAGGGAGATCTATCAATGGCTATCGTAAATACCTCAGATGACAGCAAAAATGTAATAATAGAAATTCCGAACATACAGGAAGAAATAACGCTGAACCAATACATCTATACTGAAAACAATATCCCGGTAGAGAGGAATAATGCTCCGCGTTTATTCAAAGCCCTGAAAAATAAGCAGCCTAAAAACGGCATTGAAGTGGAAGCCCCGGCAAACAGTCTGATCATGCTGACAACGATCGGAACAGAGAAAGAATTCGTCTTTAGCCCCGACACTGTTCTTTTCACAGACCCGATGACAGGCATACAACGCATGTTCCATCACTCCAGTAACTTAGGATTCAACGGATTCTGCACGCATCCAAACGAAAGGTTCGAAGACCGTTCATTCAATTTTCACAATTTCGATGGAAATCATTGTACATTGCACCGCTCGACAGACAAGGAAAAAGCTGAGATTGTTTATAAATGGGATAACTGGAGCGATTTCAGTGTAACAGGATATGGACGGAAAGGCGTAGAAGGAAAGTTCGCTTTCTACGGCTCATCCGACAATGTGGTATGGAACAAATTAGATGTATGCAATACACCTGAAATATCGACAACCGGCATGTTCTTCAAAGCGGTTTTCTCTCCCGTCATCGGAAATAAAAGCTATAATTACCTGAAGATTGAATTCATGCCGGTCATGACGGCTATTGATTCCCGCATCACCGAAGTCAAAATCAGTAAGCAGCCACTTAAGTAATTATCGGGCTATCTGCTTAGCCATGAGATAAGCAATTTTACTCCGGCGGTAAAAGCATACAAAAACTTACAGATTCTTTATTGGATTGTATGAGATTTTGTATATAATAAATAATCCTTTGTAAACACCTGATTTACAAAGGATTATTTTTAATTTTGCGGAGAGACAGGGATTCGAACCCCGGGTACCTCGCAGTACAACGGTTTTCAAGACCGCCGCAATCGACCACTCTGCCACCTCTCCAAAATATCCTTTTTATTCCGCTACTATGGCTTACATTATCAGCCTACCAAGACTCGTATAAAGGTGCTTGTTGTTAAAAGCGGTGCAAAGATACAAAGAGATTTTAAACCTCCAAACGATTTTATAAAAAAAAGAATAAGTCTTTTTATTTTCTCTCCTTATTTATAGGTATTTTATGCTATTAAACACAAAATAGAGGATATTTATACTTATAATATGAAAAATGCTTGTAACTTTGCGTGCTCTAAAGAAGAATGGATAACCCAACCACTAACTAATATTTAAGTATGGAATTGAATAAAACCTTTAATGACGGACTTTGGAGCAAAGAAATCAACGTAAGAGATTTCGTCAGTAATAACATTACTCCTTATTATGGAGATGCATCCTTCCTGCAAGGACCTACAGAACGTACAAAGGCAGTGTGGAACTGTTGCCTCAAAGCACTTGAAGAAGAAAGAGCCAACAATGGTGTGCGCTCTCTTGACTACCAGACCGTTTCAACCATCTCCTCTCATAAAGCCGGATACATTGATAAAGAAAACGAGCTTATCGTCGGATTACAGACAGATGAACTGTTGAGACGCGCCATCAAGCCGTTCGGTGGTATCAATGTAGTAGCAAAAGCCTGCCATGAGAATGGTGTAGAGGTAGACGAACGCGTAAAAGATATATTTACCCATTATCGCAAGACTCACAACGACGGAGTATTTGATGTATATACCGAAGAGATCCGTTCATTCCGTTCATTGGGATTCCTTACCGGACTTCCCGATAATTATGCCCGTGGACGTATCATTGGTGACTATCGTCGTCTGGCTCTTTACGGCATCGACCGTCTGATTAAAGCCAAGCTTGAAGATCTGGAAGGATTGACCGGTCCCATGACCGAAGCACGTATCCGGCTTCGCGAAGAGGTGGCAGAACAGATCAAGGCATTGAAGGAAATGAAAACGATGGGTGAATACTACGGACTGGACCTCAGCCGCCCGGCATACAACGCACAGGAAGCTGTTCAGTGGGTATATATGGCTTATTTAGCTGCTGTAAAAGAGCAAGATGGAGCTGCGATGTCACTGGGTAACGTATCGTCTTTCCTTGATATTTATATTGAATACGATCTGGCTCATGGCAATATCAACGAGACATTTGCACAGGAACTGATTGACCAGTTTGTTATCAAACTGCGTATGGTACGCCACTTGCGCATGCAATCTTATAACGATATCTTTGCCGGAGACCCAACCTGGGTGACCGAGTCTATCGGTGGACGTTTCAACGACGGACGTACAAAGGTGACTAAGACTTCTTTCCGTTTCTTGCAAACACTATACAACCTGGGAGCATCTCCGGAACCTAATATGACTGTATTGTGGAGCCCCGATCTACCGGAAGGTTTCAAGGAGTTCTGTGCTAAAGTTTCTATCGACACCTCTTCTGTACAGTATGAAAATGATGACCTGATGCGTGAAGTACGCCAGTCGGATGACTATGGTATTGCCTGCTGTGTATCTTATCAGGAGATAGGAAAGCAGATACAATTCTTCGGTGCACGCGCCAACCTGGCAAAGGCTCTGTTGCTTGCTATTAATGGCGGACGTTGCGAAAACACAGGTACTGTTATGGTGAAAGACATCCCGGTGCTGACAAGTGATGTACTGAAGTTCGAAGAAGTAATGGCCAACTACAAAAAGGTACTGACTGAAATAGCCCGCGTGTACAATGATGCAATGAATATCATTCACTACATGCACGATAAGTATTACTACGAGAAGGCACAGATGGCACTTATTGATACCAATCCCCGTATCAATCTGGCATATGGCGTAGCCGGACTTTCTATTGCAATCGACTCTCTGTCTGCCATTAAACATGCAACGGTAAAAGCCCGCCGAAATGACATCGGCCTGACAGAAGGTTTTGATATCAACGGCGAATTCCCTTGCTTCGGTAATGACAACGATAAAGTAGACCACTTGGGTGTAGACCTCGTTTACTACTTTAGCGAAGAGCTGAAAAAGCTGCCGGTTTACAAGAATGCCCGTCCTACCCTTTCATTGCTGACAATCACTTCCAATGTGATGTATGGTAAAAAGACAGGTGCCACTCCGGACGGACGTGCCAAAGGTATTGCTTTTGCCCCAGGAGCCAACCCGATGCACGGACGCGACAAGAATGGTGCTATCGCCTCCCTCAGTTCTGTTGCAAAGTTACGCTACCGTGACTCGCAGGATGGTATCAGTAATACATTCTCCATCGTACCAAAATCACTCGGAGCTTCTGCCGAAGATCGTATAGAGAACCTGATAACAATGATGGATGGCTACTTCACCAAAGGTGCACACCACCTGAATGTCAATGTGTTGAACCGCGAAATGCTTGAAGATGCCATGGAACATCCGGAGAAATATCCGCAACTGACTATTCGTGTATCAGGTTATGCCGTGAACTTCATCAAGCTGAGCCGCGAACATCAACTGGAGGTTTTGAGCCGTTCGTTCCACGAACGTTTTTAACTGACAGTGGACAATTGACAATTGACAGTTATGGGACAAGGTATTATTGGGGACAGGTCTTACAGTTTTGCACTTCGAATCATTAAATTATATAAGTATTTATATAATGATAAAAAGGAATATACATTATCTAAACAAATATTGCGAAGTGGTACGGCGATAGGAGCACTATGTCGTGAAACAGAACATGCTCAAAGCAAAGCTGATTTTTTAAATAAGATGAATATAGCTCTGAAAGAAGCCAATGAAACAGAATATTGGCTTATGCTTTTAAGAGACAGCGAATTCATCACTAATTGCTCCTTTACTTCGATCCATGAAGATTGTAGTGAAATCATAAAATTATTAATCAGTATTGTAAGAACCACTAAAACATCACTCAATAAATAACTATGAATTTTCAATTTTCAACTTTCAATTTTCAATTAATCAAAGTTCATTCTTATGAAAGTATGGGAACATTCGACGGGCCGGGTCTACGGCTCGTTGTTTTTCTTCAAGGCTGTAATTTCCGTTGTCTTTATTGTGCCAATCCGGATACAATTACTGTAAAAGGCGGAACAGCCACCGATCCGGAAGAAATTGTCCGCATGGCTATCAATCAGAAACCTTTTTTCGGAAAACGTGGAGGGATTACTTTTTCCGGAGGTGAACCAACGCTACAAGCAGAAGCGCTGTTACCCCTGTTTCGCCGATTGAAAGAAGAAGGTATCCATATCTGTCTTGACAGCAACGGTGGATTATGGAACGAACATGTAGAGAAACTTTTGAAACTGACAGACCTCGTTTTGCTGGATATTAAAGAATTCAATCTGCCACATCACCAAAAGCTTACCGGACGGAGTAACGAACAAACGCTACACACAGCTGCCTGGCTGGAAGAGCGTAAACGTCCCTTCTGGCTACGCTATGTATTGGTGCCGGGATACAGCGATTTTGAAGAAGATATCCGTGCAATGGGACAACAACTGGGTAGTTACCAGATGATCCAAAAAGTAGAAATACTCCCCTATCACACATTAGGCGTACACAAATATGAGGCAATGAAACAAGAGTATCTGCTAAAAGGAATAAAAGAAAATACACCGGAACAAATCGAACAGGCTGCCAACCTGTTCAAAGAATACTTCAAAACAGTACAAATAAATTAAGTGCTTCCCGCACAGGGAGGTGCGCCAAGCGGTGTAATTCACAAAAAACGGAGACTTCTAAAAAGCCTCCGTTTTATTTTATATTTAATGCATTTTTTAATAGGTGAAGCGAATACCTGCCTGTATATTGAAGTTACACGGTGTTTCTTTACGAATGGTTTGCACATTGGAACCATCATCGAAGAAATATGCACTCCGGGTTCCACGTAAATACCCACATGCTTTGTCGCATTGAATTGTGCGCCCACTGCACCGGCTACCGAAAGCTGCACCGGCTTCACTGTTTGCTTTTCACTCCCTAATTTCCCATATACACACTTCTCTATCATACCGCCGGCAGCCACATACAATGTGAAACGGTCCTTATCGAAGAAGTTCCAGTTAGCCCGGACAGGAATACCTATATAATGTAGTTTCTGATCGATCATGCATTACCGCCACTCATCTCGACATCCGAAGAAAGTAGTGTATACGTCAATCCGGTTTCCACCGAAAAACCTTTTGCCAACCCCTTACGTACCGACAAGCCAAAAGAGATAGGCTGATGATGTTTGATGTCCACAATTTCATCCATACGTTTCAGGTAAGGTACCCCTTCTTTGAATACCACCATTTGATTGTCGGGGATGCGAATAATCTCTCCCTCGGCGGCATTGGATACCAGGTTGAGCCGTTGTTCATTAGGTATACCACCACCCGCCAGATCATTGCCTGTAAGGGAAACTCCTCCTGCGTTGCCTACCGCTGCACCAAGTGACCAACGTCCTTTTTTAGATTCCGGTTTTTCCACCGGAATATGCAGTTTATCCTGCCCGGATCTTTTATGTGATCTCACCACAGGTGATTCTTCTTTCGCTACTACCGGTTCTTTTTCAATTTCCTCTTTCTCGTTGGCTATCTGCTGCACAGTCTCCTTTCCACCGGCTATTTCACGAACAGCCTCAACAGGTACCGAGGGTTCAGTTCCCTGTCTCTCCGTTATTTTCTTCGCTTGTGCAACTATCGGACGGATAGTACGTGCCGGCTCTACTTTCGCCACTTGTACATGGGGCGCATCTGTTTGAGGCAATATATCCGGATCAGCAGCCAACATCGGGGCAGCTGTACGACGAATCTCTTCAGCGGTAGGAGTATTCAGGAAGTAGATGCCCAAGGATGTAACAGCCACCAGCAATACTGCCGCTGCTGTTGCCACCCATTTGCGATAAGGATACAGTATCCGCTTTTCAACAGGCGGCACCAATTCCTTCTCCAGTTGTTCCCAACCGGAAGCGGGCATAGGCTCGGAGTAGTCCTGCAACTTCTCCTTCAGCTTGTCCATCCACATTTCTTTATCTTTCATCTTCTCATTTTTCATCTGTCATTCACCATTAACCATTCTTTCACTCTCCTGGCCAATACACTCTTTGCACGAAACAACTGCGAAGCCGAGGACTTTTCATTTATACCCAGTAACCGGGCAATCTCTTTATGCGACTTATCTTCAAACGTGTATAAGTTGAACACGGTACGATAACCTGCGGGTAACTCTTCAATAAACTGCATCAGTACTTTTTGCGGTATAGCCTCCACTGCCGCAATATCCGGCTCTTCATAAGTTTCGGGGGCTTCATCAAGCGCCATTGCCTGATTCATCACATCATTTTTACGCAAATACTGTAATGCCACATTTACCATCACACGCTCCATCCATGCTCTGAGAGAACCTTCGCCCCGCCAGGTGAACTTATCAAAAGAAGCAAAGATTTTCAGGAAACCGTCATGTACCAGGTCTTGTGCTGTGTCCCTGTCTCCGGCATACCGGAGACAGATGCCAAGCATCCTCCCTGAATACTGCTCATAAAGTTCTTTGCGGGCACGGTTGTTTCCCTGCCTGCATAGCTCTGTCAGCTCCTGTTCTTCCATTCTCTTTAACACGTGTTTATCTTATAAATGCAGCAAAGATAGAAATACTGCATAGAGAGAACAAGTCTTTTATTGCTTTTATTTCTTTAACAGTCTGTCGTGCAATATTCTTTTATATCCTGCATTTTTCATACAGTATGCTTCCCACACGAGGAAGTATGTCGGGCGATGATAGCCATTAATTAAGTGTAACTGTAAAAAGAAAACCAAACAAACTTATGAAGAAATTAAATTTTATTGCAGCAACAATGATTCTGGTCCTTATTCCTTTCCTCCAGTCATGTCTGGACGATGACGGACCAAGCTATTCTGATTTGACCATTGCCACCCTCAAAGCCACTGATGACGACAATTATTATTTTGGTCTGGATAGTGGCAAAAAGATGTATCCGGGTGATGACTCTGCAGTTCGTAACTATCCGATTGTAGATGGGAAGCGTGTATTTGTATGGTTTCATCAGCTCGAAGAGCAAATTCCGGGATATGATTATAACATTCAAGTAGTACAAATGGACTCTATCCTGACCAAAGGTATCATCCCGCTTACAGAGGCTACAGCAGATAGCATCGGTGATAATAAGATAAACGTCACTTACCATTGGATTGCACAAGGATATCTTACGATGGAATTCCAGTATTACGGTACACGGAACCCTAACAAGAAACACATGCTCAATCTGGTTCACAACGAAGATACGGAACTTGTGGACGAAGAAGGTTACATCAATTTAGAATTCCGCCACAACGCATTTGATGATAACGGCGGTAGCTTGGGTGAAGGTATCGTCTCCTTCAACCTCGATAAAGTGGCCGAAGAAATGAAGATAGCCAAAGGACTGAAAGTCCGTGTAAAAACGATATACGACAATATACAATTTATAAAGATGGATTTCAAAGAATCCAAAAGCAGCAGTCAAATACCTACTGCACAACAACTAAATATATCTGCATACACGGCTAAAACGAACTACTAATTCTGATATAATAAAATGTGATGAACGATGACAAACTTCCCATGATTGTCATCGTTCTTTTTTTATCTTATCATTTGGACTAAAGCTATTCAGTTTTGTACTAAGTGCTGTCTGCCATTACCATCTATCTCTTTCTCCGGTATCGATAAAGCTCTATCTCGTAGAGTAACGTATGAAGCCTCGGTGTGTAACGCTGTTTTAGATGTACATGTAAAGCAGTACGACATGTGCATGTAGGACAGTACGACATGTACATCTTATGCAGCTTTACATGTACATGTAAAACAAGACTGTGCACCGGGGAAAAGAGCGTTCCTTTCTGAGAAGGACAAAATACAACACCGGATAAGGGTAATGATGCCGTTTATATAGGTACTTCCGTTTAGTTACACCGCCCACGGTCAATTGTCCACTGTCCATTAAACCAAGCACTGCACAGCCTGTAAACTAAGCATCTCCTTGGGTACAGCTGCACGTATCTCATCTTTCAGTACAGAAAGTAAACTACCACGGATAAAGTCTTTATTGGTGGTCAGCACAATGGGTCTTGTAGGGCGGGGAATGGCAAACGGACGTACCAATCTTTTTGTTCATTAGAGAGTTGAGACACTGCCAGCTCCGGAACGAATGTAATTCCTTTCCCGCTCTCTACCATACGCATAAATGTCTCCATACTTCCCAGGTGATATGCCATCTGATGGAGTTTCACAGCTTCCATCTGGCAGAAACGCACCAACTGATCGCGGAAGCAGTGCCCTTCATCAAGCAACCATAACCGTTCTCCCGTAATATCGGATGTACGAATCACATCATGCTTAAACAACGGCTCCTTACGAGATACATATCCATAGAACTGTTCATAGAAAAGAATCTCTTCTGACAACGCAGCATCTTCGAGCAGACTTGCTAAAATAGCAGCATCAATTTCTCCGTCGCGTAATGCCTGGCGGATATCTTTTGTTTTCATCTCTGTCACCCGTACATCCAGTTCCGGATACTTTTCCATCAGCTGCGGAAAAAAGCGTGGCAACAGATAAGGGGCGATCGTAGGTAATACCGCCAAACGGAAAGTACCGGACAGCGAACGTTTCTCTTCACTGATAATCTCTTTTACCTGTGAAGCCTGGGCAAGTACGGCACGGGCCTGAGCAATTACCTTCTCTCCCACCCGCGTGGGGCATACCGGCTGCATTGCACGGTCGAAGAGCTTAACTCCTAACTCATCCTCGAGTTTCTGAATCATGGCACTCAAAGTAGGTTGCGTCACCCGGCAATATTCTGCCGCCTTGGCAAAATGCCGGAACTGATCTACAGCAAGTATATACTCTAACTGTTGTATTGTCATCTATCAAAGTTTTATAGGTTATAGATTCTGTCTATGCAAAGATAGAAATTATCAGTTTGACACGTATACATTTTCGCCCTATCTTTGCAATACGAAAAAGAAAAATAGTATAAACAAATTAAATAAAACAAGTTATGAAAACATTAGATTACATCAAGTTAAACGAATCGGGAGTGAACAATGTAGTAGCATCTTTGCAACAATTATTAGCAGATTTCCAGGTATATTACACCAACCTTCGCGGCTTCCACTGGAACATTAAAGGACATGATTTCTTTGTACTCCACAGCAAGTTCGAAGATCTCTATAACGATGCAGCCGAGAAAGTTGACGAAATAGCCGAACGTATCCTGATGCTGGGTGGAACTCCCGCCAATAAATTCAGTGATTACCTCAAGATGTCCAACATCAACGAAGTAGACCGGGTGAGTAATGGTGAGAAAGCTTTAGAGAATATTCTGGAGACTTACAGCCATCTGATCGGCGAAGAACGCAAACTGTTGTCCATCGCTTCACAAGCCGGTGACGAAGTAACAGTAGCTTTGATGAGCGATTACCTGAAAGAACAAGAGAAAATGGTTTGGATGCTGACAGCTTATAACAACAAGTAAGTCCCCCACAGCAAGTTTTGATTCCTTTTTTTAAAACAAAACTGTTTCTAAATCGAGAGAGCCACAATTTACGGTTATTGTGGCTCTTTTTATTGTATGACAACAAGGTAATGCATCAAATTATCCTATTGTTTGTCAAATACATACATTCAGTCATCCCTATTTAATCACAATCTCATCTGTGAAAAGCCATCCTCCTTCTATCCCATTGGATAAAGCCTGGTAGCGAACGTAACGGGCTGATGCTTTTCCTTCCCATCGGTAAGTCCGGAAAACCAATCGGTCTTCAGTAGTAGGAACATCGGTAAATAAACGCTGCACTTCTGTAAACGTCTTTCCGTCTTCTGATGTAGAAATTATCACCTCACGCGGCAACCATACATAAGGGCCGGACAGTTGCATAAACTCGGCAGCTACCGAAGTAATTTCCGTCACCTTCTCCAGATCAATCGTAACATCCATATCTGTATTCAGGAATCCCTGCCAGCGCTTATCTCCATACGTCCATCCGCCGCGAACCCCGTCTACCAATGCCGAGTCACCTCCGGCTGTATATTGAGGTGCATACGGAGTTGTGTAATGAATCGGTTTCATCAGCCCTAAGTGTTCAATGCGTATGGCTGCCTGCGGACGCTCTCCTACTTCTTTACTCAGATCGAAAGGATGATATCCGTGAGCCTGCAACCAGTTAACCTCTTTCAGGGCAGACTGCCGGAAGTGTTCCCAATTTTTCTGTTCCGGCTGTGTCCATGCTACTTCTGCCAATGCCAACAAGCGGGGATAAATCATATATTCCATATGTTCGGGAGTAGATATATATTCTGCCCATACGTTTGCCTGTACCCCCTTTATGTAAGCGGCCTCCTGCTTGGTCAGTGCTTTAGGTACAGGATTGTAAGAGTATACCTTCTCCAAAGTCAGGTAACCCCCGATAGCTTCGGGCTGACTGGTAGGGTCATCCTGATAAGCGTCCAGATAGCAAAACTCTCCCGGAGTCATTATCACATCGTGCGCTGCCCGGGCAGCAGTAATTCCTCCCCCTTCTCCGCGCCATGACATCACAGTGCACGGGGAGCCAGTCCACCTTCCAGGATTTCATCCCATCCCAATAACTGACGGTTGTGGTCATTGAGGAATTTCTCCATTCGATGAATGAGATAGCTTTGCAGTTCTTTCACATCAGACAATCCCTCCGCCTTCATTCTCTTCTGGCACAAAGGACACTTTTTCCAGCTTTCCATGTTCGCCTCATCACCGCCCACATGAATATATTCAGAAGGGAAGATATCCATCACCTCCGACAATACATTTTTCAGAAAAGTAAAGGTATCTTCATTGCCGATACAGAATTCCGAATTTACATAGGGCTTGCCGGAACAAGACAACTGAGGAAAAACGGCTAACACTTCTTCCGAGTGCCCCGGCATTTCTATCTCGGGAATAACGGTGATATGACGTTGCCGCGCATATTCCACAATCTCCCGTGCATCATCCTGTGTATAATATCCTCCGTCTGCGCCCGGAGTGTCTTTTGTACAATACTTACGGCCCCCCTTCCACCATGCTTTCCAGTTAGGATAAGGACGATAAGCTGCCTGCTCCGTCAGTTCCGGATAACGTTTTATTTCCAGACGCCAGCCAGCACCATCTGTCAGATGCCAATGAAAGGTGTTCAGCTTATAGCGTGCCATGGCATCCAACTGTTTCTTTATAAATTCTTTGGTTCGGAAATGGCGGGATACATCCTGGTGCAAACCTCTGTAAGCAAAACGAGGAGCATCTTTGATATCAACCAATGGCAAGGTATAGGTACCGTCTGTATCAGCATCTGCCAATTGCAGCAATGTTTGAAAACCATAAAACAGCCCGGCACCGGAAGGAGCAGACACCACAATACCTTTTGAAGTTATTTCTAACTGATAGCTCTCTGCCGAATCATGTTCGTTGCCGGGAGCAATTATCACAAACTGAACAGCTGCCTTTTCGCGCTCTTCTGTACCCAATTGTAAACCCAAAGGAGAAGCCTGCACATATTCTGCAAACTCTTTTCCCTCTGTCTCCGGCAGATTAGAAGTAAACGTAGCTTGTTTTTGTAACCGGTAAGTTCCGGAAGAAGTTTCAACCGATTGTGGTTGCGGTATGATCCGTATCTCAACATCCTTCTGCTGACATCCTGCCATCCCAAGACACATAAACAATAAACATGAAACAAATCCTTTTTTCATACTATCAAATATAATAAATAAATACTCGTACTAATCATGTGAATGTATTTCACCACAGAGTACACAGGGCACCGAGTTTCGCAAAGAAAAATTAATCTAAAATAAAGAACTACAGCTTTTAATCTACGATCATCCGCGTTTCATCAGAAATTTAAAACTCAGTGTTCTCTGTGTCCTCTGTGGTGCCCCTCGGTTCGTACTAATAATACAATTGAGAAAGCAAAAGTGCTAATAAAAACAAGACTGCCCTAACAAACAATGTCTGGACAGTCTCTCCTTTTTACCTTCATTACTAAACTAATTGGGGAAAAACATTTACCTGATAGAAAACTCTAACAACCCGCCGTGTACCAACTCCTCATGAGTGATACGGAAGCGGTTTATCTTTTTACCACCTATTTTTACATTATGAATATACAAAGCATCGGGTTTCTGACGGGTAGACTCTATCACAAGCTCACGTTCTTTGTACCATTTCGGATCAAGCCGGATGGTCACTTTATCAAAAACAGGAGTGGTAAGAGTATATTCCGGCAATCCCGGACAATCCGGGTAGAAACCTATCATATTAAAGATGGCCCAGGCAGACATCGTTCCCGTATCATCATTTCCGGGAATACCGTCCGGCTGAGTAGTGAAATACTTAGCCAATAAACGTTGTGTCTCCTTCTGCGTGCGCCATTCTTCTCCTTTAAAATAAGAGAATAAATAAGGATAGGCAATATCGGGTTCATTGGCAGGATCATAAAGACCTTCATCAAATATCATCTGCAGTTTGTTGATGAAAGACTTCTTCCCTCCCATCAACCGCGCCAGTCCATATACATCATGGGGCACATAGAATGTATAATTCCAGGAATTACCTTCATGAAAGCCGGGACTGGGTTCAAAGTTTTCACCTTCTTTCGGATTGAAGGGAGAATAAAAAGTTCCGTCAGGAAGTATGGGACGAAGCGTGCCAAACTCTTTACTGTAATAATGTTTATATCCTAATGAGCGATTGTAGAACAGTTTGGCATCCTCTTTCTTTCCCAAAGCACCGGCAAGCCGGGAAAGAGCGAAGTCTGCTATGTAATACTCCAATGCATGAGAAACCGAATTATCATACTGTTCGCGCAGAGGCACATAACCTTTAGACATATAATCGTCATTGTCCGGACGCATCAGATTCTCAGCACCGGGCAGAGTGGCCGATTTGTACATGGCTTCATAAGCCAGATTAATGTCAAAATCGCGTAAACCTTTCATCCAGGTATCTACAATCACGGGAATACTGGGATCTCCCTCCATTGTCAGCGTCTCACGACCATACAACTCCCATTTCGGAAGCCAGCCGTGTTCACGATACATATCAAGCATGGTACGTACCATGTCTATCTGCCGCTCCGGATAAACCAGCGTAAGCAACTGATGCACATTCCGATACGTATCCCACAAAGAGAATACCGTGTAACGATTGCCACTGGCAGTCATTATTTTATCGCTTTCCATAGCCGGATATTCTCCGTTGACATCCTGCAAAACATTGGGATGAATCAGCAAATGATACATGGCTGTATAGAAAACGGTTTTCTGATCTTCTGTCCCTCCCTCTACAAGAATACGGGATAAATCATCATTCCAGCGAGCACGGGCTTCTGCATGTACTTTCTCAAAATCCCGGCCTTCCTGCTCCTTGTTCAGATTGAGACGGGCGTTTTCTATACTTACAAAGGAAACACCCATTTCTACTTCTACCTGTTCACCGTCTTCGGTGTCGAATGAAAAAAAGGCACCGATATCATCTCCGGCGATCTCTTTTCCATATTTGGTATAAAGTTTATATTTACCATTATCCGGATCCCACTCGGCTTCAACACCGGTCATCGGACGCTGTTTCTTCCAATACCCTGTTTGCGAAGGGAGTTTGTTGACACGCATCACAAAATAGATAGGAAATACCGCCTGAGGATTATAACAGAAAGTGCCTAAGAGTTTAACTCCTTCTATCTCCTGGGCGTTCACCCGGCGAAGCATGGCACCCGATTCGTTGGTAAGCCCTTCACCCAAATTGAGTAATATATGACTCTTTCCTTCCGGAAATGTAAAACGGGTAACGCCCGTACGGGGGGTGGCAGTTACTTCAGTCTTCACATTGTATTTAGTCAGATAATTTGTGTAGTAACCCGGCGAAGCCTGCTCGTCTTTATAACGGCTTCCATATTCCTTGTAATCCACATTCAACTCTCCTGTGGTAGGCATTAACAAAAGAGAGCCCAACTCCGGACAACCCACTCCACTCAAATTTACATGGGAGTATCCGGTAAAAAAACAGTTATGATACTCATAAGGAGTAGACCACCAACGGGCGTCTTTATCATACTTGTTATCGGCGGAACCCATCACATTGAAAGGTACAACAGACATCATCCCATTCGGACAAACCGCTCCGGGATTTGTTGTACCAAAGTTGGTGGTACCAATAAAAGGATTCACATAATCAACAGGGGAAAGCTTCTCTCCACCTCCGGCAAAAGCCGGAAGCAGAAAGACAGCCAATGTGTAAGTCAATAAAAGTCGTTTCATTTATTTAATTGAAAGTTGAAAGGATCAAGAAAGATTGACGATTAGACAATTTACGATTTACGATTGAAGGAACTCTCTCTATTATATTCTCTCTAACTCTAACTTCTACTCTAACATCAATCGTAAAATCGTAAATCATCCAATGTTTGTTCTTTTTATAAATTCAATGATTTCGGAAATATAGCCAAAAGCAAGTCCCGTTACAGTATCGGCTGCTCCGTAGTATACGGCAACTCTCTCGCCATCCTGCAATGCTGCACAAGGGAATACAACATTAGGTACATCTCCCTGTAGCTCATAAGGTGCAGCAGGTGCAAGCAGATAATCACGGGTACGGTATAGCACTTTATCCGGATTATCTTTATCCAAGATAGCCGCTCCCATGGAATAACGGAAACCATTGCAGGTGGTAATTACTCCATGATAAAACATCAGCCAGCCTTCATCAACCAGGAAAGGAACCGAACCTGCACCGATCTTTGTACACTGCCATGCACTTTCAGGAAATGGAGTCACTTTCATCACATTGCGATGTTCTCCCCAATATTTCATATCCGGGCTATAGCTGATATAGATATCACCGAACGGAGTATGTCCATTATCGCTGGGACGACTCAACATGGCGTATTTTCCATTTATCTTCTGCGGGAAAAGTACCCCGTTGCGATTGAATGGAAGGAAAGCATTCTCGCACTGGAAAAACTCTTTGAAGTCAAACGTATATGCAATGCCGATAGTAGGACCATGATAGCCGTTGCACCAGGTAATCCAGTAACGATCCTCAATCCAGGTTACACGCGGATCATATTTATACTCCGACTCAATCATATCCGTATTGCCTGCCTTGAACTTTATAGGTTCGTGATTGATATCCCAATTGATGCCGTCCTTACTGAAACCGGCAAAGATATTCATTTGCACTGCCTTGTTGTCACAACGGAATACTCCGGCAAATCCATCCTCAAACGGCACTACGGCACTATTAAAAATACTGTTTGATGACGGAATGTGATAACGTCCGATAACAGGATTTTTTGAATAACGCCACATGGCATCTGTGCAACCAGCGGGACGTTCTTCCCAGGGCATATTAATTTTCTCGTTCATACTTTTCTTTATATTAATATATTAATGTTTAAGTAGCATTTCAAATTTAGTTCATACTATGACAGCGTTTTATTGAAACGCAGATGATCGCAGATTTTCGCAGATTAAATGACTGCGCTATACTTGAGCGATGATATACTTTGCGTGAATCTATGAGTTTCTGCGTTTCAATAATAATATCATATAATTTAGAACATTTACTTATTTCTTGGCGTCCGGATATGTAAACGGCACAAAATAGGTAATCAGGAAAGCCGGAATAGTAGCAAACAGGATAAAAATAAAGAAATCACGGTAACCCAACCAGTCACTGACAAACCCGCTGACCATTCCCGGAAGCATCACTCCCAGATTCATAATGCCGGAAGCAAAAGCATAGTGGGCCATTTGATGTTTTCCGGGAGCCACTTGTTGCATCATAAACAAGGTGAGCCCCACAAATCCAAACCCATATCCAAAATATTCTAATACAATAGCACCACCTATCAGCATTCCATTGGTAGGTTGATAAATAGCCAGCAACGTATAAGCCATAAAAGGCAGGTTGAAGATGCAACAAAGAGAAAACAGTGTTCTCTTCAAACCACGGTGCGAAATATAGTAACCGGCCAGTAAAGAACCTAATACAAAAGCTGCTGCTCCATATGTGCCATAATAAATGCCAATCTCCTGTTCGCTTAATCCTAATCCACCTATCTCTCTACCTGCTTTCAGAAACAACGGTACAATCTTCATCACAAATCCCTCGGCAAAACGATAGAGAATAATAAAAGCGATGTAATACCAGATATGCTTCTTCTTAAAGAAATCAAGGATGACTTCTACCAGTTTATTAAACGTTTCAGCAAATGAGGTCGCTTCGGTAGCAGCAGCTCCACCGGAAGGAAGCATCCGGGTATGATAGAGTCCCAACAATATCATCACAGCCGCCATAATGAACATGACAATCATCCAGGCATGTACGTTGGCTTCATACATCACTTCTCTGGAAGCTCCTTCCACCCCTCCAAAGTGTTTCACTAACCATCCGGCCAGGTAAACCAATCCACCGGAAGCTACAATCTTGGCTATATTATAAAAAGCACCCTGCCAACCGATATATTTAGCCTGATCCGGCTTACTGAGCTCAGTCATATAAACACCATCAGTAGCAATATCATGTGTAGCACCACTGAAAGCCACTACAGCCAACAGGGCTATGGAACAAGCAAAGAAATGAGGAAGCTGTAACGATAAGGCAACAAGCCCAAAACCTATTCCGGAAACAATCTGGGTGAGGACAACAAAGTACTTTTTCGTCTTAAACATTTCAAGAAAAGGACTCCAGAGAAACTTTAAAGTCCATGGTAACATAATCAACGAAGTCCAAAGGGCTATTTGTGCGTCGGAGATTTCCAGTCCTTTAAACATCAGAACGGATACCATATTCAATACGACAAAAGGCAACCCCATGGCAAAGTACACAGTAGGAACCCATGAAACAGGGTTAAAGGCTTTTTTATTCATCAATAAGTATTTTATCGGTTAACGATTATAATGCATTTGTATATAATACAACCGAAACCGATAAAATACTAACTTGTATATACTACTTTTTTTTAATTCCAACGCAAATTATTTACTTTCAACCGTAAGAGTTGCTTTCTTAAGTCCACTTCCTGTAGCTTCAAGAACAATGGCTCCGGCTTTATCGGTAGTTTGAATAATCGCTGTCATCATTCCACTAAATACTTTCATCCGGGGGATTTGGAAAGACTCCAAAGAAGCCGGATTTCCATTGGCACCGGCACAATACACGCCAGATCCTTTCACTTTGAAACGAATTTCATCAGTAGCTTCCGGGCATAGATTTCCATCTTTATCCACCACTTTTACCGTTACAAAGCAAAGGTCTTTTCCATCTGCCTGCAACATCCGGCGATCCGGGACCAGCTCTATGTGATGTGGCTTACCGGCTGTGTGTATTTCTTTCTCAGCCACAGCCTTCCCATTCTCATCGTAGGCAACTACTTTTACTGTGCCCGGTTCATATTTAGTGTCCATCCACATCAGACGGTAACGCTGCTGGCGTTTCAAACTCATCATCGAAACAGAATCGGCACTGTTGTATACTGTAACCGATAAATCTTTTGTGCGTTTACCCTGACTTTTGCCATTAATAAACAGTTCGGCCGAAGGATAATTGGTATAAACAAAAACCGGAGTCACCTCTCCCTCACGTCCTTTCCAGTTCCAATGGGGAAGGATATGCAATGTTTCTTTCTCTTTATTCCAATGGCTACGATACAGATAATAGCGATCTTTGGGCAATCCTGCCAGGTCAATTATACCAAACAAAGAAGAATGACTGGGCCAATCCGTATAATAAGGAGTGGGTTCACCTAAATAATCGAAACCGGTCCACACAAATTCGCCAATACAATAGGGTAAATCTTCGTGTTGTATAAAATCATCTTCCGGCAAATTAGACCATCCGCAATGTTCCACATCATAGGATGAAGATTGATGATCATCGTATTTCTTCATCCAGGTACGAGTAACCGGAAATTTATAAATTCCCCTTGAACTTACAGTAGAAGCCGTTTCGCTTCCTAAAATGATCTGCTGAGGTAATTTCTTGTAAGCCTCCTGATATTTATGGGGACGATAGTTAAATCCCGCCACATCCATTACTGCTGCCATATTATTATTTATCACAGCATCCGGAGCATCCATTCCCTGCGTCACAGGGCGAGTAGGATCTTCACGATGGCAAATATCCTGTAAATAACGGGAGAGCTTCGGACCACGATCCCCATTCCACTGGTCGGGTACTTCATTACCAACACACCACATCACTACACTGGGATTGTTGCGATAGTGACGCAGCACATTCACAAGATCTTTCTCTACCCACTGATCAAACTCCTTATGATAACCATTTTCACATTTAGCAGCCTTCCATTCATCAAAAGTTTCTACCATGAGCATCATTCCCATTTCGTCACAAGCTTTCACCAGTTCAGGAGCCGGCATGTTATGGGAAGTACGAATAGCATTACACCCCATATCTTTCAGAATACGTATCTGACGACGGATAGCAGCGTCATTCACAGCAGCACCCAACGGACCTAAATCATGGTGGTTACAGACACCTTTAAACACTGTTTTCTTTCCGTTCAGGAAAAAACCTTTATCGGGAATCACTTCAATAGAACGAATACCAAACGGAGTAACAGATTCATCTTTCAATGTATTACCCTCATATACCTTTGATTCGGCAATATACAAATAGGGAGTATCCGGGGTCCAAAGCATCGGTTTTTCAACCACAAACTCCTGACTGAATATCTGATTATCGAAATCAGTAAGCTGTTTACTCTCTTTACTGACCACCTTTCCATCTGCATCTTTTATTTCAGTAACAATACGGTAGGATGAAGGAGATTTGCCTTCCGGCATTACCCATGATGTATTCAAATGTACCCGTGCAAAGTTATCTTCTACCACCGGAGTAGTCAACTGCGTACCCCACATAGGGATATGTGCCTCTTCATTTACTATCAAATGTACATTTCTATAGAGCCCGGCACCCGGATACCAACGGGATGACTCCACTTCATTCTCCAGACGAACAGCCAGAGTGTTTTTACCTTCAGCATTCAGATAAGGAGTAACATCTAAATAAAATGTATTATAACCATATGGCCAATAACCTGCTTCTTTTCCATTCACATAAACACGTGCATGGCTCATAGCACCGTCAAAGACCAATGTAGCCTTTTTACCCTTCGCAAACGCAGGTGCTTCAAAATCCAACCGATACCAACCCACACCGACAAAAGGTAGTCCTCCCGTACGGCCGGCGTGCTCCATAGCTTCTTTCTGTCCATCTTGTGCTATTGCTACCTTCTGGCGATCATTCTGAATACTAAAAGGGCCATAAATAGCCCAGTCATGCGGAACCGTCACTTCTTGCCAACTACTATCATCATAATCATAGAGACTAAAATTCGCATCATCCGAACGAATAAACTTCCACCCTCTTTCAAAGGTATAACGGGTATGTACTGATGCTGTTTTATCAACCGCCCATATCATTTGGCCGTGTGTTAAAAAAAATAGTGCCAGCATAGCAGTAAATAAAGATTTTTTCATGGTATTTTAATTAAATGTAAAAAATAAAAGCTGTTTTAGGGTAGACAAATATATAGAAAACTAACTCAACAATCCTAATTTAAAACTCATAAAATAGTAGAAATCAATTATTTTAAAGCCAACAAAGAAATTAATGACTTTTAGGTTAGCACTACCCGCTTTATAATTGTATTATATAATAAAGGAATTATCAATAACCCATTAAATTACTACTTATGAGTTTATCGAAACACTTTTGCGGAATACTGTCCGCATCGTTATGTACCCTCATGCTAAGCATGACCTCTTGTCAGGAAAAAGGAAACAAAGAGCAATGTTCTCTCATTCCCCAACCTAATGAATTAAAAACAAATACAGGACATTTCGCATTCAACAATTCAACTGTTTTCTATGTATCTCCGGAATTAGATAAAAACAGCACTCCCATTATCGAATCCTTCAGTGAAAACCTGAACACAGTATCCGGATTTCAAACAGCAGTTCAACCTCTCAATGAGACCGAAACACTTTCCAAACAAAGCATTGTTTTCAAAACCAATGAAAAAATAGCTCCCGAAGGTTATGAACTCAATATACAACCCGACGAAATAATGATACAAGCGTCTGACCGCAGCGGAGTATTCTATGCCCTTCAGACATTAAAGCAATTATTACCAGTAGCCATTTACGGAAACGAGCCTGTTGCTGATACTCAGTGGACATTGCCTTGTGTAGAAATAAAAGATGCTCCACGCTTCGGCTATAGAGGTTTGCACATTGACGTAGCCCGTCATTTCTTTCCTAAAGAAGAGATGAAAAAGATACTCGACCTTATGGCTCTTCACAAACAAAACCAATTGCACTGGCACCTTACGGACGACCAGGGATGGCGCATTGAAATAAAGAAATATCCCCTTCTGACAGAGATAGGCAGTATCCGTAATAAAACGATGATACGCAAAGAATGGGAAAACTATGACACTACTCCATATGGCGGATTTTATACACAGGAAGATATAAAAGAGGTTGTAGAATATGCCAATGAACGTTGCATCAATGTTATTCCGGAAATAGACCTACCCGGCCATATGATGGCAGCATTGGCAGCTTACCCCAATTTAGGATGTACAGGTGGACCGTATGAAGTATCCGGCCAATGGGGTGTACGCGATGATGTATTATGTCCGGGCAAAGAAGAGACCTTTACTTTCATTGAAAATGTCTTAACAGAAGTCATGGAACTATTCCCTTCGGAATACATACACATCGGCGGGGATGAATGTCCCAAAGCACGTTGGGAGAAATGTCCCAGATGTCAAGCACGCATCAAAGCTGAAGGATTGAAAGCCAATGAAAAACATAAAGCCGAGTTCTTCCTGCAAAGTTATGTTACTGCCCGTGTTGAGAAGTTTTTGAATGATCATGGACGGAAAATTATCGGTTGGGATGAAATCTTAGAAGGTGAACTGGCACCTAACGCCACTGTTATGTCATGGCGTGGAATGGATGGTGGTATCGAAGCAGCCCGTTTGAAACACCCTGTCATCATGACTCCTAACAACTATGTATACCTGGATTACTATCCGACCATGAATACACAGGATGAGCCTTTAGCCATCGGCGGATACAACCCTGTCGAAAAGGTATATTCATTGGAACCGGTTCCTGCCGTACTCAACGAACAGGAGCGTGCTTACATTATCGGAGCACAAGGTAATCTGTGGACAGAATATATATTGAGCAATGAACAGTTGGAATACATGTTACTCCCCCGCCTGGCTGCGTTAAGTGAAGTACAATGGACACAACCTGCAAATAAAAGCTGGGAACGTTTTCAAAACAGCCTCAGCCACATTATATCTATTTATAATGTAATGGGTGTGAATTATGGAAAGCATATTTATGAAATAGCAGCAAAATATGATGTACCTACTGCTTCTGAAGGCAAAGTAGTAGTAACTCTATCGACACTGGGAGACTCACCTATGTATTATACACTGGACGGAAGTCAGCCTACAGAAGAAAGTACCCGTTATACCCGACCAATAGCAATTTCCAAAAGCTGTGTGTTACAGGCAATCGTAGTAAGAGACAATGTGAAAACCCGTACATTCAAGAAAGAATTCAATTTCAACAAAGCAACCGGTAAACTGGCAACTCTGGCAACTACTCCAACAGAGAAATATACATTTGCCGGAGCTTCCATCCTTACAGACGGCCTACGTGGAGATTTCAACTACAGCACAGGTTATTGGATGGGATTCATGGATGAACCAATGGATATTACCATTGATTTGGGAAAAGCAACTCCTGTATCTTCTGTCAAAGTGGGAGCTATGATACAATTTGGTGAATATATCTTCCCGCCCACAAAGATTACCGTATGGACAGCTACCGGAAAAAATGGTGAATTTATCAAGCAGGGAGAGACAGATATTCCCGTTGCTACAACTGATGTTAAAGATGGACTGGCAGAGTATAGTTGTCAGTTTAAGGAAGTAGAAGCTGACCGTATACGGATATTGGTAAATACAACTTCCTCTATCCCTGATTGGCATGGTGCACACACGGAGAAGGCACACATGTTTATAGATGAAGTTATAGTAGAATAAATGTTCTTTTATGATTATAGAACGATCATAAAGTAATGATAATCAAGCAACACAAAAGTACGTACTTTTGTGTTGCTAAAATACGTATTTAACGCACTGTTAATATGCATTTTAAGTCACTGTTAAAATACTAATTTTACAATCAAAGAAATCCATAAGATAATCTCACCTTAAAGTATATCCTGTTTTTATATCCAGGTTTGTAACGATTTAAATCAGTTTTCACTCATAAGCCAACTCAATGTAAAACGAACAAACCAAAGTTTAAAGCCATCAGCGCCCGGCAATGAATCATCCCATTTACCTTCTTCCACTACAATGCCAATAGTTCCGTCCGGCAACACCGTCATTGATGAATAAGCTGATAATCCGGATAATATTGTTTTCTTTACCGGCCAGGTTCTTCCTTCATCATAACTTAAAAGAACAGAAACATTTTGTCGGATGCGGTTATCATCGGGGATAGAATGAAGAATTATATTTTTAAGGGCACCTTCTTTTGTGGTAGAGTATCGCATAATATCGCCATTACAAGCCGGATCCTGAATATCTGACTGCAAGTATGATTTTCCCCATGTCATTCCTCTATCCTGAGATATACAAAATTTACGGACTCCTTTTTCCCTATTACGAATACTCATTAAAATATCACCATTATTCAGTTCTATTAGTTTGGCTTCATCACCATTATTATCGGCTGCATTCTCTGAAACCTTCCAGGTACTTCCACCATCATCAGAATAACAGACATAATTACTTAATGGCCCCCCCAATCAGATGTAGTTCTTACAGCTATACAAAACATAATCCGGCCATCCTGTAACTGTAAAGCTCTTCCGGAAGAGGCAAAAGCCCCATACCAGTATCTTCTAATTTTATCAGGGCAGTCTTTTCCATAAATTTGCGAAGTGATATCCACAGGAGCATTCCACGTTTTACCATTATCAACACTTTTAGAAATATTAATTCTCATCAGATTATTCTCCCCCGATTGCCATAATCCATTACCGGAAGCAAAAATACAAAGTAAATGTCCGGTCCTCTTATCCAATACAATAGCCGGATCTCCGCAACCAACAGTCGTTCCTTCACCTGCTATTGTCACAGTTTCTGACCATGTTTTACCATTATCCTCACTCCGGCGGGACACTACATCTATATGTGCCGGAAGGTCATTTATTTTATCCCAACGCCTGTCTGCCACTACTACCAAAGAACCATCAGCTGCCGTTACAATTCCCGGAATGCGATAAAAGCGGGAGCCGCCATCTCCCATATCAAATAAAAGAACACGTTCCTCCAAGGGGATAGAAGGGTTGAAAGTAAAACCGTTACAAGGAAGAACAACCAGAAAGAGAAATAGCCCAATTATAAATATGTTTTTTACTTTTCTCATAATTAGTATATTCATAAAATAAAAAAAGATTGCCCGAAGTGGAATATTCCACACAGCGAACTTTTACGTTCACTGTATTTTCGGGCAATCTATCAATTATAGATTCTTATATTTAATATAAAAAAGACCTTTACTGTTTAAGTAACTTCTGACTGCGAATTACATTGTTATATTCCATTTTTACAATATAAACACCAGATGTCAGTTCTGCCACATTCAAACTCTCCGGATTACCAATCACATATTTAACCAATTGTCCTGTAGTTGTATAAATCCAAGCTCTTTCTACATCCTGGAAGAATATTACATTCTCTGCAGGATCCATCCAGCATTTTGAGAAACCAGCATATCCTTCTTTTATATTCTCAACACCTGAAGGAGGAGTAGTCGGATCTTCATCTCTTACACGATCCGGTTCGTCAGCTTCTCCCTGATCATGCAAATCAGGAGCAACAGGACGTTGAGGATTATCACCTGTAATTTCTACACCGAAGTCAATAGAAAATCCTTTAGCAGTTTGTCCGCAAGGACCAGGGTGTGCAAACCATGCATCAGAGAATACAACACGAAGACGACTCTTTCCAACAGCAGCATCAGCAGGAATCGTAAATTCTTTTGTGTATCCAACAGTTTCGAATTCGGGCGTACCCTTCCTTACAGTACCTAAGTCAAACAATAATTCATCACCATCCGGTTCAAATGAATCACTCTTATCCAAATCCATATAACCTTTTGCAAAACAGAAGCGTAACCCGTCAACTTTAGACAATGTACTTGTATCGTAAGCTTTGAAAGACAATGTAATGGTTTGTCCTTGTTTTACTTTTAACACATGATCAGTAGCATTCACATATTGAGTTCCGTCCGGTTGAGGAGCACTTGCATGGTAATCTAAATTCTGGTCAGCACCAGTTGTAGTAAATGATTCAACATAACGTTGTTCACGGGCAATATCAACTCCTTCGGCCGCAGGATTTACAACAGATTCACAATATGTATTATCTTTTGGTGCAGGCAAATTAGGAGATGTAGAGCGTTCTACTTTCACCCACTGTATTGGAGAATAGGTCTTGAAGTCAACAGATGCTGAGCGTACTCCAACATAAGGTTCATCACTATCTCCTTCAAAAACAATATTACCAGCAAATCCAGACCATCCGGTTGTACGTGCTATCTCTGAGATCTTACCGTTTTCGCCATTTTTATACATGATCTCAAAATGATCTATATTAGCTTCATCATTATAAAGTAATCCCCAGTTTGCACGGCTGAAATTAAGACCTGTAGGATCTACCGCCCAATTCAATTTCAATGAAAGAGACTTGGTCGTTTCTTCTTTTACCTCAACAACTAAACTGTTAGATTTTATATTAGCAGGAGTAGCAATACGACTATCACTCAATTCTAACTTACCAACCAACATGTTATAATTACCAGCATATGCACCTTTCACACGGAATCCTATGTATTCTATAACATCATTAGAAGAAAAACCTGCTAAAGCGATCTGTTTCTCTTCCCATGTTGGGCCATTAGTTTCACCAACTGCATACTCAAACCATTGGTCATTATTTTCTTTCTTTAATATCACATATAAACGTGAAGGTTCTGTACCTGTTGCACCTGATTTCAAAGCAACTTTGACTACAGGATCTGTACCTGACACTTTTAACTTAGAACGATAGAGAACAATATCCGTACCGTTGTCCGTTGAAGAACCTTCCAAACGTAAGGCAGACCCACCAATATAAGCATCTTCATGAGTAAATGAAGGTTGAATTTTTGTAGAAACAGTTGTAGTACCCGCATCATACACCAACCAACGATAAGTAGGAACTACGTCCTGTGCCCCTATATTATACCAACTGGCAAAAGTTTTCTTTCCTTTATAGTTATAACGTTCTCCATTACCTAAAGAGAAGAATGTATTGAAAGGAAGATCTCCCTGAATAGCCGTACGTTCAGGAATAAAAGTTGCTAATCCACAAAAACTTTCTAAGGGCTCTTTGTCTCCATCCTGTTCCCAATTATTTCCTGTATTGGAAACTGGCAATAAATTGGCCGGATTTCTGTTACCTCCGGAAAAAGTTCTTTCTAATAATTTCTGATAATTAGACTGAAATTCCATAGATGTAGCACCCACATTATAACTCATAAAACGACTCTGACCGTGTTCGCCCCATAAGCATACTCCAGCTTTTTTGGCTGATTCATTTTCGTTCAAAGCGCTCCAGCGTCTATCCATGCTAACAATCCAAACTCCAGTATATACTCCATCGGCATTCCCATAATTTGCTTCGGCAATATCAACCGAGGACCCAATTCCATAAGAAAAGTCACCACCAGCATAATTAAGCATCAAATCAGCGGTTTTGCCTGTCTCTTTTGTTCCATACAATGCGTCAACATAGCGTTGGCTAAGTGTAGAATTAGATGTATAAATACCAATATGGAAATTTTTAAATCCTTCCCGCTCAGCTATTTTATACAATTCTTTATGGAAAGCCATTACATCAGCATCAGCATAACCGGTATCTTCCCAGTTATAATTGATACCATCTGTTCCAAAAAACATTAAACAGTTAATAAATGCTTCGGCATATTTAAAAGATCCGTCTGGATTTTTCGCGGTTATCATTTCTCTGTACTTCGCAGACTCACTTCCGGGTGTCCAACTTTCAAAGAACTTAATTCCACTAAAAATATCCGTACCGTTCTTATGAGCAGCATCTACCCACGAACCTGGTGCCTGAAATAAACCATGGTTCCATGATCCGAATAAATTTGTATAATTCCACATAGAATATGTATCATCACTGAATGTAGAACTTGGATACCCACCAATTGCTTTACCAACTCCCATTGGAATATTCATCCACAAATTACGGTTTTCGTATATATTCGGATATAAGTTTTTACTTTTATCTTTCAAAATAGCTCGTGGACGTACATGAGAACGTGCAAACTCTAAATCAATCAAATTGAATCCTGCTGCTTCAAATTCCGCCTCGGTTGGATATTTACGTCCATTTTCCTGAGCAGTCAAAAACAGCTCCAACATTTCCCTATCATTGAAAGGGGTAAAATCAAATAATTCCGTTGAAGCAGAAGGTGGTATATCTCCTTCAGCCATTACCGGCGTTCCCCACGATAAACAGCACACAGCTGCCATACATGCCAATGTAATTCTTTTCATAATAAAAAAATTTAAATTATACAATCGGTATCCGGATGGTACTTTTCATAGTACCATCCTTTTACTTTAAAATCACTCCATATTAAAAATTGGGTTTATCAATATCCCACCATAAACGCGTAGCCTGTACATCACTACCTCCCAAAGCTTTCAATCCGGTATCATTTATATCCTGTTTAATAGCGTCCGTATCTCCCGGATAAGGCATTCTGCGAAGTAAATCTCCTTGTTTTAAGCTTCTATCACCATCTTCAACATTCAACACAGGAAATAACTTAGGATACCCTGTACGACGTAATTCACTCCATGCTTCATATGAATATGGGAAAAGAGAAATATATTTTTGAGTTATAATTTTTTCCAACTTCGTTTCAAGGTCATCGCCTTCATTCCACTTCACACCTATTTTTGTGACACTAACCATATTATTAGCATCATCCATCGGATCTTCATACACATAAGCAACCGGTGTATCTAAAGATTTATATTCAGGTAGTTTTGTAGCGTACCGACTCCCCAATGCCCTGTTTTCTACATCGGCATTATCAATACCACGTTCATAAAGTACTTGTGCACTTTCTCCCATATTCCAGCCACGTATCGCTCCTTCAGCTCTTAAAAAATCAACTTCTGAAAGTTTCATAAAATAAAGTGGAGCCATAGCTATGTAAGAACTGCCAATACGAGAATATGCAATACGAGGATTATTATCATAAGATTGTCCGGGTATCATACGCACACCCGCACGTAAACCTACAACGCGCGTATTTGCTGCAAGTATTTTATTATTATCATCACGATTGACTAACGGATTAGAGTTCTTCTCAAACAAATAAGTTGTATATGGGTGTTTCAGGCTCATCAACAGGCTCTCAAAAGAAGCGTTCAGACGAGTATCCCCCCATGTCTGAGAAATCTCAAGCAAAGGATTCGAAAATCCGACAAACATAGGATCCAAAGCTATTTCTTGTGACAACTTTTCAACAACACCAGCTTCTATGGCTTCTTCTGCCCATTTTCTTGATCTTTCAGGATTAACTTTTACTGTACGCATAGCCATTCTCAGCTTTAATGAATTGGCAAAACGATCCCATGTATCAATTTTCCAATCGGTTGTTATTGCATCATAACTCATCAATAACTTATCCACCTTTTTCTTATACCATTCCGGACGCTGTGGATAGTGCTTAAAGCAAGCAGATATGGTGTCAATATTATCAACGATTGTTGCGTAAATTTCAGATAATGTATTATAAGTAAACGGATGCTCCTCCTTGTTCTCTTTATAATTTATATATGGAAAAGGTCCGTATATATCAGCCATTTCTTGGGAAGCATAATCGTATAATAAAAGTGCAATTGCTTTTATCTCAGGAATAGAATCAATATCCGGATGATTCAGCATAGGTGTCAGATTATTTTTGGTAATTGTAAACGAACCATTAGGACCGGAATTAAAATCTCTGTTTACGTAATAAGTAGACGCTATGCGACCATCGAAATTATGTGGAAGACATAAATATCCTGCGTAATTATCAACTCCCAGACTGAATTGATATTGATACGCATGGCCACCGGGCATATTCCCCTCTTTTCCTCCACGCATACTATATTGAGCAGTCAATAATTGTCCAAATGTTCTACTTAATGCAGTTTCAGCTTTTGCAAATCCTTCCTCACTGATTTCTTTATGATAATCAATCAAATCTGCCTGACCATGATATACGACATCATCTTTAAGTTCATCATTTCCGGTAAATTCATCTCCCGGAATATCAAAATCCAAACAAGATTGTAGTCCAAAACGTGGCAAATACTGCACACGCAACTGATAATATATATTTTTTCATAATTGTCATTTTTAACGATATATACTAATTAAAAATTAGCTTTCAGTGAAATACCAAACGAACGGGCAGAAGGCATATTAAATATTTCAAAAGCTCCTAAACCATTTTGAGTAGAAAGAGAGATATCCGGATCTACAGGTGCATCTTTATAGATAAAGAACAGATTGCGCGCTATCAAAGACAATGACACATTCTTGGAGGCACCCAACAAATTACGGAATGTATATCCCAAAGACAATTCTCTCAAACGGAAGTTTGTAGCATCATAAACATATTGTGTTGCATTTACATCACCGCCAATTCCTTGGTAATAAGCATTTATCGGTGCGAGATTTCCATCTGGCATATACATAGCAGGTTTTCCATTCCATATTAAATCATTATTGTTTTCAGCAGCCAGGCGTGCATCGGCAGTACGTTGAGAAACTCCTAACTTATCCAATTCCGCTTCAGTGAAGGAAATCACTTTACCGCCAATTTTACCATTAATCAAGAAATAAAGAGAGAAATCCTTATACGTGAAAGTATTACTCCATCCCAATTGAAATTTTGAGTTCATATTTCCAATATAAACACCAAATTGCTCACCAGATAGTTGTGGTTTACCTTCATCTGTTAACAAAATGTTTCCATCTTCGTCACGTAAAAAGTCGGTAGCATACATATCTCCATAAGATCCGCCTTCAACATATTTAACTTGAACTTTTCCACCTGCTATCTTTTGCTCAATCAAGACTTCACCACCATTTTCATTATGATAGGTTTTTACTATTTTATTATTGTTGTAAGAGAAATTCACAGTTGTTCTCCACAATAAATTTTTAGCCAAATTTAAAGAGTAACCTACAGTAGTTTCAATACCTGAATTTCGAATTAATCCGGTATTAACAGGAATGGCTTTTCCACTACCACTTGCATTCAACAAATAACCATTATGCAGAGCTGTATTATAATAGGTAAAATCCATATCTAAAGAATTGCCAAATAATGAAAGATCAAAACCTGCTTCAAATGATTTCGTTTTTTCAGGTATAGGATTAGCAAAATATCCATAATTAGAGGTTGTCACTGATCCTGTCAGTTTATTTTCTGTACTCTTAGAAAATATTATATTAGGAATAGAATTACCCACTTCACTATACGAGGTTCTCAACTTTAAGTTAGTTATAACTTCTGGTAAGGAGAAAATTTTACTCAACAAAGCATTTGCACCCACAGCAAAATAACCATAATTAGTAGGAGTACCACGACCTTCAAATTGTTTGAAAGCACGATACCAGTCTCTACGATAACTACCGTCAATATAAACTTTCTCTTTATATCCTAACTGTGCAGTAAATAACGCAGCTTTATCCCAATCTGAAGATTTTGAAAAACTTCTACTACCCAAAGATCCGTCTGAAGCTGTAGGCTCAAAAAAGTTAACCTGGGTTGGCAATATCCTTTTTTGAGGATCTGCAACAGTAGCTTGAGTCCATATTTTCTGAATCTCTCCTTTAATAGTATGTCCTACCCATCCGGCTGTAGCAGATACAGAAAAATCTTTAATATCTTTATTATAACTCAACAAGTAATCTACATAAATCTCGTTACTGCGGTTGATATCTTGTCCAAATATACCATAATCTTCCATTGCAGCAGGAGTCCATGTTGTAGCTGAACGCTTGGATGTTCCTTTAGTACGGGTACGATCCATACTCAAACGTCCTTGTACATTCAACCCTGCAAGTAATTCATATTTAGCAGTTACGTATCCATATAATCGCTCTTCTTCCGTTTTTCCCGTACATTCATTTACCAACCAATAAGGATTATTATGACCTTTAGAGGTATAAGCCCATTGTTGTTGCTTGCCTTCCAAGGGTACCTGAACGTCAGAAATCCACTCATAAGAGTTACCGTTTTTCTTATAGTATCCCTGCGGATTAGATAACCATTGCCCCTTTTCTATCATATAGTTGTCTTTATAATACTGCATATCGATATTACGAGGAGTTGTATAAAGGTCATACAACGGATTTAATGCCGTACCACCACCAGGTCGATTACGCAGAACAGTATGTACATAATTCACAGATACATCAATATTCAATTTCTTATTAAATAGCGCATAACTCTGTCTAAAAGAAAGCGTATTTCTATTGTAATTATTCCTGGGAACCATACCATCCGAATGAGAATTAGCAAATGAAAAATAAGAACGTATCTTTTCCGATCCTCCACTCAATGATATTGAGTTATTCACAGTAACACCTGTTTGAAAAAAATCATCAACATCATCATTTGCATAATTGCGTAAATGAGCTCCTTCATAAGCAAGCTCTTCTGATGTCATATCCGTCAACTTTTTGCCCCAACTATCAAGAGCTAATGTGTTCGCAGACAGATTAAGAGACGCACCATAGATATTTTGTATTTCAGGAGTTAATAATGGTTTTTCAAATGTAACATTAGAAGAAATATTGACATCGATACGTCCCTCTTTACCTTTCTTAGTAGTGATCATAATGACACCATTCGCAGCTGCACTACCATAAAGAGCAGCTGCATTAGCGCCTTTTAGAATGTTAAGACTCTCAATATCATCAGGATTAATGGTTGAAAGAGGATCAGAACCTTCAGATGTACCTGAGTAATTAATACCAGAACCATCCCCCCAGCCTTTTTGTCCACTAATATTGTTGGTCATAGGAATACCATCTACCACTACTAAAGGGCTATTGTTTCCTAAAACTGACTTGTTTCCTCTTAATAAAATCTTTGATGCACCACCGGCGCCACCGGCACTTGGAGTAATTGTAATACCAGACGCCTTTCCCTGCAGTGAGTTAACAAAATTGGCATCTTGCACTTTCATTAGCTCCTCACCGCTCACTTTTTGAGTTGCATACGTCAAGGACTTTTCTTTGCGTTCGATACCCATAGCAGTAACTACCACTTCATTTAATTGTAGTGCATCTTCTTTCATTGTTACATTGAAAGAGGTACGCCCTGCAATCGATAATGATATTTTTTGATAACCAATATAGGAAAATTCCAATACACCATCTTCAGGCACTTCAAGGGAATAAATTCCGTCCATATCAGTAATAGTTCCTGTAGTAGTTCCCTTAACCAGTACGCTTACTCCAATCAAAGGCTCACCGTTTTCATCCGTTACTACTCCTTTTATTATACGTTTGTTCTGCTGTGTCACGTTTCTCACTTCATCCACTTCTTTTGTAAAGAGCACCAAATACTTATCCCGTACTGAAAAAGAGGCACTAGTATTTTTAAGTAAGCGATTCATAACAGTCCCTAATTTCTCACGATTAGCTTTAATCGTCACTACTCTATCAGGATTAATATCTTTAGTATTATATACAACTGACAGAGAAGTTTGCCGACCAATTTCGTTCAGCACCTTACTCAAAGGGACATTAGTAAAATCCAGATTTAACAGTACATTTTGTGCAGATGCACTTAAAAAGGCTGGAATAAAAAGGAAAAGGAACCCCAACAAGAATTTAATCTTGTACTTTGTAATTTTTTTCATTTCGTATTCTTTTAACATTAACAGATTAAGAAACCATCTCAATATAAAATCCAATACAGGAAATCTTTTTTATGGAATATCTTTCATTATCTATAATTATTTTAGGTTATTATATTGGTTGTTATTTCGCTTTTACTAAAATAATACAGTTAACAGAGCATAGTTACTAAAAGAAAAGAGAAAAATTTAAAAGAAAAGAGAAAAAAAGGAACGTTAAAAACCCCAATAGTCTAAAAAAGATATGAATAAAAGATAGATAAAAAGACAAAGAGAGTATATCAAAGAGAGACACGTAGATCACATGCAAACTCTTCTTTGATATACTCTCTCTAATTTATTAGTTGATGAGTACTTAGAATTTATCTATTTTTATTTCCCGGCAGATAAATAGATCTTATTTCCGTCTATTTTATACTGGAAACGTTTGGTTAATGATAATACAGAGAGAATATCTTCTATATTATCATCCGTACGGAACTCACAAGTAAAACGTTCTTTTTTTAATTGTTCATCTTTAAAATAAAAATGAACGTCAAAGTGCTGTTCAAGACATCGCGTCATTTCTAAACACGTAGCTTGCTCAAAAGCAAGTTTTCCTTGTATCCATAAAAGTACATCCCGGGGTGAAGAAGATTCTGTAAGTTCTGCCTGCAGAGTTGAAGTATTCACATTAAGAATCTGTCCTGGTTTTAAAATGAAACCCTCATTATTTTCCCGAGGTAAATCAACACGAATAGAACCTTTCAGCAAAGTAGCAACAACTTTCTCTTCTGCAGCACGAGCACGTACATTAAACTTCGTACCCAACACCTGCGTTTTTATGTTTTTGCTGTTTACAATAAAAGGAGCATGTTCATCACGTGCCACCTCAAAATAAGCTTCACCCGTAAGATTTACCTGACGTTCCCGACTCCATAAAGAAGATTTATAAGCTAACTGAGTAGAGGCATTCAACCATACCTTAGAACCATCCGGCAACACAAACTGCGCACGCTGTCCAGCTGTTGTTGCTACAATATAATTCGACGTTTTATTTAATGCTAAATAAGATAAGCCGATAGTAAAAACAATTCCGGTAAGAAAAGCAGCCAACGGAATAGCATAACGCTTCCACCCAATAGAGCGATGCTTCCTTACTACACTCTCTTTGGGCTTCATTGCGACTTTCAACTTCTTCAGAGAACCTTCTACATCAACTGAATTCATCACAGCAACGCGATCCCCGACAAATGCTGTATAATATATTTGTTCAAGTAGCTTCCGGTTTTCTTCAGAAGCTCTATACCAAGTCTCTACTTGTAAAGCTTCCTCTTCACTAAGCTCTCCATTGAAGTAGCTCAGTAATTTCATTTCATCCATCATGTTCAATCTTTATACCTAATATATACTATTGTCGTAGGTAATACAATTGTGGCAGCAAAGATACTAAATGAAATAGAAAAAAAAATATTATTTAATGATTCATTTTGAGAATGGAGAAATTATAAGTATGTTTGTTGTATATTTAATTAAAAAGAATGGGGAACTTTACTAAACCTTTAGATATAAATGATAATAGTACCGTAATCGCCGCATTAAGGGACAGCGATGTACAGGCCTTCGAAGAAGTATACCGTTATTATTTCCGAGGATTATGTGCGTTTTGTTCTCAATATGTTTCCCAAATTGAATCAGAGGAAATCGTACAAGATACCATGATGTGGTTATGGGAAAACCGTTCAAGTCTGATCGCAGAACTTACGCTAAAAACTCTGCTTTTTACCATAGTGAAAAACAAGGCATTAAACCGTATAACCCATCACGAAATAAAACGAAAAGTCCACCAAGAAATAGCCGATAAATACGAGAAAGAGTTCATTAGTCCTGACTTTTATTTAGAGAATGAACTATTCAAACTTTATGACAAAGCATTAGCAAAACTACCTATCGAATTTCGGGAGGCTTATGAATTAAACAGGAAGTATCACCTCACCCATAAAGAAATTGCCCTCAAATTAAAAGTTTCTCCACAGACTGTTAATTACCGAATCGGTCAGGCTCTTAAAATTTTACGTGTAGAATTAAAGGACTATCTCCCATTTTTAATTTTCATATATTATATTCGATCCTTATAAAGTAATAAATAAAAAAAGGATCATATTTGTACCATTTTTTCAGCAAACAATCTACAGTTGGCCCGATCTATTTTTCCACTACCGGTAATTGGGAGATGAGAAATTGTGAGTATCTGTTTAGGATATTGATATTTAGGTAATACAGAATGAATTTTCTCTTTTAACATATTGATATCCATTCCTTCTTCCAACAGAAGTACAACCGCCTGCCCTAATTTTAAATCTGATATAGATGTTATGGCAAAAGGAACTGTAATAAAAGGTTTCAATAATTCCTCTACCTCTTCTGCCTGTATCTTAATGCCTCCACTGTTAATGATATTATCCCTTCTTCCAACAATTATAAAACTACCATCCGGATAGAGCTTCGCAACATCATTTGTAACCAACACTTCATCACATACCAAAGGTGCTTTTATTATTAATGTATTTTCCAAAGAAAGTGATAGTTCAACTGAAGGAAACGGCCGATAATATAAAGAGGCAGAAACACCATTCAACCTGCGTAAAGCGATATGTGAAAGTGTTTCTGTCATACCATAAGTAGAATAAATTTCTCCGGGTAATGAACGTATCTCTGCCTCAAGAGCTGCATCAATAGCCCCCCCACCTATAATAAGTATATCTGTGTGACTAAGACGCTCTTTCTCTTGTGGTACCTGCAAAGTATTAAAGACCTGTAAAGGTACCATTGCCGCAAAACGAAGTGGCATATCCACATCGGCAAGCGGATGCCCGGAGGGAGTACGTAATATAAGATTTAAACCAGCCACCAATGCGCGAACCACTACCATTTTACCAGCAATATACTGTAAAGGCATGCAGAGTAGAACAGTATCATTTATACGAAGATTCAAAAACTCACAAGTCAAACGGGCACTTTGCATCATCTGCTCTTTACGAACCATCAACACTTTGGGTGTCCCGGTAGACCCGGAAGTATGGACTTCCATAAAGGGGGAGTCATTAAACCAATCAGCAAGAAAATGACATAAATCAAGCAAAAAAGGAGAAGCCATTTCTGAAACATTACTAATCAGATGCACTATTTCTTCCCGGGAGTACTTTTTGCCTTCTAATGTCAAACTCTGCTCACATCTATTCAGTTGCATGACAATTCAAGAATTAACGTGTTACAGAATACCACAGGCAATCTTTCCTTACTTCAAGAGGCATCTCTATATTATTAGTGAACAAGGCACCGGTACCAAGTCCCTGTGGCAAAGGATTATTAAATGTAGCACACCAATGAGCAATAGCATTCAATCCAATATTAGATTCGAGAGCAGAAGTAATCCACCAGCCGATTGTCAGCTCCTCAGCCAAACGAATCCATTCGTCACCACCGGCAATACCTCCATGAAGAGATGGTTTCAAGATAATATACTGAGGCCGGATCTGTTCAAGCAAACGCCGCTTATTTTCTGAGATATTGATTCCGATTAACTCTTCATCTAATGCAATAGGTAAAGGGCTTACCTCAGTAAGACGCGCCATTTCCTCCCATTGTCCGGCACGAATAGGTTGTTCTATGGAATGCAGGTCAAGCTCCGCCAAACGGCTTAACTTATCCATTGCATCAACCGGAGAAAAAGCACCGTTAGCATCCACACGAAGCTCTATTTCCTTTGCAGAGAAATGAGAACGAATAAAACGTAATAAAGTCAGTTCTTCCTCAAAATTGATAGCACCTATTTTTAATTTGATACAACGGAATCCTGTTTGCATCTTCATTTCAATCTGTTCAAGCATTTTTTTGTAATCGCCCATCCAGATAAGACCATTAATAGGAATTCCAACTTCCCCACGTGAAAAAGGCGTATTCCAAAGTGCAAAACTCCCTGCCTCCAGATGACGGAAAGCTGTTTCAAGTCCAAAGAGAATAGAAGGATACTCCCGAAGTTCTTCTACCGAAAAAGTTCCTTCGGCAGCTACACGGTTACAGATTCGGGATAAGACTGATTCATAATCAGGAATATCATCGCAACTCAGTTTAGGAAGCGGAGCACACTCACCAATACCTACCCTATCGGGATACATATCAGAAGTAAGATGTAGATACCATACATCACGAGTGACGTAAGTACCCCGTGATGTACCCGCCGGCTGCTTAAAATAAAGCTTATGAGGATGAATCTTTATATCGTACATAGCATTTACTCTTAAAGAAAACCAATCTTCTTTATTATGGCAATTTGGGATATTGTTTAAAATCAGGTTTACGCTTTTCAAGAAAAGCATTTTTTCCTTCCTGAGCCTCATCAGTCATATAATACAGCATTGTTGCATCACCCGCCAACTCCTGAATACCTGCCTGTCCGTCGAGCTCGGCATTCAATCCGGCTTTAATCATACGAAGAGCAAGCGGACTGAGTTGCATCATCTCTTCTGCCCACTGAACATATTCATCTTCGAGCTGCTCTAAAGGTACCACTTTGTTCACCAATCCCATATCAAGTGCTTCCTGTGCATTATACTTACGGCAAAGGAACCAGATTTCACGTGCCTTTTTCTGTCCTACCACGCGGGCAAGATATGAGGACCCAAAACCTGCATCGAAGCTACCTACACGAGGTCCCGTCTGTCCGAAAATGGCATTTTCTGACGCAATACTAAGATCACACACCACATGGAGCACATGTCCGCCACCAATAGCAAAACCATTTACAGCAGCAATAACAGGTTTAGGAATACTCCTAATTTGTTTCTGTACATCCAATACACTCAAACGAGGTACTCCATCTTTTCCAATATAACCTCCGCGGCCTTTTACATTCTGATCACCGCCGCTACAAAAAGCCTTATCGCCTGCCCCGGTAATCACAACTACACTGATACAGGACTCTTCACGGCAAATACGCATAGCATCACTCATTTCACCCGTAGTAGTAGGCGTGAATGCGTTACGATAACGTTCACGATTGATAGTAATACGGGCAATGCCGTTATAGTAATCAAAAAGAATATCTTCGTATTCTTTGATTGTTTCCCATTTTCTTTCTGACATATTCTTCTTTTTTATAAATTTAAGTACTATATCCTAATTAAATGATCGTATCATTGAAACGCAGATTATCGCAAATTCACACAAAGAACATCGTCCCTCAAATACAGTAAGTCATCTAATCTGCGAAATCTACGATCATTTGCGTTTCAATAAAACGCTGCCATAGTATGAATGAAATTTGAAGTACTATTTATTTGTTTTCTTTTCTCGGTGCACTTTCGCGTCCGGCAGCCTGGTGATAGAAGTCTTTCAGAATTCTTGCATCTTTATTCTTATTGGTAAAGACCTCTACCAATATCGGTTGCGTCATAGGCTCCGGTTGTGTAAACAATTGCATTGCTTCTTCTAATTGCACCTCATCTTCCACTTTCTGATAAAGGAAACCGCGATCTTCCGCCCATCCTTTGGCAGATGTTTTATGAACGGAAGTAATAAATTTGTGCGATGTACCCGACATTTCCAATCCCGGTAGCGTATGGAAAATTTCCCCTCCTCCATTATTCAACAGCAAAATACGCAGATTCGCACCAAAATTTCCATTCCACAAAGCATTCATATCATAGAAAAAACTAAGATCGCCAATGACCACAAAGTTCAGTTTATCCGAAGCTGCAGCATAGCCAACAGCGGTGGATAAAGAGCCTTCAATGCCACTCGTCCCCCGATTGCAACAAACTTCTACCGTTGCAGGAACAGTGAACAACTGGGCATAACGCACAGTCGAACTGTTAGCTAAATGAAGCGCACACTGTTCGGGTAATGCTTTTATCAATGCTCCGATTGCAGACATTTCCGAATAGGGCAACTCGGGTTGTGGCAATGCTTTACAGAAGTTTTCCCACAGCAAAGGATACTGAGGCGTTTTGTTCTCAAGTAAAAATGCAATTTTTTCAAGAAATTCAAAGGGGTCCATTTCTATCACTGTTGTCAATGAACCATAAAGGTCCACTATCTCTCCATCGGGAGATACATGCCAATGTTCCTTTGGAGGATTATTCCGCAAGAACTTCTTCAAACGCTTGGATACAACGTGTCCGCCATAAGTAATCAACAGTTCCGGCACCATTTTTTCTTGCATCTCTCCGTCCATAGCATAAAGTGCCACATCGAAGTTCTTCACAGGAATACCGGGAATGGTCTGGTTTCCAATATGCTCTGTCAACCAGGCAAAATGCTTGTAAAGCAGCTTCGAATATTTCTTTTCGAACAAATAAATCAGATTCATCTGTCCGACAATAATCATACGCTTTTGATATTGATTGAGCCGTTGGATAAGATCGTTATAATCCCGGTCATAAATATTCAAACCTTGATAACGGGTGATAACACGTACTTCAGGAAGTGTCTCAGTAGTAAAACGGAATATCGGTTCAGTGACAGGAACATTAATATGCACCGGTCCTTTGCATGATGATGTGTCTCCAGCAATGCTTCGTTAACCAGACGATTACAATACCATTCGTCTTCATCCGTATAGATTTCCGGAAGGTTAACTGACTTCTTCACCAGCGTACCAAAAACTCCCGGTTGTGGTAAAGTCTGTCCATCCATCTGCCCTATCCAGGCAGCAGGTCTGTCGGCAGAGATGACAACCAAAGGAACATTCTGATAAAAAGCTTCGGCTACAGCCGGATGCAGATTGAGCAAAGCTGTACCGGAAGTACAACATACGGCAGCAGGTGCTCCACCATTCAGAGCTAACCCAATAGCGAAAAACCCGGCACTACGCTCGTCCGTTACAGAATAACACTTAAAGGAAGGATGGGTAGACAGGGTATGAACAAGGGGAATATTACGACTCCCCGGACACAATACGATCTTCGTCACTCCATGTGCTTCGAGCAACGCCACCAATTGGAGAATATTCTTCTTATCTGTATACACTTTATTTAGTTGAAAATTGAAAATTGAAAGTTGAAAATTGAAAGTTGCTATGTAGCGTGATAGTGCAGCCAACTTTCAATTTTCAATTTTCAACTTTCAATTAGATTAAGCATTGTTTGCATTTTCTTTTCCGTCTCCAGCCATTCGTCTTCCAATTCGGAAGAAGCGAGTAATCCGCCACCGGCATAGAGAATCAATTGTTCTGAGCTTATATTCATACAACGTAAATTAACATACAAATCAGTCTTTCCACCGGGATTCAATGTACCAATGAAACCAGAGTAATACCGGCGGTCGTACTTCTCATTATCCTGAATAAACTGATATGCCTTTTCTTTGGGAAGTCCACAAACGGCTGGTGTGGGATGCAACAGTTTCAGCAAATCTCCCAGTCTATTGCTATCCGGCAATGAGAAATGGAAATCAGTCTTTAAATGAGACAGTGCCCCGGCAAATGCCGGATAAGGACCGGATTCTTCGGGTTGGATATTAAAAGAAAGAAGCTGACTCCGAATATAAGAAGCAACATACTCTTGTTCTTCCCGATTCTTATCATCCCATTCCTGCGGTAATTTTCCATGCTGAAGAGATTGTGTACCAGCCAACGCTACCGTGCCCCATTCATTTTTTTCTCCTGCAAGAATAATCTCCGGAGTACTGCCCAGCCACGCCCCGGTCTGCGGAGTATAGCATAAATAGACATATGAATACAGATACCTCCTACAAGCTTCATGGAAAGCTGCTGCCGGTGAGAATTTCGATGGAACGTCCAGTTTCTGATTGCGGGAAAGTACCAACTTATCGAACTGCTTTTGACGCAATGCCTTGATGAAGGTGTCAAAACAACCGGCATATTTGTCCGTACATGGCGCATAATGAACAGACTTTGGCGCCCGTTCCGCTACCGGACTATAATAATCCGGCTTTATGTCATCCGAACATTCTTTCGTTGAGTCAAACTCTATTTCACATACTTCATCCGGCCTCAGCAACACAATCGGTGTATCCTTCCCTATCCGAAAAGGGGCTATCACAAAGCCACTTTGTCCATTCAACTCTTCTATATCACTAAACAGACTTACTTCACTTTTTAGTTGTACCATCAAATGGATAACCTTCTCTCCCGGTATACGATACATGGCAAAAGGCATTCCAGTCTCAATAAAACGATCCACGAGGATATAGGCTTCCTGTTCTCCTGTATTAATCATCCTTTTTTCAAGACACTATTTACTACCCGTATTGAAGACACCAGCTTGGCTGTAGACGTAAATACATCCACATTCCAGACATGCGAAGAACGTCCTTTATGAACAATCGTTCCCACAGCTCTCACCGTATCTCCTTCGTGAGCAGAGGATATATGATTTCCACTGACTTGCATACCTACTACTATTTCGTCGGGTTTACAGAGTATCATCGAACCGAGTCCTGCCACTGTTTCGGCCAGCGCCAGCGTTGCCCCTCCATGAAGGATACCGAATGGCTGACGGGTACGTTCGTCTACCGGCATAGTAGCCTCTACCCTATCCTCAGAAGCATAGGTATATTGAATACCCAGGTTTCCCATCAAAGCATGACGAGCCCGTTGATTCAGTTCGTCCAGAGGAACTTCTGCCGGACGTATTTCTGAAAGAATAGCTTTCTCTACAGCTATCGCTACTCCATCCTCATCATTAGAAGTGGTGATTCTGTCAGCACATACCTTTACTGAATCCTGCGCATTACCCATAGCAATGCCCAGCCCGGCAGACTGTATCATGGAAACATCACAAACTCCATCACCAATAGCGATAACTTCTTCTGAGCTGATACCCAGTGTTTCGAGCAAAGCTCCCAATGTATTCGCTTTATCAATAGAGCAAGGAACCACTTCGAGGAAGTAGGGTTCGGAACGGAATACGTCCAACGCACCGTTCAGTCGTTTGCGCCAGTGCTCTTCAAGTCCCACAAGGCTTCTTCATCATCACTGACAAGCATACATTTGCAGGGAGCAAAGTCTACTGCAATTGAAAATTCCGTTTCCGGGATTATCTTCAGACCATTCAGCTCAGCTTCCTGGCGTATATGTTCATTTTCGGGTGAATCGGTAATAATAGTGTCGTCATGATAGGTAAAGATAGCGAAACCGTTTTTACGGGCTTTCTTTTCCAGATAAGGCAACATCTCAGGGTTTATCCTACGCTCAAACAGGAGTTCACCATTTTGCGCATTGATAATCTGCCCACCATTATAAGACAGAATAAAGCCTCCATAGTTTCCAAGTTCCAGCTTCATGGCAAGGGGCATAAGGCCATATGTAGGTCTGCCGGAAGCCAATACGATACGTACTCCCATCTGCTGCACTTTCAATAAAGCGGCAAGGGTACGTTTACTGATTTCCTTTTCACTATTGAGCAACGTTCCGTCTACATCAAGAACTAATAATTTATACTTCATAACTTATTGGTTTTGGGGTTCCGACAGCAAAGGTAGGATTATTTAATTGAAAATTGAAAGTTGAAAGTTTAAAATTAAATATAAATGAGAAAGAGAGGGGAGGGAAAAAAGGCTGCACTGTAGTTGTTCTCTCAACCTACAGTGCAGCCTCTCTTTTATTTCTTTAATTTTTATTTTTTAATTACCTTCCCCATTGTTAATTCCAATGTACCACCATCTACAATGTCCTGATGTGTAAAGAAAGGTTCATCCAGCGGTTTTCCATTCAACACGATAGACTGGATGTACTTATTCTCACGACTATTATTTTTAGCTATAACCGTGAATTTCTTACCATCTTTCAGATTCACCGTAGCTTTGTTGAAAAGAGGGCGACCGATAGAATACACTGGTTTTCCGGGACATACCTGATAGAATCCCATCGTATTGAGTATATACCATGCAGACATCTGTCCACAGTCTTCATTGCCCGAAAGGCCATCCGGGTCATTGAAATACAACGTTTGCAATACGCTGTCTACAAGTTCCTGTGTTCTGTAAGGTTGGCCTACGTAGTTATACATATGAATAATGTGGTGACTGGGCTCATTGCCATGAGCATATTGTCCGATCAGACCGGAGATATCAGCTGAAGTATTTTCACCTTCCAAAACAGAACTTACAGTAAACAATGAATCGAGTTTGCTGATGAAACCTTCGCGCCCCCCCATCAGTTCAACCAATCCGTCAATCTGGTGAGGTACGAACCAAGTCCATTGCCAGGCTGTTCCTTCACAATAATCATCGTTACGATGTGTAGAAGAGCGGGGATTAAACGGTGTACGCCAATTGCCCTTACTGTCAAGTCCGCGCATAAAACGTGTGGACGGATCAAAATAAGTTTTGTACCCTTCGGCAAATTTGGCATATTTCTCATGATTGGCAGCATCTCCAAGGCTCTCGGCAAATGCAGAGATACACCAGTCGTTGTAGGCGTATTCCAACGCCTTGGCTACAGCTTCATTGTCTTTATCGCAAGGTACATAGCCAATTTTATTCTTCCAGTATTTGGCCTGCGGCATCAGGTGAGGCAATACCAACGGAGGACATTTAATCCCTGTCGTATCATACTCAGCCACACGTAAACAGGCTTTATAAGCCTCATTCACATCAAAGTTATGATACCCTTTCATATACGCATCTACAATGACAGGCACTGCATGGTAACCAATCATTGTACCGGTATAGTTACCGGCCAGCTCCCACATAGGGAATACACCACCTTCACGTTGCTTTTGGATAAGAGAGCGGATGAATGCTTCGTTCAAATCGGGATCAATAATGGTCATCAACGGATGATAAGCACGGAACGTATCCCACAAAGAGAATATAGTATACATCGGTTCATTCACACTGCCCTGATGAGCTTTCAGATCCATACCTAAATAACGACCGTCTACGTCAGTGAAGAGATTGGGCTGCATACCGGTATGATAAAGAGCGGTATAGAACATCGTTTTCTGATCCTTGTTATCAGTATCAATATCTATCTTTGCCAGATAGTCATTCCAGGAAGCACGGGCCGCCTTACGAACGCCATTAAAATCCCATTCGGGAATCTCAGCTTCTACATTTTTGCGTGCTCCATCTATATCAACAGCCGAAATACCCACTTTCACATACACTTCTTCACCGGCTTTGGTATTAAAGTGCAGCAAAACTTTAGCAGTAGGCAACAAAGGGCCACCTTCGTCGAGCGCCATAGAATCAGTCACCATTGTATAGGTAAATGGTTTAGAGAATTTTGCATAGAAATTGATATACTGATCAAAAGCCCAGTAAACCGTTTTCTTACGTCCGCATATTTCTGTATCGCTGATTACCTCCAATTCCATTTCTTCATTCTTCTGACGTTGCAGGCTATAGTCTAAATCGAGAATAAAACCCGATTCATCAGATTGTGGAAAAGTATAACGATGAATGGCTGCGCGTTTAGTTGCCGTAAGTTCGGCTTTCACATTGTATCGGTCCAGCACTACAGAATAATACCCCGGTTGAGCCGTTTCATTCTGATGTGAGAAAGCGGATGCATAGGCCATCTGCTGGCTTTCCGAACCCATAGCGTGATAATCCTGTTTGCCAACAGTAGGCATCAGCAGTACATCACCATAATCGCCACAACCCGTACCGCTAAGATGAGTGTGCGAAAATCCATTGATGGTAGAATCATTGTAGTAATAACCCGAACAGGCATCCCACTGATAAATACGTGTATCCGGACTCGGCTGAATCATACCATTGGGAACCACCGCTCCCGGATAAGTGTGTCCGTGTCCTCCGGTACCGATGAAAGGATTTACAAAATCCGTGTAGTCTTGCGATGTAGATGTCTGAGTACAAGCGGCCATTCCCAGTAACAAAGAGCATCCGATTAGTGCAGAAATAAGTCTCATATCTATTCGTTTTTTTGAAATGTTTCAATGCATATTAGTTTTAAGAAGACAAAAGCGTGGCCTCTTACAGTATATAATACAACTGAAAAGCAAAAAACACTAACGTCCCGAAGCAAAAGTAGCAAAAAAACGATAATAAGTAACTATTACTTAAGGTGTGTCTCTAAATATTGTTGTAAAATACGAGCATGATTATATACAGGTTCTTTAGAAGCATACAGTAAAGTAACAACTTTATAAGATGCTATTTTTGTAAGAAACTCCTTTACGGCAGCAGAGCCTCCAGTTCCTTTTCATACATTGCTGCAAACTCTTTCCAATGTCCGGTAATATCTCCGTGAAACCATTTACGCAGATCCGGAGAAGGAGTGATGTCTTTTTCCCAGACATCGTATTTCAAATACTCTTTTTTCATCCCCCGAGGCCAAAGACGATCTACCAAAACGCGATATCCATCTGTATCGGCAGGTTCTTCATATACCCGCTTAATTTTTATCTGAGTCATAAATTGATACTTTATATTATGCTGAATGAACCAATAAATAAAGAAATGGTTCATCCTGCCTGGAGACTACGCCTTGCCTGCATGGAGACCACGCCTTGCCTGCATGCAATAAAAGCAAAGCTATATGCGTCTCAAAACCAGAGTTATAACATACTGATAATCAACAGATAAAAGGATGTACACTTTTGTCATACAAGAGTGTACACTTATATATAACAAGAATGTACACTCTTGACAGGCAAAAGTGTACATTCTTGTTATTCATCACAAATAGAGCTTATTTCTGCGACTTCACATTGTTGTTGCCACGATGCATATTACCCTTCTTTGCTTCCGGCCGTTGTCCCTGTTTTTGTCCCTGGCGTTTTTTCCATTCTTTCTGAAATTTATGTGCATTCCCTTTCTCTAATTGATAAATCTTCATTATCTGTTTAGGAGAAAGTATCTTACGAAATTCATTATAATACTTCTCACGTATATCCAGCAACTTACGGCTCTGTGCAAAACGATCTTTAATCGCTTTTTCTACTTCCGCATCCGTAGGGATAGCCTTCGGAGCCGGCTGTGTAGTAGCCGCATCCCTCACTTTAGGTTTGCGGGCATTCTCCATACGTACCTCACTCAACTCCTTCAGATATTTCTGATACACAGGAACGAATTTAGCAGCAGTAGCATCATCGAGCATCAACGCTTTCACTACCTGATTACATTGCATGGCCTGAATCTGTTCTCTATCCGGACGTTTTTTTCTCTTGTGCAAAAGCAGACTGGCTACACATAGCAACCACAGTCAAAAGCATAAAAATAATTCTTGTTTTCATCATTTGTTCTCCTTCTTTTTAATTATCTATTAAAATAAAAACATATCAGTTTCCGAAAGTTCGGCAAGTTCCTGTAGTTCTTCATCCGACAGACTCTCTATAAAATGATCCATCGCGTCCGAGTTAGCAGACTCCGTTTCAGCCATCAGCACAAGAGTCGGGACTGTAGCAGGTACTTCATTTCCCTCCGGATTCAGTGGCATGAATAACAATCCGGCCAATAGCGCAGCGGCAGCCAATGCAGTTGGAATGATAATGTGTAACCTATTCTTCACACGACGTTCCTCTCCACACGTATGCTTTAGTATCTTGCGCCGGTTGTCTTCAAAGAAAGATTCAGGCGTTTTATAAGGCATTCGCTTCCCAATGTCATCAAAATCAAATTCTCTGTTCATAACTCTAACTATTTACAATGTATTCCTTTATTCTTTCTTTCGCATAGTGATAATTCACTTTGAGAGTTTCCGCACGGTCACCCGTTATCTGGCTGATGGCCTCGTAGTCCAGTTCGTCATAATAACGGAGGTTAAACACCACCCGCTGCTTTTCCGGCAATTTCAGGATAGCCGTCTGAAACTTCACAGCCAACTCATTTTCATAGTCTACGTAATCGGAAGTTTTCAACTTATCGAGCAATTCCTCCTGTATTTCTTCGGCAGAAATAACTTCTGCTTTACGGGTTTTCAAGAAGCGAAGGCTCTCGTTAGTGGCTATCTTATAAATCCAGGTAATAAGCGAACTCTCTTCACGAAACTGTTCCAAATGCCGGAAAATACGGATAAAGACTTCCTGAATAATATCTTCCGCATCCTCATGAGACACAACAAGACGTCGTATGTGCCAGTATATCGGTTCCTGAAAACTGTCTACCAGCATTCTGAATCCTTTTTCAGGATTGGAAGCACAAGTCTCCCTGATTTTATTTTCGTTTATCATCTGTTCTTCTGGGCTTTATAGGTTAGAACTCAGATTAAGAGGAAAGTTAAACCGGAAGTATTCTTTTTCATATTCATTAACTCAAAAGAGAGAAGTCTCGCTATATTTTTAAATATAACAGGACTTCTCCCTTTTGAGTTGAACTCACCACAGAGTGGAGCAGAGTTTTATTGTTAGAAATCAGAGAAATAGCACTTTCTGAAACGCTATGCTATTCTGTGATAATATATATAATACTTTCTCAATGCTTCAACCAATTTTTACCAAGTTTTTGTTTTTCTCCTTTTTCATTGATTAAAGACATCTCCAACGTACCACCATTATTGTCGAAGTAACGAATTTCAATCGGATGAAGTCCCTCCTTCAAAGCCACCTGAGCTATCACTTCACGTGGTGAATGAGGTCCGTCATTATCAATGAGCAGTTTTCCGTCAATCAACAGCGTACTGCCATCATCCGAAAGCAAAGCCAGTGTATATATTCCATCGACCGGAACCTGCAAGTACCCTTTCAATACCAGTCCGATATCTCCTTTCACTCCCTCAGGGATAGACACTGTTTCAACCATATATGTACTTCACCGGGGCAGCATCAATATCAGCACATTTCTCTCCCTTAAAATCATGCCATACAACATTCAACCCGTCTCCTGAAACAGCTGCCGTACCATCTGCCTCTGCATAAGGAGCTTTCACAAACTTGGTTTTCACCATATCGCAAGCCGAACCATCAGGACGAAATGTGCGCAATGTAAACTCTGTGGTTTCTGTCACCTTCAGCGGCCCTTCATACAGTTGAGATGCCTTTGTCGGGAATTTACCATCCGTAGTATAACGTACTTCAGCATCAGGAAGCGGACATTTGATATTCAGAGTGGCCTCATCCACAAAAGCATTCGTATTATAAAAGCCTTCCAAATCGGGGATACGATAATTAATATTCATAGCATCCAGCCGTTTAAACTGAGGAATAAGGGCTTTGTAAAAGTCATCTATATTAGGCTTGGCAGAAGGTTCTACCCAAGCTATTTCACTCAGTGCAAGCAAGCGCGGCATCATCATATATTCCAGACGCTTCATAGAAGGAATCCATTCGCACCAGAAATTGGCCTGTACACCTAACACCCGTTTTTGCTGTTCGGGAGTAAGTTCTGCAGGTATGGGTTCATAAGCCAATAACTTAGGCAGTGTCGTTTTATCCTGTAGATAATCGAAATAGAAATAATTATTCTCCGTATTAATCACCTGCTTGCCTTCGGAAGTAGCAGTGGGAATAGCTTTAGGTGCCCAGCTTCTCCACCACATAATAGTAGCATTGTCAGAAAGACCATCTGCAATAACTTCGTCCCAACCAATAAACTTCTTTCCGTTCTCCATAAAGAACGTCTCCATTTGGCGCACAAACCATGCCTGCAATCCATTTTCTGATTGTATCCCCTCCCGCTTCATGCGGCGCTGACAATCAGCACATTTTTTCCAGTTGGCCATATCCACCTCATCACCTCCCATATGTACATACATATAAGGAAAGAGCTGAAACACCTCTTTATAAACATTCTTACAGAACTCCAAAGTAGAATCCTTTCCCGGACAAATGGGAGATGAGAACACACTTCCCCAGCCGATCAGCCCCGTACAGGCAATCTCCGGATATTGATTAATAGCTGCCAGGAAGTGTCCCGGCATATCAATCTCCGGTATTACATCAATGCCACGCTGAGCGGCATAAGCCACAATCTCTTTAATGTCATCCTGTGTATAATATCCGCCATACAACGTATCTCCCTCTACTATTTCCATCTTATCTTCAGGGATCCGGAAATCCAGATTATCTTCTTCTACCATACGATGCATACACTCTCTGTCGTGGGAATTGAATTTACGCCACGCTCCTTTTGCGGTAAGTAGCGGATATTGTTTGATTTCAATACGCCATCCCTGATCATCGGTCAGATGCCAGTGAAATTTATTCAATTTGTAAAGAGCCATCATATCGAGCACGTGCTTCACCTCCTCTTTGTTCCAGAAGTGACGTGAAGCATCGAGCATCATCCCGCGCCATGCCAAACGCGGTGCATCTTCTATACTTACGGCGGGGATAGAATGAGAAGCATCCTGGGAAGATTGTTCAATAGCTGCCGGTAATAACTGTCGGAGAGTAGAAATAGCAGAAATGATACCGGAATAATCAGCAGCTTCCGCTACTATATTACCGGAAGTGACATTCAACTTATACGCTCCCTCTTTCCCTTTGGTATCGGTCAATTTCAAAAAGATATCAGCAGGCTGTCCGCCTACTTCCGCAGTAGAAATTACTGCATTTTGCAATATAGTTTGTAAATACTGCGCAGCTGGTAACAACGACTCATCGGAGACACCAATCTTAAGTCCGTTCTTTAATACAAACATACCGGACTGTGTTGTTAACTGAACGGGCGTGGGAAGCACAGCAACCTCTTGTCTGGCAGATGGGCCCGAACAAGAAGAAAGGATGTATGCTGACATAGCAGCAAAGAGAAGCAAAGTTTCTTCAACATAAAGACTATTTATTTTAATGAGTAATGTGCAAAATTATTTTGTATCATGCTGATTTATTGTTTAGGACTGAAACATTGATGAGCGCAGACTTTTGCTAATAAAATGGCTGCGCTGTAATAAAATTAATCAATCTGAGTAAATCTGCGTTTTAACTAATACAACTGAGAAGGGCCAAATGCTAATCCGGATAACAAATATTACAAAAAATGCAGAAAGCCCTGCAATACAATCATGTATGCAGGGCTTCATTTGTTGCGGAGAGAACGAGATTCGAACTCGTGATACACTTTTGGCGTATACACGCTTTCCAGGCGTGCCTCTTCAACCACTCGAGCACCTCTCCTTAGGGTTTCGGGCAGCAAAAGTAATGGTTATTTCTGAACTTTGCAACAAAAACTCCTTATTTTAATTTCAATAGCCAGAGAGTTTTTATTCTCTCCGGCAAATGAAACTAAAAATAAATAAGTTCACCACAAAGGACACCGAGTTATTATCTGACTGATTCTAAAATAATAGAAGCCTGTGTTTATTGCATTCTATGGTGAACTATATTCAAAACTGATAGCAATAAATATACAATAGCGTAAAACAGCCCTTTCTATTGTAAATATTCGATACCCTAAAACACACATAAAAAAGACAAAACAAGAGTGTTTAACATTGAAATATAAAGACAAATATCAAAGATTACAAATAACTCAGTATCAATACATTAAAAATTCCATATTTTCCTCGTAGAGGAACGAGGTGAAACTCTACGGAGATCAGTGTGAAACTCTACGAGAATCGCCCCTATTCTCTACGACTAACAAAGAAAAAGTTTATAAGATATTACAAAGAAAAAAAAGGGAGTATTCCGAATTGTAACAATATATCAATCGTTAATATAGAGTTGATAAGGTTTATTTTACTTTTACAAAACATACAAACGTTACCGACTTTCCATTATGAATCAGTTTTAGAATTATTATTAAGTATCAGTCTTTTAATGTATTTAGCAGTTTTCCGCTTTAGTTTATAACCAATAAATATGATTCGGATTCTATTATATGTATTCAAAAAGAACTCAAAAATACAATTATGTTCTTCCTTTATAATGTAGATAGTATGAATTTTCAGATTAATATTGAATGAATGGAGATGTCTGCTCTTCTTAAATAATATAAATAGTATATCATCCTCTTCTTCATATTCAACACAGGCTATTGTACTTAATGGTATTGCAAACAAATCAGTATCTTTTTCTAATCTCAAACAGAATTCATCACAATATAAATTCAACCTTTCGAAGAAGGGTTTTATTAGTTCATATTTTTCCTGATTGGTTTGATTTGCCAATCCCATCAAACAAATCAATTCTATAACTTCCGAATCAGCCTGTTTAACTTCTATTCCCAATTCACTAATTTCGTACATGTTGGTTTAGTTTTTTGTTGATCAAGAGGTTTAATTCCATTCTTAATTTTGACCCGGAAGGTTTGGGTTTCAAAAAAGTATCACGTCCTTTCTCATAAAGTACGTAAAAGAGATAGTTATTGAAATAAAATATATCTTCTATTTCTATTGGCCCCCAAATATTATTTAATGGTGTCCGATAACAACAAAAAATTTCAGAAAATTCGATTTCTTCAAAATCTAAGAAGATGCTATGATACTTCGTAAAAGAAAATAGGGTTAAATACTCCGAGTTGTTGTTTTGCTTTGGGATTTGTTTAAGACTACCATCTATAAACTCCCTTGTGTAAATATCCATACTGATAGTTTTTTAAATTTCCTCCTTTTAAAATAAAAGAGGTACGGAACTTTAACTTACCTGAATTCAGAAGGATGTGGTGCAGCCCTAAGCTAAACAGAATAAGCAAAGCCCGTACCATATCAGCACAGGCGTTGCAGATTCTTCTTTTTAGCTTATTCGTTAAACACCACATTTTCTGAATAATAAGAAGTCCGAACGCTGTAATAAATTACATTTCATGAAAATGGATTTCTCCCCATCTTCATTTGCAAAGATATACATTTTTCAATTAAATATCTTTTTCTTTTTGTTTTTTATTCGAAATGTTAGGTTCAGGTTATTCTTTAACAGTTTCTTCCTTAGCTTGTTCAGCTACTTCAAAACTGATAACTATTCTTTTTCTTCATTAATTACTTAACAGCCGACTCCTTTTGGATAGCACACTGATTATCAGAATAACAAACATTTAATTATGAGTATTTTTAACTCAACTATTGAGTATAAATTAACCACTTCCAACACTTATTGTCAGTGCCCAATTACAATACCCCAAGTAACAATTAATTATATAGCTATCAGAATATCCCCAAAATTAAGAAATAAAAAAATGATAAATTGAGAAAAATTTTCATCATATAGAAAAAGGACAAAAGTAAAGTTAGTTATTATCAAAGAACATATCAACCATATCTTATATAAAGATTGAATTAAATCTGGGATAATTTATGTTCATCAATGGTTAAAGAGTTGTAGATTGATAACTTTTCCATACTTTTGAAACCGTTTTTTTACACCCTTCAGCGAAGAGACAACGTAAAATTATTAGCTACTAATGAAACAAAATTCATTTATTTTGGTTGATATTTAACGAATATTTTATAATTTTGTAGATGTGTTTTTGAATCTTTTGCGAGAAATATGAAAATATCTTTAAACATTAGACGGATTTTTCTTTTTACTATTTTTTTCATCAGTAGTTCCGTAAGCAGGTGCCAGATTTATAAGTACATAGGACTGGAAGACGGTCTGAGCAACCAGAAAATATATCATATCCAAAAAGACCGAAGAGGATATATGTGGTTTCTAACCCAGGAAGGGGTAGACCGTTATGATGGAAAACATATCAAGCATTACAACTTTTCAGACGGCAGCATGAAGCTGGATTCGCGGGTTGCTTTGAGTTGGCTCTATATGGACAACGAGAATGTATTATGGGTAATCGGTCAGAAGGGTCGTATTTTCAAATATGATTCGCAGCATGATAAATTCGAACTGGTTTACGTACATCCGGAGCTAATCAAAAATAAGTCGCAGGCATTTATGAATTACGGTTATTTGGACAAAAGCGATCGTATGTGGCTATGTTATAAAGACAGCATTACCTGGTATGATATCCATGCCGGAACGACTTTACATATGCCTACACCGGTCAACGGTGAAATAACTGCCATTGCACAGATGGATACTAACCATTTCTTTATCGGTACAGGAAGTGGTCTGTTTCGTGCCAGGATAGAAAGGGGGAAGCTGAATATAGTACATGACGAAGCAGTAGAAAGTATCAATACACCAGTGCATGAACTCTATTACCACGCCATTTCCAAACAACTGTTTGTGGGAAATTATAAAGAGGGAATACTTATATACGACATGGGGAAAACAGGAAAAATCATCCCTTGTCAATCGCTCAATAATGTAGAGATAAACCGGATCGTTACTTTGAACGCTCATGAACTTCTAATAGCCACAGGCGGGAAAGGTGTATATAAACTGGATATGAATACATGTATAAGTGAACCCTATATAACGGCCGATTATAGTAGTTATAACGGAATGAACGGAAACAATATTAATGATATTTATGTGGATGAGGATGAACGCATCTGGCTTGCCAATTATCCTACCGGTATTACCATCCGTAACAACCGTTATGGAAGTTATGACCTAATAAAACATTCCATTGGCAACAACCTTTCACTGGTGAACGACCAGGTCCATGATGTGATGGAGGACAGTGACGGTGACCTCTGGTTTGCAACCAGTAACGGCATCAGTCTTTATCAGACCGATACAAAAGAATGGCGTTCATTCCTCAGTTCTTTTGATCCGGTACCGGATAACGAGAATCACATTTTTTTAGCACTGTGTGAGGTCTCTCCCGGCGTAATATGGGCTGGCGGTTTTATGCCAGGCATTTGCAAGATAGAAAAAAAGAAAGGGTTTAAGCTCAGCCACCTCTCTCCTGCTACTATTGCGGGAGTACGTCCCGACCAATACATATTTGACATTAAGAAAGATTCGGACGGTGATGTCTGGTCCGGTGGATATTATCACCTGAAACGCATTAATCTTGAGACTAAAAGAGTGCGTCTATATCCGGGAGTAAACTCCATCACCACTATTCAAGAGAAAGACACCCGGCATATGTGGATCGGTACAAGAATGGGGCTCTATCAGCTTGACAAGGAATCCGGGATTTACCAATATGTTGACCTGCCCGTTGAATCTCCCTATATATGTGCATTATACCAGAGGAATGACGGTATCCTATATATCGGCACTCGTGGAGCTGGACTGCTTATATATGACATCGATAAAAAGAAGTTCATCCATCAATATCATACAGACAACTGTGCACTGATTTCCGATAATATCTATACAATTCTCCCACGTCAGGACAAGAGTCTCCTCATGGGTACAGAAAACGGAATTACCATTTACTCGCCTAAAGAACACTCCTTCCGCAATTGGACACGGGAACAAGGATTGATGAGTGTCAATTTTAATACCGGCTCTGCTACAGCCTATAGCAAAAACACACTTGTTTTTGGTAGCAATAACGGGGCTGTCAGGTTCCCAACAGACATACAGATACCGGAACCGCATTACTCCCGTTTGTTATTGCGCGATTTTATGATAGCCTATCATCCCGTTTATCCTGGTGATGACGGCTCTCCTCTGGAAAAGGATATTGACGAGACTGACCGATTAAAATTGACTTACGGACAAAACTCCTTTTCTCTTGATGTAACTTCCATTAATTATGATTATCCTTCTAACATTCTTTATTCATGGAAAATTGACGGTTTTCATAAAGAATGGAGCCGTCCGAGCCAAGACAACCGGATTATTGTAAGAAACCTGCCGCCCGGCGATTATACTTTGCAGATTCGTGCCGTATCCAATGAGGAAAAATATAAGACCTATGAGACCAGAAACATTCAGATTATCATAACGCCTCCAGCATGGGCCAGTGTATGGGCCATGGCGGTATATGCGATCCTGCTGGTGCTGATTATGGGTATCATATTCCGTATCATCATGCTACACAAACAGAAGAAGATTTCGGATGAGAAGACACGGTTCTTCATTAATACGGCCCATGACATACGTACCCCGCTCACATTGATAAAGGCTCCACTGGAGGAAGTCGTAGAAAATTGTATGGTAAAGGAACAAGCATTACCGCACATGAATATGGCCCTTAGAAATGTAAATACATTGCTCCAGTTAACGACCAACCTGATAAATTTCGAACGGGTAGGTGTCTACTCTTCCCACCTTTATGTTTCCGAATACGAATTGAACTCCTATATGGATAATGTTTGTGCCACTTTCCGTAAATATGCTGAAATGAGACATGTCAGGTTTGTTTACGAAAGCAATTTTAACTATCTGAATGTGTGGTTTGACAGTGACAAGATGGGATCTATTCTGAAGAATATCCTGTCCAATGCACTGAAGTACACACCTGAAGGTGGCAGCGTACATATTTATGCCTGCGAGGAAGCGAACTCCTGGAGCATCGAAGTGAAAGATACCGGAATCGGTATTCCCGCATGTGAACAGAAGAAACTGTTCAGGAATTATTTCCGGGGGAGCAACGTTATCAACCTCAAAGTGACAGGCGCCGGAATCGGGTTGATGCTGGTATACAAGCTGGTCAGATTACATAAAGGCAAGATTCAAATTCAGAGTACTGAACATCAAGGGACCTGTGTACAAGTTACCTTCCCGAAAGGAAACAGCCATCTCCATAAGGCAAAATTCATATCTCCCAAGACACCGGATGAATGTCCGGAGATTATCATACCTGATAGTGCTTCAAATCAACCGTCCATAGAAATATCCCAGGCAAACGGTTCTTTACAACGTATCCTGATAGTAGAGGACAATGATGACTTACGTAATTATCTTGTTGATATGTTCAGAACGAGTTATAATATCCAGTCCTGTCCAAATGGAAAGGATGCGCTTGTCATAATACGGGAATTTAATCCGAATCTCATTATATCCGATATAATGATGCCCGAGATGGGTGGTGATGAACTCTGCTCAGTTATAAAAGGCGACCTTGAAATGTCACATATTCCAGTCATCTTGCTGACTGCGCTGGGAGATGAAAAAAACATGCTCGAAGGACTGGAAATTGGAGCAGATGCCTACATCACAAAACCTTTCAGCGTAGGGATACTCAAGGCAACGGTCAAAAACATACTTGCAAATCGCACGATGCTCCGTCAGGTTTATAACAGTATCGAAGATGAAAAACAGAATCTTCCGTCCAACTGCACCAATACTTTGGACTGGAAATTCATAGTCTCTGTCAAGGAGTGCATAGAAAACAACATGGGAAATCCGGATTTCAATGTGGACATACTCAGTAGTCAGCATCACATGAGCCGTACAAGTTTCTTCAACAAATTAAAAGCATTGACCGGCTATGCTCCGGCTGATTATATCCGGATGATACGTCTGCAACATGCCGCACAATTGCTGAAACAGGGTGAATATACAATAACGGAGATTGCCGACATAGTCGGATTCTCGGATACAAAATATTTCCGCGAAGTATTTAAAAAATATTATAATGTAAGTCCAAGCAAATTTAATAAAAGTCAGAATATTGATGGCTAATAAAAAGCCCCACTAATCTGAGCCTCAGTGTCTCAAGCATATCATTCCTCCTCAGTTCTAATCTTCTTGGTTTTCCTGACCGGAACGATGTGCAAGACATACTGGGATTTTTTAATTATCATCAGTTCCCTACTCTTTCCTTTGTTTTTCTGCCACCGTAAGCACCAACTTTTATAATTGCACATAAAACCGATTCAATAACTTGGCCCAAGATATCCAAATGATAAAAATTCATTTAAAGCCTCGTTACTTTCAAATATATAATTGTCTTTGAAGTTATTAGTGATTTCGGAGTACATTTCTCTCGCCACCAGTGAGAGAAATGCGGATTCTCTATATGTTTCATAAAACTGCTTCATTCTCCAAAAGTTTTTATCTAAAAAACTTTTAAGGTTAGGTCAGTACTATTGAGAAATTCTACCAGTTCCTTAACAAAAGGGTACCCTCTATCCGAAAAAAATATGCCGCATAATTTGGCTATTAAAAACATTGTTCGTAGTTTTGCGAACAACAAATTAAAAAAAGGAGAATTGAAGTGAAAGAGAAACAGTACACAACAGAGCAGGAACAGATTGCTCGTTTTGCCAAGGCAATGGGGCACCCGGCACGAATGGCTATTCTTGCTTTTTTGGCAAAACAAGAAAGTTGTTTCTTTGGTGATATTCACGAAGAACTTCCTATCGCTAAAGCAACCGTTTCGCAACATTTGAAAGAACTGAAAGAAGCTGGCTTAATTCAGGGTGAAATAGAAACGCCCAAAGTCCGGTATTGTATAAACCGGGAAAACTGGGAACTTGCCCGAAAGTTATTTGCTACTTTCTTAGGGGACTGCCAATGTAAAGATACATCGTGCTGTAAATAACAGCACCTTTTTTTGGAATAATTGTTCGTAGTTCTACGAATTACGATTATCATATTAACTTTAAAGTAGAATGGCAATGGAAATTAAAGTATTAGGCACAGGATGTTCAAGCTGTAAAGCATTGTATGAGACCACTAAGCAAGCAATTTCAGAATTAGGTTGCAATGCAACACTTATCAAAGAGGAAGATTTATTGAAAATCATGGAATATAACATTTTAGGACTTCCGGCTTTGGTAATTAACGAGAAAGTTGTATCAGCCGGAAAAAAGTTATCCCTTGCAGAAGTAAAAGAATTGATAACCAAATAAAAAAATCGACTATGAGAAAGTTATTTTATCTACTGATTGCCACGCTGGTCTTAGTCTCCTGTGAAAATGGTTCAAAGAAAAAGACCGGAGAAAACCAAGAGGAAGAAATACAGTCTAACCGCATAGAGGTTCTTTATTTTCATGGAGCACAACGATGTATCACTTGCCGGGCGATAGAAACAAATACAGTAGCCCTTTTGGATAACCTTTATGCCAAAGAAAAAGCAGAGGGTAAAATTATCTACAAAGTAATAGATATTTCAAAGAAAGAAAATGAAGCGATTGCAGACAAGTACGAAGTTACATGGTCGTCTTTGTTTGTGAACGGCTGGAAAGACGGTAAAGAGAATGTAAACAATATGACCGAGTTTAGTTTTTCCAATGCCAAAAATACACCAGACAAGTTTAAAGAGGGAATTAAAAGCAAGATTGACGAATTGTTAAAACAGTTGTAAGATGGATTTTCTTCAATCGCTATTAGATAACAGTTCTATTCCTGCTATTACAGCTTTTATCTTGGGGATTTTAACAGCGGTCAGCCCGTGTCCGTTAGCAACCAACATAACGGCAATAGGATTTATTAGTAAGGACATAGAACACCATCACCGGATATTTATAAACGGATTGCTTTATACTTTCGGCAGAATAGTAAGCTATACGGTTCTTGGCTTTATCCTTATCCCTATTCTCCGTGAGGGGGCAAGTATGTTTATGGTTCAAAAAGCCGTAAGCAAGTACGGGGAAATGCTGATTGCTCCGGCGTTAATCATCATTGGAATATTTATGCTCGATATAATAAAACTTAATCTGCCCAAAATCAATATCGGCGGTGAAAATTTGAAAAAGAGGACTAAAGGCGGTTGGGGGGCTATGCTATTGGGTGTTTTATTCGCCCTCGCTTTTTGCCCTACCAGTGGAGTATTTTATTTCGGTATACTTATACCCCTGTCAGCAGCAGAAACAGGCGGGTATCTCTTGCCTGTAATTTACGCTATTGCTACAGGATTACCCGTAATCCTTGTTGCATGGATTTTAGCGTACAGTGTTGCCGGACTGGGTAAATTTTACAACCGGATGCAAATATTCGAGAAATGGTTTCGTAAAATAGTTGCTATCCTCTTTATTGCGGTAGGAATTTATTATACAGTAGTCTTTTATCTATAAATAAACATAGAGTATCATTTAAAATAAAATAGAGTATGAAAAAGATAGAAATTTTCGACCCGGCAATGTGTTGCCCTACGGGTCTTTGTGGAACAAATATCAACCCTGAATTAATGCGTATTGCGGTTGTTATTGAAACATTGAAAAAACAGGGTATCATCGTAACCCGTCACAATTTACGTGACGAACCACAAGTGTATGTAAGTAATAGAACGGTAAACGAGTATCTGCAAAAACATGGGCAGATGCGCTGCCTATTACTTTAGTGGACGGCAAAATCGCTGTTTCACAGACCTATCCTACCACCAAACAAATGAGTGAATGGACAGGTATCAATTTGGATTTTATGCCAGTAAAATAAACATTCAACAGCTAATTACATAAAAATGAAAACATTTAATTTAGCAGATATAACTTTGACGAAATACCTTTTCTTCACCGGAAAAGGCGGCGTAGGGAAAACTTCGATTGCCTGTGCTACTGCGGTAGGTTTGGCAGATAATGGAAAGAAAATACTTCTTATCAGTACAGACCCGGCTTCAAACCTGCAAGATGTGTTTAATCAAACACTGAACGGACACGACACGGATATTCAAGAAGTACCCGGCTTAACGGTCGTTAATCTCGACCCGGAACAAGCCGCAGCCGAATACAGGGAAAGCGTTATTGCTCCTTTCCGGGGACAACTGCCCGAAAGTGTAATTCAGAATATGGAAGAACAACTTTCAGGCTCTTGTACGGTAGAAATTGCGGCTTTCAACCAGTTTTCCGATTTTATCACGGATGCCAATAAAGCAAAAGAATACGACCATATTATCTTTGATACAGCCCCCACGGGACACACGTTGCGAATGCTACAACTTCCATCAGCATGGAGTACATTTATTAGTGAGAGTACACACGGTGCATCTTGCTTAGGTCAATTATCCGGTTTAGAAGAACGAAAAGGTATCTATAAGCAGGCAGTTGAAACACTTTCGGATGCAAAAGCAACTCGCTTAGTGTTGGTTAGCCGTCCTGAAATTGCACCACTAAAAGAAGCCGCCCGTTCTTCACATGAATTGCAATTACTGGGAATTAAAAACCAGCTATTGATAATCAACGGGCTTTTGCTGCAATTAGATGAAGCCGACAGCGTATCGAAACAGATATATGACAGGCAGCAAAACGCCCTGAAACAGACCCCTGCGGAACTGCTGGAATATTCGTCTTACTATGTTCCTTTACGGTCATACAATTTATCTGATATTGCGAATATCCGCCGGATGCTTTACAATGATAATTTAACAAATAATACAAACTACCAACAGATTACTGATGCCAAAGGGATGGATGAACTGGTAAACGACCTCTATCAATCAGGAAAAAGGGTTGTTTTTACTATGGGAAAAGGCGGAGTGGGAAAAACCACTTTAGCTACTGAAATAGCCCTAAAATTAACAAAACTGGGTGCGAAGGTACATCTTACCACCACTGACCCGGCAAACCATCTGAATTATAACCTTGCTGTTCAGGCGGGTATTACAGTAAGCCGTATTGATGAAACGGAAGTATTAGAAGCTTATAAAAACGAGGTTCGCAGTAAAGCAGCAGAAACAATGACTGCCGAAGATATGGAATATATAGAGGAAGATTTACGTTCACCGTGTACGCAGGAAATCGCAGTATTCCGGGCTTTTGCTGAAATTGTCGATAAAGCGGAAAATGAAGTCGTAGTAATTGATACCGCACCCACCGGACACACTTTGTTATTGCTGGATGCAACAGAAAGTTACCATAAAGAGGTGCAACGTACACATGGCGATACCCCCGCTTCGGTAAGAAAACTGTTGCCACGTTTAAGAAACCAGCAGGAAACAGAAGTCGTTATTGTGACCCTGCCCGAGGCAACACCCGTATTTGAAGCCGAACGCTTACAAATGGATTTACTACGTGCCGGGATTAATAATAAATGGTGGGTCGTGAATGCTTGCTTGTCATTAACTGATACTGAAAATTCTTTCTTGCGGGCAAAGGCGCAAAATGAATTGGTTTGGATTAAGAAAGTAGAAGAATTGTCAAAGGGAAATGCTGCCCTGATAGCTTGGAAAAATAAGTAAAAACATGAAGATTTTAATTCTTTGTACAGGGAATAGCTGCCGCAGCCAAATGGTACATGGCTTTTTAGAATCATTTGACAATAAACTGGATGTCTTTTCAGCAGGAACAAAACCTGCTGAAAAGGTTAATCCGATGGCGGTAAAGGTTATGGATGAAATGGGTATAGATTTAACCCGCCATACCCCTAAAAATGTAAACCTATATATAGGGCAGAAATGGGACTATGTTATTACGGTCTGCGGTGGGGCAAATGAAAGCTGCCCGATATTTACGGGTGAAGTAAGAAACAGGTTGCATATAGGATTTGACGACCCCTCGGAAGCAACCGGAACGCCGGAGTTTATAAACAGTGAATTTCATCGGGTACGGGATGAGATAAAAGCCCGTTTCTATGACTTCTACCTGAACGAATTAAAACCACAATTAAGCTAAATAGTTGTTGCTATGGAAAAGAAACAAGGAATTGGATTTTTTGAAAAATACCTGACTATCTGGGTTGCCTTGTGCATCATTATTGGAATTGCCGTGGGACAATGGCTTCCGGCAATTCCGCAAACATTAAGCAAATTTGAATATGCCAACGTGTCTATACCCGTGGCAATCCTGATTTGGTTAATGATTTATCCGATGATGCTAAAAGTGGATTTTCAAAGTGTTAAGAATGTAGGCAAGCGTCCGAAAGGAATAATAGTCACTTGCGTTACAAATTGGCTGATAAAGCCGTTTACCATGTTCGGAATAGCTTATTTATTCTTCTACATGGTTTTCAAAGCCTTTATACCTGCCGGATTAGCCGAAGAATATTTAGCCGGAGCGGTATTATTGGGGGCTGCACCTTGTACTGCTATGGTGTTTGTGTGGAGTTATCTTACCAAAGGGGATGCCGCTTATACGCTGGTACAAGTGGCAGTGAATGATTTAATCATATTAGTAGCATTCGCCCCTACCGTTGCTTTCCTGCTGGGAGTTGGCGGCGTATCTATCCCGTGGGACACCCTGTTGCTATCCGTAGGGCTGTTTGTTGTGATACCACTTGCTGCCGGGGTCATTACCCGAATAATGGTTATCCGCCGCAAAGGTATGGAATATTTCAATAACGTATTTATTAAGAAATTTAATAATTATACGGTAGGTGGGTTGCTATTAACGCTTATTATCCTGTTTTCATTTCAGGGAGAAACAATACTGAACAATCCTCTGCATATCTTATTGATTGCAGTTCCGCTTGTGTTGCAAACGGTTCTGATATTCTTCGTTGCTTATGGTTGGGCGAAATGGTGGAAATTACCCCATGATGTTGCCGCACCTGCCGGAATGATTGGGGCAAGTAATTTCTTTGAATTGGCGGTTGCTGTGGCTATTTCACTTTTCGGTTTACAATCAGGTGCAGCACTGGCCACAGTTGTCGGTGTATTAGTAGAAGTTCCGATAATGCTAATGTTAGTGAGGATTGCTAACCATACACAAGATTGGTTCCTGACTACCAAATAACGATACAACAAGAATTCAATTTTAGCTTTATAGTAAGAGAACCAAATGTTAGAAAATGATAAGAGCCTGCAAAACATTGTTTTTGCAGGCTCTTATTAATATATCCAGCGGAGAGAGAGGCTCTCGAACCTACATATTCAAGAAATATCATAAAATTGCAAATCATTAATAATCAAGCACTATTTGGAGTACATAGTAAATCTAAATCTTTCTGAATATCTTTTGCTATTCCAAATATTGGGTGTATATTTGGGTGTAGAATTTCAAACACACCCAATTATGAATATCAAACGAAACATCATTTTTGCATTGGAAAGCCGGAAGAAGAACGGTGTGCCAATCGTGGAGAACGTGCCTATCCGTATGCGTGTCATATACGCAAGTCAGCGCATTGAGTTTACAACGGGTTACCGCATTGATGTAGCCAAGTGGGATGCTGACAAGCAGCGAGTGAAGAACGGGTGTACCAACAAACTAAAGCAAAGTGCATCTGAAATCAATGCCGATCTGCTGAAATACTATACCGAAATTCAAAACGTGTTCAAGGAATTTGAGGTACAGGAAGCCATGCCCACTACCCAACAGCTAAAGGACGCATTCAACCTGCGGATGAAAGATACAAGTGAAGACCAGGAAGACGTAAAGATAAGTTTTTGGGAGGTATTCGATGAATTTGTAAAAGAATGCGGCAACAGAATAACTGGACTGAATCCACATACGAAAAGTTTGCAGCCGTTAAAAATCACCTCAAGGAGTTCAAGGAAGATTTAACCTTTGAATATTTCAATGAATTCGGACTGAACGAATATGTCAATTTCCTGCGCGACAAAAAGGATATGAGGAACAGTACCATCGGTAAACAAATGGGATTCCTCAAATGGTTCCTGCGGTGGAGCTTCAAGAAAGACTATCACCAGAATATAGCATACGATACGTTCAAACCGAAATTGAAAACCACCCCCAAGAAGGTAATCTTCCTGACATGGGAAGAACTGAACAGACTTAAAGACTATCAGATACCCAAAGACAAACAGTATCTGGAACGTGTCCGGGATGTTTTCCTGTTCTGTTGCTTTACCAGTCTGCGTTATTCAGATGTTCGCAACCTAAAGAGAAGTGATGTCAAGTCCGACCATATAGAAGTCACCACCGTTAAAACGGCAGATAGTCTGAGTATTGAACTGAACAAGTACAGTAAAGCCATACTTGAAAAATACAAGGACATCCATTTTGAAAACCACATGGTATTGCCTGTTATCAGCAATCAGAAAATGAATGATTATCTGAAAGAACTGGGAGAACTGGCAGAAATTAACGAACCTATACGTGAAACCTACTATAAAGGGAATGAGCGCATAGATGAAGTTACCCCGAAATACGCATTGCTCAGTACTCATGCAGGAAGAAGAACATTCATCTGTAATGCGCTGGCTCTAGGTATTCCGGCACAGGTTGTAATGAAATGGACAGGACACAGTGATTATAAAGCCATGAAGCCCTACATTGACATAGCCGATGATATTAAGGCTAATGCAATGAACAAGTTTAACCAACTATAAAAGTATCAGTCTGTTTCACAGATTATCCATTATTAGAGTTATCTTTGTTAAGTAATAGTTAGTAATATGGAAAATAACAACGAACATAATATAAAGAAAGGTCATTTTGATGCCTTTGTCCATGCTGTCGGTTCGGAAATAGAACAGGCACAAGTCCGGCTCATTACCGCAGCCAATGCCCAGATGTTGTTCCATTACTGGAAAATGGGCAATTATATACTGTACCACCAAAACCTGCATGGCTGGGGTGGTAAAATTATCAAGAAGTTGGCACAGGCAATCAGATTCAATTATCCTGAAAAGAAGGGATATTCGGAGCGTAATCTTACTTATATGTGCCAGTTTGCCCGTTTATATCCGTTAAATGTACTTCGTAGTTTTATTGAAACAGATTCAATACTGTCAGTCCCTAATATTCAAAACATTACTAATGAAGTCCTTAAACTCAACAGCGGGCAATTTACGCAGGAGCTTACTGCGCAAATACAATCAGCTGATAATCAATCTTTAGAAATTACGCAGGAGGTTCCTGCGCAATTTCAGAATGTAGAAAAAACAGTAGCAACCATCTATAAAATAAAAATAGAGGATATAGAAGATTTATTCTTGGCGTCACCGATTGCAAGAATAAATTGGGCAAGCCATATGGTCATACTCAATAATCCGCTACCATTAGGTGTAAGGTATTGGTATATGAAACAATCTGTAGAAATGGGTTGGAGCAGTAATGTGCTGAAAATGCAGATTGAAAGTAATCTGTATGACAGACAAATCAAGAGTAACAAGGTAAACAACTTCACTGCCACACTTCCGGCACCTCAAAGCGATCTTGCCAATTATCTGTTAAAAGACCCGTATATCTTTGACTTGGCAGGAGCAAAGGAAAAGGCTGACGAAAGGGATATAGAAGAACAGTTGGTAAAGCATGTAACCCATTACTTGCTGGAAATGGGTAACGGCTTTGCTTTTGTTGCCAGACAAAAACATTTCCAGATTGGGGACAGTGACTTTTTCGCCGACCTGATTCTATATAATATCAAGCTCCACGCCTATGTCGTCGTGGAATTGAAAGCAACGCCATTCAAACCGGAATATGCAGGGCAGTTAAATTTCTATATCAATGTTGTAGATGATAAACTGAGGGGAGAAAATGATAACAAGACCATCGGTCTTTTGCTGTGCAGGGGTAAGGATGAGGTCGTGGCACAATATGCCTTGGCTGGATATGACCAGCCGATAGGTATCAGCGACTATCAATTGAGCAAGGCAGTACCCGAAAATCTGAAATCTGCCCTACCGAGTATAGAAGAAGTGGAAGAAGAACTGACCTTATTCCTTGACAAGGACAAGAACCCATAATATAAAGTATATGGCAGGAAAGATACAGACGATGATTCCCCAATATGGAGAACTTAACAGAATATACAGAGACTATATAGATAATTACGCTTTTTCTTTTGACAGGCAGAAATTCATATCGGATTTCTATCAGGAGTATAATGACATGAAATCCTTTGAAGCCGCTATCCTTGAACTGGTGCTTGACAAGCAAAAAGAGCAATACACCTTGATACTCAACAGTCTGAAAACTGAAATAGAAAAGAGCATACAGGCTTATGAGATACGCCCGTTAAGTGACAGAGCCATAGAACGTGCTTGCTATCAGCACATGGAAAGGTATTCTCAGGAAATTGAAGCCCAGCTGGATGTTACAAGAAGTCTGAGCAAGCCGCTGAATGAAGCCAACAACAGGTATGATTCCATTGGTTACAGGGAGCATACAGCCGAAGAGGAAAAACAGGCAGAGAAAGAATATGAACGCTGCAAGGCTGAATATGACAGGGAAAAAGCCAAACTGAACAAACTCTATGACCAGCAAAAGGCTACAAGAACAGAGGCATTCCAATATATGAAGAACTGTTGTGCGGACATATACCGTCAAAGCTGCCTTTTTCTGGATATATTGAAGAAATACATTCCTGACGGAAAGCAAGAGAATAAATCAAGCGAGCCAATCAGTCAGCAGGAAACGACAGAAGAACAACAGGAATATTTCAGCATGAAATTACTTTCGCTCATTCATGAGGTGTGCAAAGGAGAACAGTTCGAAGAAATTTCCGCACCAGATTTCTATGCCAATATGAATCTTCACCCCTGCAACTGTAAGCTGAAAATAAAACCGAGAGAGAAAATACGTGTATGCTATCTGATATTCCTGATGAGCGAGAAACTCTCCAAACAGGACAGGGACAAATGGAAAGACAGAATACTGAAACTGCTGGATATTGACGACAGCTACTACAAATCCAAGTACAAGGAGCCTGTTTCAGATTTCCCCAGTGACAGCAACCAAAATTTCGCCAAGGAAATGGAACATATATTCAGATAATCCGTGATATATCCTGATACTTTACGAAAGTTCCACTTTTACCACTCAAAATAATTTTTGAGTGGTATTTTTGTTTTCTGATATTCAATAAGATACAATGATATTCAGTTTGTACCGTCCCCATCCTTACCACTCATAACCCTACCTAATTTTGCATCGTTCGAGAACAGAAATAACAGCCAGTGCGCAGGGCTGATTGTTTAACGACTAAATAGATTGGACGATGACAAATATCCAAGAATTATTATCAAAACCCGTCTGGCAAATGACAGGCGAAGAATTCATATTCCTGAGTAAGCACGCTTCAGGTCAGGCCGAAGCATTGCCGCAACCCGTTACAGACACGGAAAAGAAGTATGTGTACGGAATACTCGGTATAGCCAAACTGTTCGGGTGCAGTCTGCCCACTGCCAACCGCATAAAGAAAAGCGGTAAGATAGACAAGGCGATTACCCAGATAGGGCGCAAGATTATAGTTGATGCAGAACTGGCTCTTGAACTTGCCGGAAAGAAAACAGGAGGACGGAAATAATGGGAGGTATGCTTATGGACTATATGAGAGAAATAAAGGAAATATCTGCAGAACAGGCGATAATCCTTTGGCAAGCCTCACGTCTGAGCCTATCGAAAATCTATGAGAAAGCACCTGAGATTTTAAAAGTGCAAGGTTCGGTCATTGGCACACTGGGCAATTTCAGTGCATCCATAGGCAAAGCCAAAAGTAAAAAGACTTTCAATGTGTCGGCTATTGTAGCCGCCTCATTGAAAAACGGTACGGTACTACGGTATGTGGCAGAACTTCCGGAGAACAAAAGGAAAGTCCTTTATGTGGACACGGAACAAAGCCATTATCACTGCCTGAAAGTCATGAAACGTATTTTACGGCTGGCCGGTCTTCCTGATGACAGGGACAATGAACATCTGGAGTTTCTCGCTTTGAGGAAATACACGCCCGAACAGCGCATCAGGATTGTCGAACAGGCTATCTATAATACACCGGACATAGGGCTTGTAATCATAGACGGCATCCGTGATATGGTATATGACATCAACAGTCCGGGAGAATCGACACGCATCATATCCAAGTTGATGCAGTGGACGGATGACAGGCAAATACACATCCATACGATACTCCACCAGAACAAAGGCGATGAAAACGCAAGAGGCATATCGGTACGGAGCTGAACAACAAGGCGGAAACCGTTCTTCTCGTGGAAAAGGACAAGAGCAACGGGGATATAAGCAATGTTTCGGCCATGCACATACGTGCAATGGATTTCGAGCCTTTCGCTTTCCGTATCAACGACAATGCATTGCCTGAACTCATAGAGGGGTACAGACCCGAAGCGAAGAAACCCGGAAGACCGGAAGAGGAAAAGTTCGACCCTTACAGGCATATTACCGAACAACAGCACCGCATAGCACTAGAAGCGGCTTTCGGACTGAAAGAGGAATACGGCTACAAGGATCTGGAAACCGCCTTAATCAAGTCTTATATGTCAGTAGGTGTAAAACTGAACCATCAAAAGGCGGTATCACTTATCACCATGCTCCGGAACAAACGGATGATAGTACAGGAGAACGGCAGGAAATACACGTTCAAGCCAGACTTTCACTATTAGACCGTCTAACCTGTAATCACTTCACTTTATTCGGCAGGTCTATATATTAAGGATAAAGCGAAGCGATTGCAGAGAATGTAAAACCGCTTCACTTTATTACCGTATCCTATATATACGAAAATAAAGTGAAGTGATTATACAGACCGTACTTCATAAAAAGGTACGGGCGAAAAGAGAAATAAATATTCCAACCATTATTCAAACACTCATCTTATTATGGATATACAAACAGCAAAACAAATCAGGATAGCGGATTTTCTGTACAGTTTGGGACATTCTCCCGTCAAGCAGCAAGGTATCAACCTGTGGTATAAATCCCCGTTACGGGAAGAGACAGAGCCCTCGTTCAAAATAAATACCGAACGCAACCAATGGTATGATTTTGCAATTGGTAAAGGTGGAAATATCATTGCACTGGCACAGGAACTCTACTATTCCGACTATGTACCTTATCTTCTACAGAAAATCGAGGAACAGACTCCGCACATCCGTCCCGTATCTTTCTCTTTTGGCAAGCAGTCATTTTCCGAACCGAGTTTTCAGGAGTTGGACATTGTACAGCTGACTTCTCCTGCCCTGCTTGCCTATCTACAGGAAAGAGGGATAAACACGGCACTGGCGAAAAGAGAATGTAAGGAAGCCCGTTTCACCCACAACGGCAAACGTTATTTCGCCATTGCTTTTCCGAACATATCGGGTGGATATGAAATCCGCAACCGATATTTCAAGGGATGTATCGCACCAAAAGAAATATCCCATATCAGACAGTCAGGAAAGCCAAGGAGTGCATGTTACGTTTTTGAGGGATTTATGGATTACCTTTCCTTTCTGACCTTAAGACTGGAAAGCTGTCCGCAATCACCCGACTTCGACAGACAGGATTACATAGTTCTTAATTCCGTAGCCAATGTTCCCAAGGCACTCTATCCGTTGGGAAGCTATGAGCGCATCCACTGTTTCTTTGACAATGACCGTGCAGGAATGGAAGCAATACAGCAAATCAGAAAGGAGTATGATGCTACCCGGTATATACGTGACGCCTCGCAAATCTACAGTGGATGTAAAGATCTGAACGAATATTTACAGAAACGAATAGCCGATAGGAAAGAGCAAGCGCAATCTGTCAAAAAGAGGAATGATACACTATCCAAGAAACCGAAAGGCTTCCGGTTATAGCCCACTATAACTACACGCTTCGCTTTCGTAGTTGTGGGCTCTCCCGAGGGGATTAGGGCTTTGCCTAATGACCCACTCAGGGCGTTTCACCCCTGAGAACCCCGAGCAAAGAGTGACCCTCTCTTTGCAATCTCCGCTTATGGGTTACCCCTAAGAACCCCTCTGCGAAAGCGAGCAAAGTAAATCAATTGTAAACAAAGGAAAGAAGCTATGGCAACAAAATCAAGCATACATATCAAGCCTTGCAACATCGCATCGAGCGAGGCACACAACCGAAGGACTGCCGAGTATATGCGTAATATCGGGGAGTCCAGAATCTATGTCGTTCCCGAACTTTCCACCGATAACGAACAGTGGATAAATCCCGACTTCGGCACTCCCGAACTGCGAACTCATTATGACAATATCAAGCAAATGGTCAAGGAAAAGACCGGACGTGCCATGCAGGAAAAGGAAAGGGAACGCAAGGGAAAGAATGGAAAGATTATCAAGGTGGCGGGATGCTCACCCATCCGTGAAGGAGTATTGCTTATCAGACCGGACACCACACTGGCTGATGTACGCAAATTCGGTGAAGAGTGCCAAAGACGCTGGGGCATCACTCCGCTACAGATTTTCCTGCATAAAGACGAAGGGCATTGGCTGAACGGTCAGCCGGAAGCAGAAGACAAGGAGAGCTTCCAAGTCGGTAACAGATGGTTCAAACCAAATTATCATGCTCATGTCGTATTCGACTGGATGAACCATGAAACTGGAAAGAGCCGAAAGCTCAATGACGAGGATATGGCAACCATGCAGACCCTTGCTTCCGATATTCTCCTGATGGAACGTGGACAGGCAAAAGCTGTCACAGGTAAAGAGCATCTGGAACGAAATGATTTCATCATTGAGAAGCAGAAAGCCGAACTGCAACGTATAGAGGAAACCAAGCGACACAAGGAACAACAAGTAAGCCTTGCCGAACAGGAACTCAAACAGGTAAAAGCAGAGATACGCACGGACAAACTAAAGAAAACAGCCACCAATGCTGCTACCGCCATAGCAAGCGGTGTAGGTTCTCTTTTCGGAAGCGGTAAGCTGAAAGAACTGGAACATCACATCGAGCAGCTACATCAGGAAATTACCAAACGGGACAAAGCTACTGATGAATTAAAAATTCAGATACAACAAATACAGGAACAGCATAGCAGACAAATTCGTAATCTTCAAAGAATACATAATCAAGAACTTGAAGCCAAAGACAAGGAAATATCACGATTGAGCACCTTGCTTGAAAAAGCCCACAAATGGTTTCCCATGTTCAAAGAGATGTTGAGAATGGAAAAATTATGCGCTGTTATCGGGTTTACCAAAGACATGATAGAAAACCTCTTGACAAAGAAAGAATCCATACAATGTAGTGGCAAAATTTATTCCGAAGAACACAGGTGGAAATTTGACATCAAGAATGATATTTTTAGGGTTGAGAAACATCCGATGGATAGTGGTAAGCTTATGCTGACCATAAACCGACAACCCATAGTACAATGGTTTAAGGAACAATGGGAAAAGTTACAGCAGAATCTACGTAACTCGGTGCAGAGAGAGCAAAAATCCAGAGGATTTAGAATATAGAATAGCCTATTATTAATAAAATCAAGTATCTATGCATCCAAACAGATTGTTTTTATTACAGAATCAAAATCCTAAGAATTTATAAAAAATGAAGCCTAAAGAAGTTTTGGAAAAATGGATAGATTGCTTTAACAAAGCAGATGCTTATCATATAGCAGAGCTGTATGCTACTAATGCAGTAAATCATCAAGTCGCAAACGAACCAATAATTGGTAAAGAATCAATCTACAAAATGTTTGTGAATGAATTTGCCACTGCTAAAATGGTTTGTATGGTGGAAAATATTTTTGAAGATGGCGAATGGGCTATCATGGAATGGAAAGACTCTCTTGGACTTCGTGGATGCGGATTTTTTCATGTAAAAGATAACAAAATCGTCTTTCAAAGAGGGTATTGGGATAAACTTTCATTCTTGAAGCAACACAATCTTCCAATTGAATAAGTACTATCAGAATACGGACTGGGAAATTGAAATACCCAGTCCGAGTTATATAATGAATTTTACTTGTTAAACTATTTAAAGTCAGTTGGATAACAAACCATACCTTTCACATTCTCAGTAGCTCCAGGTATTAATTCAGCCACCATGCAATATTCATGAGAGACTTCGAAAGGAAATTCAATTCCTAAATCGATAGCCTTGCGATAGCCAAATCGAGGATAATACTCTTTATGCCCCAATACGACTGCTGTGCCGTAACCCAAAAGTGCTGCCCTCTGATGGGCTTACTGAATCAACATCCCCCCCCAATTCCCTTACGCTGGAATTCCGGCAAGACTGCCAATGGAGCTACACTCAGGGATGTGACAGACTGGGTGTCACTATCTATCTTTACTTCTGTAAGTAAGATATACCAGACAATTTGTTTTTCTGTCATTTTCTTGTTCTTATCTAATTGTTAGGCTCATTGTTGTTATACATTGTTTAATTATAGATAAATCGTGAATATCCTTCTCTCTTAAATCGTAGCCCGAATGGAATACTTGTTGCCCTTTTGCAGAAATGCAAGGGATGCTTCTGCCTTCAAAGACTGCTGTTCCAAAATAGTCCGGTTGAAATTCATACCAGCCTCCATCCAAGTCGGCTTGTTTGGAAGTGCCGTCCGCATTCAAGACAAAAGGATGGATATCAATATAGCCTAATTCTTTGCTATACAGTTCCACACGGGTGGGCAACCAATTTGTTTCAATTTGATATCCTCTCTCCTGCAAAAGATCAAGGAGTTGGTCTGTATAATTGGCATCAAAATCAATGTCAATATCTCTATGCAAGCGGGTTTGCTGTCCGTACAAGACATCCACTCCCCAGCCTCCATCCAACCAAAACTGCATGTCCAGGCTTTCCAACAAGTCCAAAACTTGAAATAACTCTGTAATCGTAGTGTGTTCTTTCTTTGTCATATAATAATTCTTTAATAAATAATACTATGCGTAATTATCCAACTGCTTGATTGAAGAAATAAAATTTGCACCCACTCCAATCAGAAAGATAACCCATCCGCTGATCATAAAGACGGATGTGATACCCCATGCTTCCACCCAATATCCTGAAGCTACGATACCCAGCATTGATGGAAAGGTACTCAAACTAAAGATGAGAGAAAAAGTCCGTCCAAGCATGTCCGAAGCCAAGTTCTGCTGAATAATAGCGATGAAAAGCGCATGGTAAATGGAATAGGCTATGCCTCCTGTAAATGTTAGGCAAACAAAACCTATAAATGCGCTTGATGGTAAATAACTGGCGCTAATCAGATACAATCCCAATATCACATAAGCCGTATGCATCACTAATGTTTGCTTGCTTTTCAAAGCCTTACAGGCAAGTACTAAACCGCCCAACAATGCCCCTGAGCCCCAACCCATTTCCACAACTCCCATTTGCAAAATGTTTCCGTTGAAATGCAGAAGCGTCATAAAAGGAAATAACGTAAAAACAGGCATAAGGACAAAAGTCACCAGCGTAAAGCATACGAATAAAGGCAAAATGCCCATTGTACGCCGCAAGGTATGCCAACATTCCGTCAGTTCTTTTTTGAAATCTGGAAGAACTTTCGTTTTTTGAAGAGAAGGAATCTGGACACAAAGTAAGGTCAGACAAGCAGCAACAGCTCCGATCACATCTATGAGCAGAATATACTGTATGGGAAGCCAAACAACGAGGCTTGCCCCTACAACGGGAGCTATCACCTCACTGAAGGATTGAATGGAATGGTACAAACCTGATACCCTGACAAGATGGTGCTTGGGAACCAGTAGAGGGATGCTTGCCTGTAAAGCAGGTGCATGAAACGTACTGCCTATTGAACGACAAGCAGTCAATAGATAAAAAAAAGAAAGGTCTTTATAACCCTTGGTTATCACAATAAAAAGACATAGGGTACAGAACGCGATGAACAAGTCCGAATAAAACATCGTTTTCTTTCGATTCCATCTGTCAACATAGACCCCGGCAAACAAGCCTAATACAAATTGTGGTAAAAATCCAGCTAAAATAGCCAGAGATAAAGCTGTCGGGGATTTAAATTCGTTGCTAATCCAAAAAATAATGGAGAAGCCAACAATCGTACTTGTTAAAATAGATATGAGTTGGCCTATTCCTATCACGGCCAAAGTTGATTTCCAATGATTCATTGTGCTAATATTTCATGCGTTTATAGATAAGTACTTTCGTACATTAAGCAAAACGAAATTCTATCCACACAAAAAACTTGTATTATAATCCACTCCTGACGTTGGAATACAATAACAAATACTTTCAGGACGATGTAAAGTCCTGAAAAATCAAAGTGAATGGATAGATAAATATTAGTCTTTTCTCATCGGATTCTTTTAATATCGCTACTCTTTTATTATGTAGTGGTTGTATTATCTTAAATAAAACAAAAACACCCGACTTTACATTCTTGGGTGCAAAACTGGGTGTTTGTTTTGCAATCTGCTGATTTTCAGCGTTTGTTGCGGAGAGACAGGGATTCGAACCCCGGGTACCTCGCAGTACAACGGTTTTCAAGACCGCCGCAATCGACCACTCTGCCACCTCTCCAAAACTTCTTTATCAGAAGCACTTTCCTTTGAAAGCGGTGCAAAGGTACGTATCTTTTTTAAATCTGCAAACATTCTAATGACTTTTTCATGAAATAATCGTATTTTTGCCTCGTAATTCAAATTACAGAGAGTAATCTCAATCGTAAATTGTAAATAGCTAAATCGTAAATATCAATGATATATCCTCAAAATTTTGAGCAAAAGATAGGATTTGACCAAATCAGACAACTATTGAAAGAAAAATGTCTCAGCACATTGGGCGAGGAACGTGTAATAGATATGAGTTTCTCCGATCAACATGAGAAGGTGGAGGAACTGCTAAATCAAGTCACAGAGTTTGTCCGCATCATACAGGAAGAAGACAGTTTCCCCGACCAGTTCTTTTTTGACGTACGCCCGTCACTGAAACGCGTGCGAATAGAAGGAATGTACCTGGACGAACAGGAATTGTTTGATTTAAGACGTTCGTTAGAAACGATTCGCGACATCGTACGATTCCTTCAACGCAATGAAGAGGATGAAGAAAGTGATTGCCCCTACCCCAGTCTGAAACGATTGGCGGGAGATATTGCTGTATTTCCCCAGCTAATAGGAAAGATTGACGGTATACTAAACAAATACGGAAAGATAAAGGACAATGCTTCAACGGAACTGGCACGTATTCGTCGTGAACTTGCAAGTACGATGGGAAGCATCTCACGCTCACTAAACAGCATTTTACGCAGTGCTCAATCCGAAGGATATGTAGATAAAGATGTGGCACCCACCATGCGTGATGGTCGCCTCGTAATCCCTGTTGCACCCGGATTGAAGAGAAAAATAAAAGGTATTGTACACGATGAATCTGCCAGTGGAAAAACGGTCTTTATAGAACCGGCGGAAGTGGTAGAAGCCAACAATCGCATTCGTGAACTGGAGGGAGATGAACGACGGGAAATTATCCGTATTCTGACAGAATTTTCCAATATGCTGCGTCCTTCTATCCCGGAAATTCTACAATCTTATGAGTTTCTGGCAGAGATTGACTTTATACGGGCAAAAAGTTATTTCGCCATACAGACCCATGCGCTGAAACCTTCTCTTGAGAATGAGCAGTTACTGGACTGGACTATGGCTATACACCCATTGTTACAACTATCCCTCGCCAAGCATGGCAAAAAGGTAGTGCCCCTCGACATCGAATTGGATCAGCAACAGCGTATTCTCATCATCTCCGGTCCTAATGCCGGTGGAAAGTCTGTCTGTCTCAAAACAGTAGGATTACTGCAATACATGTTGCAATGCGGAATGCTCATCCCCATGCATGAACGTAGCCATGCAGGAATATTCAGCAGCATATTCATTGATATCGGTGACGAACAATCTATTGAAGACGACCTGAGTACCTACTCATCTCATCTGACCAACATGAAAATGATGATGAAGAATTGTAATGAACGCAGCCTTATCCTTATCGACGAATTCGGAGGTGGAACAGAACCACAGATAGGTGGAGCTATTGCCGAAGCAGTTTTGAAGCGTTTCAATCAGAAAAAGACATTCGGAGTTATCACTACACATTATCAGAATCTAAAACACTTTGCAGAAGATAATGAAGGAGTAGTGAACGGTGCCATGCTTTATGACCGCCATCTCATGCAGGCTCTTTTCCAGCTGCAAATAGGTAACCCGGGAAGTTCATTTGCTGTAGAAATAGCAAGAAAAATCGGACTGCCTGAGGATGTCATTGCCGATGCTTCAGAAATTGTAGGCAGCGAATATATTAATGCGGATAAATATCTCCAGGATATTGTTCGTGACAAACGTTATTGGGAAGGTAAACGTCAGACTATCCGCCAGCGTGAAAAACATATGGAGGAAACAATCGCCCGGTATCAGACCGAGATGGAGGAATTACAGAAATCCCGTAAGGAAATTATCCGCCAGGCAAAAGAAGAAGCCGAACGATTGCTACAAGAATCGAATGCGAAAATAGAGAATACCATACGTACTATCAAGGAGGCACAGGCAGAAAAAGAAAAAACCCGCCTTGTGCGCCAGGAATTAAATGACTTCCGCGCTTCTGTGAACGAACTTGCTTCCAAAGAACAGGAAGATAAGATTGCCCGGAAAATGGAGAAGCTAAAAGAAAGGCAGAATCGAAAAAAAGACAAGCAAAAAGCAACTTCGGAAGAAAAAACACAATCCCAGCAAGTTCCTAAAGTGATACCTATCACTATAGGTGATAATGTCAAACTAAAAGGCCAAACCAGCGTTGGAGAGGTATTGGAAATAAATGGCAAAAATGCAGTGGTAGGCTTTGGCAGTATCAAAACAACCGTTAAACTGGAGAGGCTGGAACGTACTAATGCCACAACACAGAAGCAGGAACCGGCAAAGAGTACTTTTGTCAGTAGCCAGACACACGATCAGATGTATGAGAAAAAACTAAATTTCAAACAAGACATTGACGTACGTGGAATGCGTGGAGACGAGGCTTTGCAGGCTGTCACTTACTTTGTAGATGATGCCATATTGGTAGGTATGAGCCGCATACGTATTCTTCATGGTACTGGTACAGGTATACTTCGTTCTCTTATCCGCCAGTATTTAGATACCGTGCCAGGTGTACGCCACTTTGCCGATGAACATGTACAATTTGGAGGTGCCGGGATTACAGTTGTAGATTTGGCATAAAAGCGAACAAATGTATTAAACAACTTGTTCTCATATAGAAAATCATTACTTTTGTTGGAATGGTTTTCTAAAACTAAAAAATAAAGCATGAAGAACAACCTGTTAAGCGAGAAATTAATTTATACGGGTGAGAGCCAGACGCCTACCCATCTGCACCTTTGTACATACAATGCTAATGAAATGCAGGAGGTTTCAGGAGCAAACTTTCATGAAATCAGCAGTTCTCTGAATAGTGAACGTATCAACTGGCTCCAGGTACATGGTATGAAGAATACTGAAACTGTTCGTGAAATATGCGAACATTTCGAAATAAACTTTCTCGTATTACAAGATATCCTGAATGCCAATCACCCTACTAAAATAGAAGAACACGATAACTACATCGTACTGATTTTAAAACTCTTCTATCCTGCACCTAAAAAAAACGAGGAAGATCTGGATGAACTGGAGCAACAACAAGTATGTATTATTCTGGGTACCAATTACGTACTTACTTTCCTTGAAAAAGAAACTGATTTTTTTGATGATGTAAGTACTGCCCTACGCAATGATGTACTCAAAATACGAGGCAGACAAAGCGATTATCTGCTCAGTGTACTTTTAAATAGTGTTATAGGCAATTATACCTCAATGGTATCCGACATAGATGATGCCCTTGAAGATCTTGAAGAAGAATTGCTGACCATCAGCGACGGAAATGACATTGGTGTACAAATTCAGTCCCTGCGTCGCCAGTATATGCTGATGAAAAAATCAATACTCCCCTTAAAAGAGCAATACATAAAACTACTGCGCGGAGAGAGCACTCTGATGCACAAGATGAACCGTGCCTTCTTCAATGATGTAAACGACCATTTACAATTTGTACTGCAAACCATTGAAATATGCAGAGAAACACTCTCATCTCTGGTAGACCTCTATATTTCCAACAATGATTTGAGAATGAATGACATCATGAAACGGCTAACAATCGTTTCTACCATCTTTATACCATTAACGTTTCTGGTAGGCGTATGGGGTATGAACTTCAAAGTGATGCCCGAACTGGATTGGCGATACGGATACTGTTTTGCCTGGGGATTAATGGCAATCATAGGTATCATCGTATATGCTTTCTTCCGGAAAAAGAGATGGTACTGAAAGAGTTGAAAATAAGCACATTTATTATATATGAAATCTATTAAAGAGTTATACCGTATCGGTACAGGTCCTTCCAGCAGCCACACAATGGGGCCACGCAAAGCTGCCGAAATGTTTGTGGTACGCCATCCGGACGCTGCCAAGTTTAAAGTAACCCTCTACGGAAGTCTTGCCGCCACAGGAAAAGGACACATGACAGACGTTGCCATCATTGATACGCTGGAACCTACAGCTCCCGTAGAAATTATATGGCAACCTAAAGTATTCCTCCCTTTCCACCCCAATGGGATGACTTTTGCTGCATTCGATGTCAATGATAAATTAATAGAAAACTGGACCGTATATAGTGTTGGTGGCGGAGCTTTGGCAGAGAACAACGATACTTCTTCTATCGAAAGTCCGGATGTATACGGCATGAACAGCATGACAGAGATTCTGGAATGGTGTGAACGCAATGGTAGAAGCTATTGGGAATATGTCAAAGAATGCGAAGACTCTGATATCTGGGATTACCTGAACGAAGTCTGGAAGACGATGATAGATTCCATTCACCGTGGATTGGAAGAGGAAGGTGTATTACCCGGTCCGCTGAATCTGAGAAGAAAAGCCTCAACCTATTATATCCGTGCTACGGGATACAAACAATCCTTGCAATCACGAGGATTGGTATTTGCATACGCATTGGCTGTCAGCGAAGAGAATGCTTCCGGAGGGAAAATAGTCACGGCTCCTACTTGTGGTTCTTGTGGAGTAGTACCTGCCGTACTTTATCATCTGTACAAAAGCCGCGATTTCAGTGACATTCGCATCCTGCGTGCATTGGCAACAGCCGGATTAGTGGGAAATATTGTCAAATTCAACGCTTCTATCTCAGGAGCGGAAGTAGGTTGTCAAGGGGAAGTAGGTGTAGCATGTGCAATGGCCTCAGCTGCATCCAATCAGTTATTCGGAGGAAGCCCGGCACAAATAGAGTACGCAGCTGAAATGGGATTAGAACATCATCTGGGTATGACTTGTGATCCTGTTTGCGGATTGGTACAAATTCCCTGTATTGAACGTAATGCATATGCTGCGGCACGTGCGTTGGATGCAAATCTATATTCTTCATTCACAGACGGAATGCATCGTGTCTCCTTCGATAAAGTTGTACAAGTGATGAAACAAACAGGACATGACCTGCCTTCTCTGTATAAAGAAACAAGCGAAGGAGGGCTGGCAAAAGATTACAAGCAAATGTAGTTATTTAGTTGACAATTGACAGTGGACAATTGACAGTGGCTATGCAGCATATAGCACAGCTAACTGTCAACGATCAATTGTCAATTGTCAACTGTCAATTGTCAACTGTCAACTAATGTCCGGCCAGTGGGTATTATCTGTATCAGAGATGTCTTTTTCACGAAGAAGGCCTCCATATTCTGAATAATACAAAGCTCGTTCCTGCCCTCCCTGTTGTACTTCAAAGACAAATTCTTCCGGCTTTTGCGGGAAAGTCAGCTTCGTCAAATCATCAATTACCCAATTGGCGTAATTTCCTTCCTGATACGCAGTACTGACAGCAACTGGCAGATTCTCGAAAAAGATATCCATTTCTGTCATAATCCAATTGGCATTGGCATCAAACCACACATCGAGTTCGTCATTTCCTACCCAACAATCCGCCACATAATAAACACCTTTCTGCTCCCATTCTATGTTTTTCACACCGGGATAAAGCTGGTTCAATGCATTTATGATAGCCTGATTGGGAGGTAAATAAGTATCATCATCGTCACTACAAGAGCTAAAGGAGAATAAGGCTGTCATCAACATGACAGCCAAAATACTAAATTTTATTTTTATCATAGTTAAAGTCCTTTGAGGTTAGATTATTAACAGTGATTAATGATCTGCTTTACGAAATTTACCTTGCTTATCGAACTTAAAAGATATATCAGTATTCAACTCTACCTCATACCCTTTACGGTCACGCTCTATTTTGGTAACGAACTCATTGGTGAAATTATTCATCTTCAGATAATCATTCACAAAAGAGGGAATAATTGTTGCAGGTAACTTCTTTTTTCCGGCATCTACTTCAGTCCAATTACCTTTAGAATCAAAATCTATTTCTGTACCATCTGTCAGTTGTACCTCATACTTCTTCGACATTATTTCACTATCAATCTTAATGTGCGAAACCTGAGGACTGGTAAAGTGCTGATTAATGAAATTACGTGCCGCAAGTGGCAACTGGTTAATATCTTTAGTAATAACATCACCTGCAAAAGCAAATTGAACAGCTACAATCGCCATCACAAGAAGAGACCAAATCTTTTTCATAATCGTTATTTTTTTAATGTTAGTAATATAGTTTTCTATCACTTGATAATGCAAATAACGATAGAGATTCTGGAAAGATTTGGGAATAATGGAATACAACTATTGTTTTTGAATTCTTTAACGTATGATTCCTGAAAACAAAAATGAAGATATAGTAAAAGTTAATTGTCCTATCACTAAAATGCAGATTAACACAGGGATCACAAAATTTAAATTAAATCTGCGACCCTCTGTGTTAATCTGCACTCTAAAAATTATAATGCTTGTATCAATTCTCTGAATAACCGGCAAGATTATAGCACACGGGTATAGTACTATTTCCTACACGATAAATTCCAAATTTAAAGTAATACCCATCCTCATCATTACGGCCAATAAGAATTTCTTCATTATCCACAATATGACGATTTATCTGTTTGCCTTTTTCCGTATAACTCATCTGTACATCCAGCATACCGGGTTTTACAATCGTTTCGGTTTCTTTACCATAAACAGTCCAGTCAATATGTATGCGGAATGTAATCCAGCAGTCTTTAGGAAACTCTGCAAACGGCATTTTATAGGCAATAGTAGATGCTTTGTATTTGGAAGTGACGGGCTTCATTATCTGAGATTTCTCAGCGCTGGCATTACAACGATCCGTTTTATCAGTAAGCCATTTACGATCAGAGTTCGCTTTTATATAAAAGTATCCTCCGGAAAATCCGAAAGCAAGTGGAGGATAGCCACCTTGTTCTACTAACCAACCATTGGCCTTGCCTGCTTTATAAACAACGTTACCATCTTTATCCTTTTTCGGATTACCTTGTTTGTCAAGTACCGGCACCTTATCATGTGCTACATTTTTCTTAAAGATCATCCGGTCATACAGCTCCAAAAACTCCTCTGTAGTAAGCTTCTTCACTTCGCCATCAGGAGTAGAAACCAAAGTACGGTCCGGCATTCCGTGCCATTGAGCAAAGATAGTAGATACATCTCTGTTCAATGCGGAGGGAATATAAACTGAAAACTCATAATCACGTGAAGCACCTTGCGGACATATACCTTTTCCATGATGATAAACGGTTTTGGTCTTCTGCGCATTTTCATAAACACTTGCAGGTTGTCCTTTAAAATCAGCAGATGTAGCATAACAATAAGAAAACTCCGCACGGCCCTTAGTCTCACCTTTAGCATATCCTTCCAAAGTATTGTCCTCCGTTTTAAGCTCAAAACGATAAGAGGGCTTTCCATTAAAAGGAATGGTATAATCCCGTTGAATGGAATGTGGTTTGTCTGTACCAACAGCTACCCAACAACCATCAATAACCTGATTGATACGTGCTGAATCAGCCTGTACATTCACACGTTCCGTCAAAGGAATCAGCTTTGCATTTTGAGCAGTAAGCATCGCTGTACTTACAACCAGCAGAGAAAAAGAAAAAACAATTTTGTTCATATATTATTTACTTATTGAAAATTTACATTCTTATCAATTAGGAAGTGGCACCATTGGTCTGCGACCATGATTCAGTTGTAATCCCATTTCGTATGTTTCCGGACCATGCAAATCTTTTATATCCATCTCTCCCAGATTTACAAGAATACCACGTGCCATCAATCCGGCATCTTCATTTGCCTTACGAGGAAGTTTTTCAGCTTTCTCTTTCAAATCGGCCAAATGTACCCGTACCGCAGGTGCATCGCCTTATCCAAAGACAGGCACTCCAACAATGAATATCCTATCTTTCTATCCGCTTCATTCTGCGGATAATTCAGACGTTTTACCCCTTTTTCTGTCTCACCCAGATAAGAAACAGCATAGGCAGCCTCACAAGCTATATAAGCATCTTTATCATCCAATAGTGCAAGTAACGCAGCCGGACAAGTTTTCAACTCTCCTTTTATACCTAACTGAGCCAAGCCTACGGCAGCCCAATAACGCATTTCGGGATATGCACTGGCCAGTGCTTTTTCAAATACCGGCACATCAGCAGCAGTTGCTACACCTGCCAATTCCACCAAAGCATATAAGTCATTCAACGGATATTTCTCCTTACGTACCTTATCATATAAGACTACATTCTCACGGGAAGTAGGAATAAAGAATCCCAGATCCTTTGTCTCACGAATATGATCGGACATTCCCTTACGAAAACGAAGCAGTACCTCCCGATATTCCGGTTTGGCAGCCAGATCATTCAATTCAAACGGATCATTATCCAAATCGAATAACATCTCTGCCGGATGATGTTCAAACGTCTGCTTCCAGTCAGGATTCGTATTATGGCCACCCATTACCCATTTATCCCAAGCTTTATTGGAAGGCATACCCCACTGATAATAATTACGTAATGCAAACTGGCGGTAAGGTATATAACTGCGGATATACTTATAACGTCCGTCCATAGCTGCACGTACCGGCATAAAATGATGCAACTGATTGGCAGCCAACGCAAATTGCATCGTAGTCTTCTCCTTAGAAGCATATTTTCCCATCAGTGCCTTTCCCTGCATATATTTAGGAGGCTTCACACCTGCCAAACTCAGAACAGTAGGCCCTAAGTCCACAAAACTAATCAGCGTACTATCTTTTGTTCCCGCTGTTACCGGAGCCAGATGTTTCCATTTCTCGGGGAAATAAGCAACCAATGGCACCCGTAAACCTGTCTCATATAAATATCCTTTGCCACGAGGCAGACAACCTCCATGATCACTGAATACAAAGATGATGGTATTATCTTCCAAACCGTGTTCCTTCAGATCCTTGAGGAAAAAGCCGACCCATGTATCCACATCCTGAGCAGCTCCAAATGTCCGGCATAGTCAGAACGTACTTCCGGAAGATCGGGCACATGAGGCGGGAGGATCAGTTTATCAGGATAAATACCTTCCTTTGTATAATCACGACGCCCATCCATATGAAAGGTACGTACACGCCCCATATGAGAGGTAACCGTATTGTATACTGCAAAGAAAGGTTGGTCTTTTTCACGTTTAGGACTGTTATAAGAAGCCGTTTTTGTGCATTCATCCCAACAGATCTTATTATCTGTAGTCGAGTTATAGTGTGTCTTGCTATTATTCGTACAATAATAACCGGCATCCCTCAACCATTGTGGGAAAAAGATATTCTCCGGAGTATCATAGGGTACCGGGTGAACATCCATACCATATGTACTGGAATAACATCCGGTAATAAGCGAAGAACGCGCAGCAGAACTTTGTGGTGCCACCGACCATGCATTCATAAACTGTATCCCTTTAGAAGCCAGTCCGTCTACATTGGGCGTATGTACTTGCGCATTTCCATAACAACCAAACTCATAAGAGCTCGTGTCTTCAAAAGTAAGCCAAAGAATATTTGGCCGTTCTTTTTGCTTATCGGCTGCTTTGGTCTGAGCAGCAGTCAGCAGCAAAGCTGCGGAGCATAAATAAAGTTGTGTGTTCATCATATTTATAAAATTTATTGACTCCGCTAAAGTACAAAAGGTAGCCACAGGGCTACCTTTCAATTGTTTTAAAAATTATCATATTTGTGTAAATATGCTGTCAAAACATATCAGAGAGTTTAAATACTGTCTTCTTCATATATTTCCTCCAGCAACTCCTCCTTTTCCATTGTCATCTTACCATCGGCAGTAATCGTTATAGAGATAGGAACATACAAGTCTGTCTGCGGATAACACACACTGGCCGCATAGACAATACCTTGAGGTGTAGTCTTATTATACACCATCCCCTCAAGAATAGATTTCGACAAGAAATCATCACTTACAATAGAAGAAAAGTTCTTCTTTGTAAAAGTCATATTAAAGACCTGCTCATTGCCACGGGTCAAACGGAGCTGAATCTTGTTGTCAACAAAAGTATTCCCCATCTCATTCTTCACAAGCGGCAGGTTCTCATCAGGAGTACGAGAAATAAAAGAGCGGTAATTCTTCCCCTTAAATTTAATATCCACTTCGGCTTTCGATACCTGCATACGCTGCAATCCCCGGCTATCTACACTATCCTGCATGAGGATCAATGAACCTTCATCCGTTTTTTTACTTCCACCGCCACAAGCAGTTAACCCTGCTAACAGTGACAGAATAAACAAATATATGAATCTCTTCATCTTTAATCCGTTCTTTAATTTATGACGACAAAGGAACAAAAAGAGCCGGATATACACAAGAATTCAAGGTTGAAAGTTAAGCTACTTTTTCTGTCTGCGTCCATCCTTCATCCGCTGTTCACGTTCAGCCTGCTTCTTGGTATAAGAAGCATATTGATCTTTAGTCATTATCTTTTGCAGCTGCGCATTGTAAGCCTCACTGTTAGCTTTCATCTCTGCACGCATCTTTTCACGTTCTTCTTTCGTCATTTCAGGTGCTTTCTTTCCATCTCTCTGCGGACGCATCGAAGCACGATCTCCCATCTTCTCACACTGTGCAAGATTTACTTCAAACAATTGTTTCTTCTGCGTATCGTTCAAAGAGTATTCCTTAACCATACGTTCTGTCATTTGTTCCGCACGTTCTTTCGGAGTCATTTTCTTATGTTCGCCCCGTTGTCCCTGTGCCATCACTACACTACCCATCAGAAAGAGGGTAACCATTAAAAATACTATTCTTTTCATACTGACTTTTGCTTTTAAGTTGATTAATTATCAGTTTTTTTGTTGCAACTGAATATACGACTCACTGAAACCCAATAAGTTTAGTCTGTTCTCACTTTTTTAACAATTAATAAACGATTCCTCTGCATCTTTACAAACCTTATCGTTTTTTTCTATTTTCTCATAGAAAATATCTGTTTGACAAGTGAGCAAATCTCCCCTATCTTTGTTATATATTTATAAACTCTCACAAACTACACATTTATGGAAGAAAAGAAACTTACAGCTACCAACGGCCGCCCTGTTGCCGACAATCAGAATTCACAGACAGTAGGTCCTCGTGGCCCTATCACCTTGCAAGATCCATGGTTAATTGAAAAACTCGCTCATTTTGACCGGGAAGTAATCCCTGAAAGACGTATGCATGCCAAAGGTTCCGGAGCTTACGGAACATTTACTGTAACGCATGACATTACAAAGTATACCCGTGCGGCCATATTCAGCGAAATAGGAAAGAAAACAGAGTGTTTTGTCCGCTTCTCTACCGTAGCCGGTGAACGCGGAGCTGCCGATGCAGAACGTGATATTCGTGGTTTTGCCATGAAATTTTATACGGAAGAAGGTAACTGGGACCTGGTAGGAAACAATACCCCGGTATTCTTTTTACGTGATCCTCTGAAGTTTCCTGACCTCAATCATGCCATCAAACGAGATCCAAAAACAAACATGCGTAGCCCTAACAGTAATTGGGATTTCTGGACACTGCTACCCGAAGCATTACACCAGGTAACCATCACTATGAGCCCGCGTGGCATTCCTTATTCCTACCGTCATATGCATGGATTCGGCAGCCATACCTATAGTTTCTATAACGCCGCAAACGAGCGTATCTGGGTAAAATTCCATCTGCGTACCCTGCAAGGTATCAAGAATCTGACTGACCAGGAAGCTGAAGCCATTGTTGCCAAAGACCGTGAATCACACCAACGCGATTTATTCGAAAGTATTGAAAAAGGTGATTATCCAAAATGGCTGTTCCAGATTCAAGTGATGACGGAAGAAGAAGCAGACAATTACCGCATCAACCCATTTGACCTGACTAAAGTATGGCCACACAAAGACTTTCCGCTACAAGACGTAGGCATTCTTGAACTGAACCGTAATCCTGAGAACTATTTTGCAGAAGTAGAGCAAGCTGCCTTCAATCCGATAAACATTGTAGAAGGTATTGGATTCTCTCCCGACAAAATGCTACAAGGCCGTTTGTTCTCCTACGGAGATGCACAGCGTTATCGCCTGGGCGTTAATTCGGAACAGATACCGGTTAACAAACCTCGCTGTCCGTTCCATTCCTACCATCGCGATGGCTCTATGCGTGTAGACGGTAATTATGGTGCTACCAAAGGATATGAACCCAACAGTTATGGCGAATGGAAAGACTCGCCTGAAAAGAAAGAACCACCTTTGAAGGTTCATGGTGATATTTATAATTATAATGAACGGGAGTATGATGACGATTATTACAGCCAACCAGGCGATCTCTTCCGACTAATGCCGGCAGATGAGCAACAGCTACTGTTTGAAAACACAGCGCGTGCCATGGGAGATTCCGAACTCTTCATTAAACAACGTCACGTACGTAATTGCTATAAAGCAGACCCGGCATATGGAGCAGGCGTTGCCAAAGCACTGGGTATCGATCTGGAAGAAGCTCTGAAAGCTAACAGATAAATAATAACTCACTTAAAATATACATTCCTTGCTATTTTCTGAAAACGAAAATAACAAGGAATATTTTTTAGAGTATAATAAAACCTAAGTCTGAACTTTATAACGTTTTATACACAGAAGAAAGCTACGTGGCAGACAATGCCCATTATTAACTTTAATGTTATAATGCCTTCCAGAACTTCTGGAAGTCTCTGTATTTACCATAACACACCAATTCATCTCCTTCCTGTATCTTATCATTTTCAGGAAGCTCATTTACTATGCTGTGTTCCGTCAGTGAAATCCCTAAGCAATTCTCTATCCGATTTGCTCGTTTCAACCCTATCAACTTTAGATGAAACTCCTCATCCAGATTAAGTTCATTGACAAAATATCCGATAAATTTCTCCGGCACAGAGAACTTCACCACATAATATTCTGAATCTACCCGGAATGCTTCCATATTAGTTCCAAAATCCAGCAATTGTACCAGACTACGCGCTGCATCTTCTTCCGGAGTCAGTATTTTTTCCAGATTAAAAGCTTCCAATACCGAACGGTGTACCGCATCAATAGCACGCGCATAGATATGTTGCACCTTCTTTTGCTTTAGCAACGCTACTACACGAATGGAAGCACCGAAATTCTCTCCGATTGCCACTATCACAATATCCACACTATTGAGCGGAAGTACTGCTAACGATAACTCATCTGTTGCATCAATTACAAAAGCAGTAGCTACCTTATCTTTAATACTATCTACCCTGCTTTCACTGATATCCGCACCTATCACTTCATGCCCTAATACAGAAAGCTCTTCTGCCAACACATGCCCATAATTTCCCAGACCAATAATAATGTATTTCATATCAATATTTTTTTAATGTACCGATTGAATAATGTGCCAATTGACATATTATTCAATTTATTATTATGTTATCATTCGGATAACGATATTTCGTATTTTTCTTTTGTCTCACAATGCCCAGCATTAGTGTTATTAATCCTACGCGACCTACAAACATCAACAAAGCCACCAATAACTTACTCTCATCCCGAAGTAAGGGCGTGGCATTCAGACTCGATCCTACTGTGCTCAATGCCGATACACACTCAAACGTTAGTGTCATAATCGACATTTTAGGTTCCATTATGCTCAATATAAATACAAACAGAAACAACACCCCAAGAGACATAACTACCGTTGCATTAGAACGACGGATCGAATCATGTGAAAGCTGACGCCCAAAAACTTCTACACGATCTGTACCACGCAGCACTGCCATAAGATTCATCACTACAACGGCAAAAGCATTGACTTTGACTCCACCTGCCGTAGATTGTGCTGCACCACCTATCCACATCAGCAAAATATAAATCAATATGCTCTGTATACTCAGGCTTGTCAGATCCACACTGCTGAACCCTGCCGTTCGCGGACAGGTAGCATTGAAAAATGCCTGTGTCCACTTATCCGCTACAGACATACCGGCAAAAGAGCCATTCCATTCAAAGGCGGCAATGGCGAGTGTACCCAATACGAGAAGCAGGAAAGTCATAATCAATACAATTTTCGTATTCAGATTATAAAGATGCTGTACTCTATGTTTATCCAGTTTAAGTGTACGCACAAACTTCCAGAAACGGTGCAAATGGTAAAGCACAATATCTTTAAAATTCACCAGGATAGGAAACCCAATACCACCCAAAATAATCAATAAAGAAACAGAAATATACAGAGAGTTATGCCCGGTCATCACCATCGGATTACCCAGATTACCCGGAAGGGTAGAGAATCCGGCATTACAAAATGCCGAGATGGAATGAAAAGCAGAGAAAGCCAACTCTTCCTGCAGGTCCATCCCCAATGTACCATGAATGCCCAGCCAGATAGACAGCATTCCCATACCCTCTATCACTAACGTAAAACCCAATATATACAACAGTGTGGATAGTAATGAACCCAATGAATTAGAACTCACCATATCACGTACCACCAATTGATTATACAACGAAGTATTTCCCATGAAAAACATAGCAAAGAAACTGGTCAATGTCATTACTCCCAACCCACCGACCTGTATCAACAGAATAATCACCGTAAGTCCCAAGGGGGTAAAAGTAGCAGATACATCCACCGGCACAAGACCTGTCACACACACTGCACTTGTTGAAGTAAACAATGCATCCACCCACGAAATAGATATTCCCTCTACCGTACAACGTGGCAGTAATAACAATCCCGTACCTATCAGTATAATCACCAGAAAACTCACCGCCAGAATTAATGAAGGATTCGTCCTGCGTCCTAACAGCCGTACCAGACCATTAGACAAATTAAGAAAAGAAAAAAGTAATAAAAGGGTTACATGATAAAACTTACTGTTCAGGAATTCCCAAAAATGAAGAATCGCCCCACTCTCCTCAGGTTGATGGAAAATAACGGGAATGAGTGTCAGATAAAGTAAGCCACTCAACACCCATGCCAGTTTACGATAATTCTTTTTTGTATCTCTGTATTCCAACAGGAAGTGCAAGGTCACATCTATCAAAAAGATAATCCAGACAGCCTTATATAATATTTTAAGATGCTCCACATCCACACTTGAAAGTGGAAACCCATGTTCATAAACTACTCCTACTATCAATAGTAATGAGGCTACATAAGTAAAAGCAGCTATTAGCCTGAGCAAAACACGAACATAAGGCTGTAGTAACTTATTCTGATACAACAATATTTTATGATAAATTTTCATGATAAATAATGTGTCAATGTGTGAAGGTGCAAACTTAATTAAAATAACAACAAATTCGATTCTTTGTTGACTATTTAATCGTTGTATTAAAAATTATACCTATTTTTGGCAATCAAAATATTAAAATTTACAATATCATGAGTAACAAGACAAAGAGGTACCTACTACCCGAAGAAGAAATTCCACACTATTGGTACAATATTCAGGCTGACATGGCAAACAAGCCGATGCCTCCTTTACACCCCGGTACAAAGCAACCTTTAAAAGCAGAAGACCTTTTTCCCATATTTGCAGAAGAACTCTCACGTCAGGAGTTGAACCAGACTGATGCCTGGATCGAGATCCCCGAAGAGGTACGCGAAATGTATAAATACTACCGTAGTACTCCGCTGGTACGTGCTTATGGACTGGAAAAAGCTCTGGGAACTCCGGCACATATCTATTTTAAGAATGAAAGTGTCAGCCCAATGGGTTCACACAAATTAAACTCTGCTATCCCGCAAGCTTACTATTGCAAACAGGAAGGAGTAACCAATGTAACCACGGAAACAGGTGCAGGACAATGGGGAGCTTCTCTTGCTTATGCTGCCCGGCTTTTCGGGCTGGAAGCTGCCGTTTATCAGGTGAAAATCAGTTATGAACAGAAGCCCTATCGTCGTAGTATCATGCAAACCTTCGGAGCACAGGTCACTCCCTCTCCTTCTATGTCTACCCGTGCCGGAAAAGATATACTGACCGCCCATCCCAATTATCAGGGTTCATTGGGTACAGCCATTTCCGAAGCTATCGAGCTTGCCCGTACCACTCCGAACTGTAAATATACCCTCGGCTCTGTACTTAGCCATGTTACACTTCATCAAACAATCATCGGACTGGAAGCCGAAAAACAGATGGAGATGGCAGGAGAATATCCCGATATGGTGATTGCTTGCTTTGGAGGCGGTTCAAACTTTGGAGGTATCGCTTTCCCTTTCATGCGTCACAACATTCTAGACGGTAAAAAAACCCGTTTTATTGCAGCCGAGCCAGCTTCCTGTCCCAAACTGACACGTGGTAAATTTCAGTATGATTTTGGAGACGAAGCCGGATATACCCCGTTGCTTCCCATGTTTACATTAGGACACAACTTCGCTCCAGCCAACATTCATGCCGGTGGTCTTCGTTATCATGGTGCAGGCGTTATTGTTTCTCAATTGTTGAAAGACGGACTGATGGAAGCAGTAGACATCAAGCAGCTAGAATCTTTTGAAGCCGGTTGCTTATTTGCACAAGTCGAAGGTATTATTCCTGCCCCGGAATCTTGTCACGCTATCGCTGCTGCTATCCGTGAAGCAAACAAATGTAAAGAGACAGGTGAAGAGAAAGTTATTCTGTTCAACCTTTCCGGTCACGGACTTATCGATATGCCCTCATACGATAAGTTCCTGGCAGGAGACTTGGTGAATTACTCACTCAGTGATGAAGACATCCAAAAGAATCTGGATGAAATAGGAAGTCTGGCATAAGTTTTTTTGTACTTGGCAATCATTGCTTGAATATTTGGTTGCGAAAAGAACAATTACAGACATTCACACAAAGTGAAATTCAGTATAGAGCACAGTACGTTTACGAATCATAAATCAATGATAATCAAAGACTAGCAAGCTCTATTTTTAAGAAATATAAGATTGTACACTTTAATACCTCAATATTGTACACTTTTGCATGGCAAGATTGTACAATATTGAGGTATTAAAGTGTACAATCTGCATATAAACCTCATCTTGTTAAAAAAGCGACGTTAACAATGTTAATGCAACAAAAAAACAATGTGTGGAACGTATCAAATCAGTAGCTTTGTGATAAAGTAAGATTTTCCTCTGTATACTACAATTTGGCACACGTTCTCCTCACATAAAACTCAATCAGCCTGTTCATAAAATGTAGAGAGAGGAAGAGGTATTTTTACTCACCAACCAAGCTAATCCCTCTATACACGAAAAAACGATGGATATCTGAATCAATCTCATATCGAACACGTTAAAAAACATACCACAAAAAGAGAAAAAAAACGGTGATTATCTACAGAATATCTATCACCAAATCTATATAAAAATAGAATAGTTTAAGCTCTTAGCACATTTTTTAGACATAAATGAAAGAGTTATGAACAAAAGTGAAAGACATAAAGCGATTTTTAAATAAACTAAAGACAATAGGAATTAATCGTTTTAGAGATTTGCAATATTTTTGGACAGAATAAAAATTCAAAGTACAACCTTTATTTAATTGTTATGGAAAATTTTCAAAAATTCCTTTTCACGGCAATTTTTCTATTTGTCGGCCTTAACATACAGGCACAGAGCCTTACTGTTACAGGTAAAGTAATAGACAGTGACGGATTTGAAGTAATTGGTGCCAATGTAGTTATAAAAGGTGCCACCGGCACAGGTACCATCACTGATATCGATGGGAAATACTCATTAAAGGTAAATAACGCAGCAAAAGACGTACTGGTATTTACCTATATAGGTATGGATACACAAGAAATTCCGGTCAACGGTCGTAGCCAGATCAATGTGACTCTAGTCCCCAACTCTATTCAACTGGACGAAGTTGTAGCAATTGGTTATGCTACCACTAAGCGTCGCGATTTAACTGGTTCCGTTTCTTCCGTTCAGGGAGGTGAATTAAGTAAAATACCGGTTTCCAGTGTAACACAGGCATTAGCTGGTAAAATAGCCGGTGTGCAGGTAATTCAATCTCAAGGTTCCCCCGATGCAGAAATTTCAGTACGTGTACGTGGTGGAATGTCAATCACACAGAGTAATGAACCTCTATATATTATAGATGGTTTCCAAAGTGAGAATGGCATGAACGGACTCGATCCGAGTGATATTGAATCTATTGATGTATTGAAAGATGCATCATCAACAGCCATTTATGGTTCTGCAGGAGCAAACGGTGTAATCCTTATTACAACAAAATCCGGTAAAGAAGGCAAAGCGACCGTTAGCTATGACATGTATGTAGGTTTCAAGAAACTGACAAAGAGAATTGACCTTCTCAGCACAGAACAATTCGCAAAATTGGAATATGAACGTGCAATGATCGGTGCAGACTCCGACAAACAAACTTATCTGAAATATTATGCAGACCCTTATGATGAAAACGGGGGTACCATTTTGGATCAGATGTATGCAGCTTATCAAAATATTCCAAGTGTTTATGGCAATCGTGCAGGTATAGACTGGCAGGATGAAGTATTCGGCAGTAACAGCCCTATTTCTCAAAACCACAAAGTAAGTATCAGTGGAGGAACCAAGACTTCCAGTTACAACATTTCAATAGCACGTACCAGTGATGATGGAATTATGAAGGGAAGTGGTTTTGCCCGTACCAATATCCGTGCTAAATTTACACAGGATGTCAACAAGCGGTTAAAAGTCACCTTCAATGCTAACTACAGCAACGAAACTTCTGAAGGATTGGGTTCTCTGAACGAATCCGGATATTTCAGCCGTATGCAGCATATCCTCCAATATCGTCCTGTTATTGGTAAATATGGTAACGACTCTGATTTGTTAACCCTCCAACGTGACCCGATTACTGATGAAGACAGTGGTAACCAGATGCAAAACCCATTGATCTCCATTCAGGCAGAAGAACGTACTAAAGAAAATAAGAGTCTACAAATCAACGGAGAAGTACAGTTTAAAATATTAGACAATCTCATCTATCGCGGTTCTGTAGGTCTTCGTGAACGTCGCCTGAATAATGATGTATTCTATCAGGCACAGAGTCGCCAGGCTATTAATAGTGGAGCTCCTTACGGAACAAAGAACATCAATGACTATAACGGCTGGCAATATAACAACACCGTGACTTATACCCCGAAACTTAAGAACGGACATTCATTTGATGTATTGGTAGGTCAGGAAGACTATATGCTCGAAACAAAAACATTGTCAGTGACAAATACCAATTTCCCTGATGTAAACTTTGGTTTTGACGATTTCTCATTGGGAACGAACCCTAATGTACCTTCTACTACCCATTATAAATACCGTAAAATATCTTTCTTCGGACGTGCCAACTATAACTACAAAAGTAAATATCTTGCTACTGTAACCGTTCGTGCCGATGGTTCCAATCGTTTCGGTAAGAACAATAAATGGGGAGTATTCCCTGCCGGTTCTGTCGCATGGCGTGCTTCTGAAGAAGATTTCATCAAAAATCTGAATGTATTCTCAAATCTGAAAGTTAGATTCGGATATGGTATGGCAGGTAATGACAATATCGGTAGTTACCGTTCATTAGCCATCATGGGCTCCGGCAACACCAGTTATGAAGATCAATTAGTACCGACTTATGCAAGTTCACAGCTTCCCAATCCGAACCTCAAATGGGAAACTAACATTACAGCCAACTTAGGTCTTGAAATGGGCTTCCTTGATCAACGTATTCAGGCTACGATCGATATCTATAATAACCAGACCAAAGATCTGTTGTTGAATTCAAAACTTCCCGGATTATCAGGATATACAACCGTTATGAAGAATGTAGGTGAAACGCGCAATCGTGGTATTGAAGTTTCTATTAATACCATTAATATCAGAAACAAAAACTTCACTTGGGAAAGTAACCTGAACTTTGCTCACAACAAGAATAAGATTGTAGCTCTGGCCGATGCAGATTATTTCACTGAACGTTCCGGATGGTCAACTGTATCTGAATTTAACGATGACGATTACATCATCGCTGTAGGACAATCCATGGGACAGATGTACGGCTATCAGCTGGACGGAAAAGGAATCTATATGGTGGAAGATTTCCACTGGGACAATGCTGCAAACAGCGGTAACGGCGGATATGTACTGAACGGAGAAGGCAATTCTTATGATGCCAGCATACAACCCGGATACTGGAAATTTAAAGATACAGACGGTGTGAAAGGTATCACTTCGGATGATAAAACCGTGATCGGAAATGCAACTCCGGATATTATCGGTGGATTTATCAACAACTTCACTTTCAAAGGTTTCGATCTTTCTATCGGTCTGAATTTCCAGATTGGTGGTGATGTGTACAACGCTAATAAGATGTATTTTACCAAAATGAATAACAAGAACCGTAATTCATTAGCGAATGCAGCCGAACGTTTCACGTATATTGACGGTACAGGTGCCAATGTTTTCAAAGATCCTGAAAAACTCGCCATCCTCAACCGTAATGCAAACTATGCATCCATTGAAGGATCCAGCAATTTAGCTTTCCATTCCGGATATGTAGAAGACGCTTCATTCTTACGCCTGAACAATGTCACTTTCGGTTATACGTTCCCGAAAACATGGCTGAAAAAAGCATATATCAGCAACCTTCGTGTGTATGCTTCTGCATACAATCTGTTTACCATTACTGGTTACTCTGGTTATGATCCGGAAGTTAATACCAAACCGAACGGAGGTCTGACTCCAGGCGTTGACTGGGGTGCTTATCCAAGAAGCTTGTCATTCGTATTCGGATTAAATCTTTCATTTTAACCTGATAATAATTTGAAATTATGAAAACAAATAGAATAGTAAATATAATAAAAGTAAGTGCATTCGCTCTCTTCACAGGAGTTATTTCTACCTCTTGTCTTGATCAGCTAGAAGAAGAAACTTACGGAAAATACAGCGCAGATACCTACTTCGATACTACTGGCAAAATGGAAATGGCTGTCAACGGTATATACGAAACTTTCAGCAGTATCACTACCTACGGACAATACTGGCAGGTATACGGAGATTGTGACACAGACATCGCTCACGTAAAGGGAGCTGGTACAGGTCATGTTGCCCGCGACTTAGGCCACTATAATGCCTATGCAGAACACTCTTGGTTACAAAGCTCCTGGGAGTTGTATTATCAGGGAATAGATCGCGCCAATACAATTCTAGACCAAAAAGACAATGTGGTAATTAATGGAGAAAGTGACCAGTTGGTATTCAATCGGTTGGTAGCTCAGACCAAATGTATGCGTGCTATGTGTTACCTCGACCTGGTGCGCCTTTGGGGAGATGTACCTTTGAAGCTTGATCCATCAAAAGACGGGGATAACTTTAAACTCCCAAAAACAGACCGGGATGAAGTGTATGCACAAATTATAACTGATTTAAAAGAAGCAATACCGGGCCTGTTGTGGTGTGATGACAGTAACCAGAAAGGAGAAAGACTCTCAAAAGGAGCAGCCATGGGATTACTGGCACGGGCTTATTTATTCCGCGGAGGATATTCACTTTATCAGGATAAATCAATCAAACGTCCCGGTAATTATAAAGAATACTACCAGGCAGCACAAACAGTTTTAAACGAATTGATATCTTCTGGCAAACATGGGCTGATCGACGCAGACGGTACATACTCCAGTGGATATGAAAAGAACTTCCGCAACATGTGTGAACTAAAATACGATCCGTTTGAAAATATCTGCGAAATATCATTCTACAATCCAACCGGACAGAACGCTGGCGCCAGCAATATGGGAACATACAACGGTCCTGAAATTAATGTAAATTCCATTTATGGACGAGCCAATTCATTCATCAAAACACATAAATTCTTTTATGAGACTTTTGATGAGAAAGATTTACGCCGGGATGTAGCAGTAGCCACATTCAGTATCAATGCCAATAGTAAAATTGTAGAAATAGCCGAAAAGAACAGTCAGAACTGGTCACCAGGCAAGTGGCGCCGTAACTGGCAAACAGCTGCTATCAAAGACAATAACAACACCGATGTAAACTTCCCATTACTTCGATATGCCGACGTTCTGTTGATGAGTGCAGAAGTTGAAAACGAACTGAATGACGGTCCGAATGATTTAGCCATTGAACGTGTTAACCAAGTACGCCGCCGCGCTTTTGGAAAACCCTATTTAACAGTAAACGCAGATGTAGACCTGAAAACAAGTGACTTCGCCGGAAAAGATGACTTCTTTAACTTCATTGTAGCCGAACGCGGACGTGAACTCTGCTTCGAAGGTAACCGTCGGCTCGATCTTATCCGTTGGAATCTCCTGAAAGAAACAATAGCAACCACTTCTCAGAATTTCCTAAGCTACTACAATGGCCAGGAAGGATTAGGAAGTAACTACACTTACGCAGCCGGTTCACGGTTTGTCAGCGGAAAGCATGAGTTATATCCTATCCCAGCCCGTGAAGTGCGCGAAACATTAGGTTCTGTTTCTCAGAATCCGGGATATTAATTCCAAAGAAGTTCCTTTCGCCAATACGAAACACTTCATCAGTTTTTAATAGAATCAAATAGGGAGAAGACGACTTCGTTTTCTTCCTATTTTTGTTTTCTACCCCCCCTTAACAACATAGAAATGTTATTTGTTATCAAAGAAATAGTATAATACCATCCGTTATTATTATCTTTGTGAATGAATAGTTTTAAAATAATTAATGTAATTAATTGTATTTGAATATATCAGGATGAGTTTTATCAAACGTATTTATCTATTTATATTATTCTCTGCAATAGGAATAATGACACTTTCTGCTAATGATAACGGAAGCATCAAGTTTTCTCATATATCACTTAACAATGGATTGTCGCAAAGCACCGTCTTCTCTATTGCACAAGATAAAAGAGGAAATATGTGGTTTGCCACTTATGATGGAGTAAACAAATTCGATGGATATGATTTTACTATTTATCAGCATGACGCTTCTGATCCACACAGTATAGCCAATGATATAGCCCGTACTGTTATGACCGATAGTCAGGGACGCATATGGATAGGTACGCGAGACGGACTTTCATGGTACAATGAAGAAAAAGATTTATTCAGAAATTTCTTCTATAAGAAAAACGGAAAGAATACACAAGTAAACGGCATTGCGGAAATCAATCCGGAACAACTCCTCATCAGTTCGCAGGAAGGACTATTGCTATTTAACGTTAAAGACACCTGCTTCATAGATAATAAGCTGAGCACAGAGATGCATCAGCTGAAAGCCTCCACCATCAGCAGGCAAGGAGAAAATATATATATTGGTACAAACAATGGATTATTTGAGTATTCCATTGGTACAGGACGCTTAAGTACGGTAACCAATGCACTGGATAATAAGCAAATACAAGCTGTCTTGTTACAATCCCCTACCCGTTTATGGGTGGCAACCGAAGGCGCCGGGCTCTATTTGTTGAATCCCAAAACAGGAGAAGTAAAAAACTACCGCCATTCACCCGGAACGCCACAATGCATCAGTTCCAATTTTATCCGTTCACTTGCACTGGATTCACAAAACAGATTATGGATCGGTACATTCAATGACCTGAACATCTATCATGAAGGGCATGATTCTTTTGTGTCTTTCAGCAGTAACCCGGTAGAAGACGGTAGTTTGTCACAAAGTTCCGTACGTAGCATTTTTATGGACTCGCAAGGAGGTATGTGGCTAGGTACCTACTTCGGAGGACTCAATTATTATCACCCCCTAAAGAATCGCTTCCGTAACATCACACGAATTCCTTATCAGAATTCGCTGAACGATAATGTAGTAAGCTGCATAATTGAAGACAACGAACGCAATCTATGGATAGGAACCAATGACGGAGGACTTAACCTATACAACCCTAAAACAAAGCGTTTCTCTTACTACACTCTGCAAGAAGGTAATAAAGAAGGCATTGGTTCTAATAACGTAAAAGCAGTATATGTAGACGAGAAACAAGGGCGTGTATACATTGGTACACATGCCGGAGGACTAAGTGTGCTCCAACGTAATACAGGGCGCATCGAGCATTTCAATATGCAAAACAGCGAGTTGCTGGATGACAACGTATACGCTATATTACCGGATGGAGAACAGAATCTCTGGTTAGGGACCCTCCAGGCACTCATACGATTTAATCCGGAAAAACGTTCGTTTACCGTCATTGATAAAGAAAAAAACGGAAACGAAATTCCCAACCGCCGCATTACTACTCTTTTCCGCGACTCCCGACAACGTATTTGGGTAGGAGGTGAAGAAGGACTATGCATTTATAAAGTAGAAAACGGAGAAGTAGAATCCCTTCACCTCATTGAACCAACCTCTTCGTTGGCAGGAGCATTTATCAACTGCGTGTATGAAACACAAAATGATGTGTTCTGGATAGGAACACGTGAAGGAGTATACAGCTATAATGAAAAGAAAAATACAATAAAGCATTATACAACAGCCAACGGACTCCCCAATAATGTGCTCTATGGGATATTGGAGGACTCCTTCGGACGTCTGTGGATGAGCACTAACCGAGGATTGACTTGTTTCAATCCAGAAACAGAAAAATTCCGCAATTTCACGCAGACAGACGGAATACAAAGTAATCAGTTTAACTCGTCTTCTTATTGCCGTACTTCGACCGGACAGATGTACTTTGGAGGGATTGCCGGAATCACGACTTTCCGGCCGGAATTGCTGATAGACAATCCATATACTCCTCCGGTGGTTATTACAGGACTTCGCTTGTTCAATAAAATAGTGCGCCCGGATGATGAAACGGAAATACTGACACGCAACATCGCAGATACAGAAAGCATAACATTGAGTTCTCACCAGTCGGCTTTTTCACTGGATTTTGTAGTATCCAATTATATTTCGGGGCAACACAATACATTTGCCTACAAATTGGAAGGATATGATAAAGAATGGTATTACCTGACCGACAAACAACCTGTGTCCTATTCCAATCTGCCTCAAGGAACATACAACTTTCTCGTAAAGGCGGCTAATAGTGATGGAAAATGGAACGAAACGCCAACTCAGCTTGAAATCGTGGTACTTCCTATATGGTATAAAACGTGGTGGGCTATTCTTTTATTTGTTGCTACATTCACCGGATTCATTACGTTTGTATTCCGCTTCTTCCTGATGCGCAAAAGTATGGAAGCCAAATTGGTCATGGAACGAATGGACAAAGAGCATCAGGAGGAAATTAATCAGATGAAGATGCGCTTCTTTATCAATATATCTCATGAATTGCGTACTCCACTAACGTTAATAATGGCACCACTGCAAGAAATCATCAGTCGCATTAGTGACCGATGGACGCGTAACCAGTTAGATTATATACAGCGTAATGCCAACCGCCTGCTCTATCTGGTAAATCAATTAATGGATTACCGTAGAGCAGAATTGGGAGTGTTTGAGCTGAAAGCAAGAATGGGAAATGCACACCAACTAATAGAAGATAACTTCTTATTCTACGATAAGCTGGCTAAACAGAAAAAGATTCATTATACTTTGCATTCGGAAGTAGAAGAAAAAGAAATGCTCTTCGATACAAACTATCTTGAACTGATTGTAAATAATCTGCTTTCAAACGCCTTCAAATACACGCAGGAAGGACAAAGTATTACAGTAACACTGAAAAAGGAAAACGACTTTCTGTTATTGCAGGTTAGCGATACGGGAATAGGTATTCCTATCAATAAACAAGCTAAAATATTTGAGCGCTTCTATCAAATAGAAAGCGAACATATGGGGAGTGGTATCGGTCTTTCACTGGTACAAAGGCTGGTAGAACTACATCATGGGCATATAGAGCTGGAAAGTGAAGAAGGTAAAGGAAGTACATTCTCTGTTTACCTGCCACAGGATCCGGCAATATACAATCCGGCAGAATTAGCTTCAGATATGGAGGAAGAAGTCAAAGTGCACACTACCAATCCGAAAGATATGTACTTCATTGATACGGCAACCGTAGAAAAAGAAGTGGTGGAAACGGGTGACAAGAAACGAGGAACAATCTTAATTGTAGAAGATAATAAAGAAATCCTTCACTATCTGAATCAAGGGTTATCCGAACTGTTCAATACAATTGGAGCATATAATGGCGAAGAAGCTTTGGAAATACTGAAAGAAAAAGATGTAGACGTAGTAGTGACAGATGTTATGATGCCGGTAATGGATGGTATTAAACTGTGCAAAAGCATCAAACAAAATATACGAACCTGCCACATACCTGTAATCATACTATCAGCAAAAAGTGAAGTAAAAGATCAAATGGAAGGATTGCAGGTAGGTGCAGATGACTATATTCCGAAACCATTCTCACTGAGCATTGTGATGACAAAAATTCAGAATATGTTACGTACGCGACATAGAATGCTGGAACGTTATTCCAAATCATTGGAAGTAGAACCGGAAAAAATAACATTCAATGCTATGGATGAAGCATTGCTAAAACGTGCTGTGGCTATTGTAGAGAAGAATATGGATAACATTGAATTCTCTACCGATGAGTTTGCACGCGAAATGAATATGAGCCGTTCTAATTTACATCTGAAATTAAAAGCAATTACCGGAGAATCTACTATCGACTTCATACGGAAAATCCGTTTCAATGAAGCATGTAAACTATTAAAGGACGGAAGATATACAGTATCTGAAGTAAGCAGCATGGTAGGCTTTAATACCCCCTCCTATTTTGCTACAAGCTTCAAGAAATATTTCGGATGTTTGCCTACAGAATACATAAAGAAAAGAAAAGGATAATATTTATACTTCGTACCATATACTACATAATGACACTTCTTACCCCCTTCCAAAGGGGGTAATTCGACAAGACTAATATTTCACTGCACAAAACTAAAAGAAAAAAAGTCGTTTTTAAATAAAGCTGCTACAACCTGAATTATTCGGGAGTATGCGTTAATATACCTTTGCTACATAATAAAATTACATGTAGAATCTTTATTAACAAATTACCTGAATGAAACATCTTTTTCTTTTATCTAATGAACAATCTTCCGACATGAAAATGTTGGAAGCAACCTATCTTTCAGCTATTACTAACACGTTCAGCAGTCAAACACCAATACCTGTGGAACACATGTTAGACCTTAACTATCATTTTTAAACTAACTAAAAACGATCTAAAAACAATGAACTTTAAAAAGCTAACCTCAGGTTTCTTAGCAATCCTGACTGTTACGTCACTGATTCTGACCGGGACTTCTTGCTCGGACACAGAAACTACAGATTCGACTCCTTTTGCAATTTATTATTCGGGAATGACTGATATCGGCCCTTCAATGAATGCAAAAATAAGCGCCCCGACCTATATTGGTGCGACTCCGGCAGACTTTACAATTACTAAAATTATTCTTGAAAATGAAAGTGTAAACTCCGAAAGCTTCGTTATTGATGCTACAACCGGAGAAATAGAAATCAAGAATAGCGATAATCTGGCTGTCGGACTGTATCATCTTTCTATCTCCTGTGTATCCAACGGAAAGACATATCACTTTACAGATGCCGTATCTATCAATATGATGCGTCCTGTCCCGGAAGGTATCACAGTAGAGCCCAACCTGTTGACAATTGACTATGCTGACGTGAAGACTTCAGATGCCAAAGCACAAGTAAAAACGGAAGGTGAACATGTATCTATCAGCAAATACTCCATTGCAGAAAGTGGTTTCAAAGACTACTTCACTATTAACGCAAATGGTGAAGTCAGCATTAATAAGAACTATGAAGGCGATATTCTACCGGGCATCTATAAAGTAGCGTTAAAGCTACAGACAGAAGCCGGAGAAGGTATTTTTGCAGATGCTGTGACCTTTAACATCACTTCTAAACCATTAGCTCTGACCTATACTCCCAATAAAGGTAAAATGGAAGAAGCTACCGAAGGCCCTACTTCATACACCACCAATGTACCTACACTAAAAGGTTCATTGGAAGGCGTTGTTTATCGCATTGCCAATATAACTCCTGCCACTGATAAGATTAAAATTGATGCTTCAACAGGTGTCATTTCTGTAGCAGAAGGACATGGTTTCAAAGCAGACGAAACCTATGTTATAGATGTAAATGTAAAAAACATCTATAATACAACAGAAGAAGCAGATAAAGTATTCGAAGGTGTATTCACATTGGAAGTAGTTGGTTTTATTGCTCCGATTGAAAACTTTACCTATGAGAATGTAACAAAAACACAGGCAACCCCATTCACCATTGCACATACAGACGCATTCAAAGGTGACGAAGTAACCTTTGAATTAGGTGAACTGGCTGCTGAACTTCAGGGACAACTGAATATCGATGCGACAACAGGTACCATCACTGCAAAGAAAGGTAATACGATTCCTGTAGGTACCCATACAGTAGCTGTAAAAGCCAAAAACGTAAAAGGGGAACAGACCACTACCTTTACACTCGTTATTGAAAAGAATAAGAACTTCTTTACTACCATTACCTATGGTAATAATCTGGGATTACCCGAAGGCAATGCTTTCCAATACAGGTTCAACTCTGCCGAAGAGTTGGCTAAAACTGTCATCCCCGCACCGAAAACAGATATTCCGGAAGGTGTTACAGTAACTTGGAAAGTACAGAACAAACTCAACATGAGTAATGGTAAAGTAGGTAAAGACGGTGCATTGAATCTGGCAAATATTACATGGAAAGATGCAACGTGTGGCATGATTATGGTGACAGCTACAGCCGGTGAAGGTGACGAAGCCGTATCAGTAAGTGTACCTGTATTCTTCCATTTTGCAGCACCAGTAAAAGATGTAACTATCAATTATACTCCATTCGTACTTCAGGTAAACCCCAAAACAGGAGGACGCTCTGCAGCTCCGACTGTTACAGGAGCAGATAAAAGTAAAGTATTGATGGATTATCGACGTGACTTTAGTTATTACAACATCAACGGAAGCGAAAGTCACATCAGCGGAATGATGAAAAATGACGGTAAAACGGATGACTTCTTCATGAATCAGGTATGGCGTAACTTCTACACCGCAATCGGAGTAAAACCAAACTACGGTGCACGCAAACCAATGTCATATTATGATAACGCAGGTTCGGAAACGACCACACTTGCATATATAGACCCTGCAGACAAATCAGTAGTTATCAATCCGGGTAAATGGATGGGCGAAGATAAAGTGTATGCCAATGGTGTCATGAGCGGACAAATTACATTTGTAACCGATGGAGCCAGTGCAGGCTTAGGTAACGGTAATAAGATTTTTCCGATTCTTGTTTGGTTTGATGAGAAATTTTAATCTATATCTTATATTATAAATAATGAGTAATTCAATGATAAATAAAGCTATGAGCCAAAGAGGGTGGATGACCCTCTTAGCTCTGATTATGTCAATCAGCTTATATGCCCAGAATACAATTAAGGGAGTAATAGTTGACGAAACAGATTTCCCACTGATCGGAGCAACCGTAATGGTGAAAGGAACTTCCAATGGAGGAGTAACCGATCTGGATGGAAAATTTACAATTACCGCCAAAAAGGGAGATGTATTGTCAGTTTCTTATATTGGTTATAAGCCACAGGAAATAAAAATACAGGATCAGAAAACACTGAATATCAAAATGGTTCCAGACAATGCAATGCTGGATGAAGTGGTTGTAGTAGGTTATGGTTCAATGAAGCGTTCGGACCTGACCGGATCAGTATCATCGGTATCTGCCAAAAATGTTGAAGGTTTCAAGACCGGTTCGGTAATGGAAGCTTTAGGAGGACAGGTAGCCGGTGTACAAATCACACAAACAGACGGTACTCCCGGTTCTGGTTTTGATATCAAAGTACGCGGTATCGGCACAATGACAGGAGATGCTTCTCCACTGTACATTGTAGATGGTTTCCAGGTAGACAATATTAATTATCTCGCTAACTCGGATATTGAATCAATTGAAGTATTGAAAGATGCTTCCTCAGCTGCCATCTATGGAGCACGCGCAGCCAATGGTGTTGTAATGGTAACTACAAAATCAGGAAAAACCGGCCGTCCTGTAGTAAGTTATAACGGTTCTACAAGTTACCGTAAGATCTCCAAGATGCTGGATTTGCTGGATCCGTACGAATTTGTAAAATTACAGATGGAAGTTAATCCCAGTAAATATGCAAATACGTATTATAGAACCGGTGAAGATGACAATGGTGTTCCTTACAGATATCAGTCTATGAATGATTATATCGGTGTACAAGGTGTAGACTGGCAAAGTGAGACATTCCGCCCGACCTGGTCACAAGATCATAACCTGTCTGTAATGGGTGGTAATGACAATACGAAGTATACACTTTCATTCTCCCGTTACAATGAAAATGGTATATTCAACAATAGTGGATTTGATAAAACATCCGGTAAATTCCGTGTGAATCAGAAAGTAACTAAAAACGTATCTTTTGATGCTACCATCAACTATTCAAATACAAACAAGAAGGGTGCAGGCACATCCGGAGATTCCGGTCGTTTCAATATGTTAGCTCAAATTCTGAGTGCCCGTCCAACCGGTGGTCTTGCATTAACGAATGAAGAACTGTTGGCAGCTGCTATCGACCCATTGGAGTTGGAAAGTAGTGAAAGCCTCGCACAGGTAAATCCTATTATGCAGACCCAATCTGTTACGAATACAAAACGTTCTGAAATGTGGTCGGGTAACCTGTCTGTAACCTGGGAAATTATAAAAGGGTTAACATTCAAAACAGCCGGAACTTACAATACGACCAATACCCGTACGAACATTTTCTATAAGAATGGTTCGAAAGAAGCCTACCGTAACGGACAGAAACCTTATGGTCAGACTCAAATGGGACGTGACCTCCGTTGGACGAACTATAACAACCTTACCTGGAAACAGAAAATCAAAAAGCATTCTTATGACGTGATGTTAGGACAGGAAATCTCATTCAAAAGCTCTGAATACCTATTAGGACAGGCAAAAGACTTCCCTTTTGACAACATGGGTAATGACAACTTAGGTATCGGTGCAACGCCAAGTAAAGTAGCTACTTCATACAGCGACAAAACATTAGTATCATTTTTTGCCCGTGGTAACTATAGTTACAACAATCGTTATTTGTTGACTGCCACTGTACGTGCTGACGGTTCTACAGTATTCTCTAAAAAGCATAAATGGGGATATTTTCCCTCATTCTCTGCTGCATGGAGGGTGTCTGAAGAAAACTTCATGAAGAATCTGGAATTCATTTCAAATGCTAAAGTACGTTTTGGTTGGGGAACAGTAGGTAATGACCGCATATCCAACTACTTATCTATGGACTTATACGAACAGAGCAAATATGGTGTAGGCGGAAGTACAGTTACTGTATTAACTCCGAAACAACTGAAAAATGAAAATCTGAAATGGGAAGGTTCTACCACCATTAACTTAGGTTTTGACCTGGGCTTCTTTGACAATAGGCTGAACCTGACAGCTGATTTCTTTATCAAAAACACGAAAGATTTATTGCTGGCACAGAGTCTGGCACATGTCACCGGATTCTCTTCTCAATACCAAAACATTGGTAAGATTCAGAATCGTGGTATCGAACTTAGCCTGAACAGTACAAACATCCAGAATCGTAACTTTACCTGGCAAACAGATTTCAACATTTCATTCATTCGCAACGAATTGAAATCACTCCAGTCAGGAGTACAGTCTATGTATTCCCGTTCAGGTTCAGCTCTGACTTTACAGACTATGATTACGTAGCTACCGTAGGTTCTTCTCTGGGATTAATTTATGGATATGAATTTGATGGTGTATATCAAAGCTCCGACTTTATTACTACTCCGAACGGTTCGCAGCAACTAAAACCGGGTGTAACACGTAATGATCGCTATACTACCGGTCCTTTGGCTCCGGGGGTTGTGAAATATAAAGATCAGGATGGTGACGGTGTAATCACCACTAACGACCGTACGGTAATTGGTAATGCTATTCCCAAATGGTATGGTGGTTTCACTAATACATTTAACTATAAGGGCATCGATCTGAGTGTCATGTTCCAATTCAATTATGGTAACGATGTATACAATGCAACCCGCCTTTATGCCACCCAGACTCAGAACGAACGTACCAATCAGCTGGCAGAGGTTGCAGACCGCTGGACTCCGACCAATGCATCCAACAGAGTACCTTCGGCCAAAGGATACGTAAAAAATGAACTATATTCACGTTTCATTGAAGACGGTTCATTCCTGCGTTTGAAGAACGTGACACTGGGTTACACACTTCCTGTCAACTGGACAAAGAAAGCATATATTTCTAAATTACGCGTATATGCTTCAGGCCAGAACCTCTTCTGTATTTCGGGTTATAGCGGCTATGACCCTGAGGTAAGTACAGCAAGCAGCAGCCCGATGACTCCCGGACTTGACTGGGGTGCATATCCAAAGAGTAGAGTAATTACATTCGGACTTGATATTCAATTCTAATCAAATGACAACAATGAAAAAGATATCCTATTATATATTCGCGGCATTAATGTGTGCCACTTCCCTCTCCTCTTGCTCAGACATGCTTGAGGAAGAGTCAGCTGTAGAAGTTGATAAATCGAAGTACATGAACAATGCTTCAGAAGCAGAAACCGTGTTATTAGGTGTTTATCGTAATATGGTGACTGATGCACTGTACAGCTATAATCTATCTATACTGTTCAATATCACCAATGACATTGCACAATGTGAAGGTAACTCGACAAATGCATTCCGTGAAATCCCGGCCAATGCCTTCACCACAAGTAACTCCAGTGTTCAGTCTACCTGGTCTACATTGTACAACTCCATCTACAATGCCAATGATTTTATTGAAACACTGGAGAGTAAAGTAGGTAACTACACAGAAGGTGACAAGAAGCTGGCAAACATCTATATGGCAGAAGCAAGAGCTTTGCGTGGTTTATATTACTTCGAATTAGTTCGCTGGTATGGTAATATCGCACTCATGAAAAACACCCAGATGTCCAATCAGCATCCGTCTACTTTTGTACAGGCAGATCCGGCTGAGGTATACCGTTTTATTGAAGATGATCTGAAATTTGCAGCAGATAACCTGCCATATTCAACCGAGGACGATGTACGCAAAGAGAGCAGCTTCCGCATGTCAAAAGGTGCTGCCTTAGGATTGTTGGCTAAAGTATATGCTACATGGGCAGGATACCCTGTACATGACACCTCTAAATGGGAACAGGCTGCACTGACTGCCCAGACACTTATTGAATCGAAAAAGCACAGCTTACTACAGAATTATGAACAACTATGGAAAAACACCTGCAACGGTGTGTGGGCCCCTGAAGAGAGCTTAATTGAAGTAAGTTTCTATGCCCCTACCGTAACAGGAACAAACAGCGAGGACCCTGTAGGACGTATCGGTAAGTGGAACGGCGTGATTGCAAACGAAATCCCAGGTGTACGCGGACGTAATGCTGGTAATGTGAAAGTTCTCTATACTTTCTACCGTGACTGGGAAAATAAAGAAAACGATTTGCGTTGTAATCTCTCTATCGCCGATTATAAATATGTAGGTACTGTAAAAACTCCATATTCAACCAAAGGACCGGACGAAGACCAAAAGAACTGGCAACTTCTTACTCCGGCTAAGTGGGATACAGAAAAGTATGTAAGCAAAAGTAATGTACTGATCAATGGTGAACGTTCCAACATAAATTGGTACATTCTGCGCTACTCAGATGTATTATTATTGTATGCAGAAGCCTTGAACGAATGGAAAGAATCCCCCAATGACGATGCTTATAATGCGGTAAATATGGTACGCCGCCGCGGATTCGGACTTCCGGTAGACGCAGCAAATGAAATTGCAGACCTGCCTGCCGGACTCGATTATCAAGGTTTCCAGAAAGCCATCCGCAAAGAACGTGCATACGAGCTTGCTTTTGAAGGACATCGCCGCCAAGATCTTGTACGCTGGGGAATCTATGCAGAAGCAATTGATGAAACAGATACAAAACTGAGAAGATGGTTCCCGAATGCAAATTACATAGCATACGATTTTACAAAGAAGGGTAAACACGAACTGTTTCCCATCCCGCAAAGAGACAAAGATCTTATGATACAGTTCAAACAAAACCCGGGTTGGAATTAATTCTGGATTTCTATAAAAACAAAGCAAGAGGGTGCTACAGAGTACCCTCTTACATAATATTAATAGCAAATTCAACAAAAGTAATACTATAGTGGACTTATTCCAATTCCTTTTCAACATTCGTACAATAAAAATACATCTTGATTGAGTACATTTGCAATATAACAAAATCACATTTAACAACTGCTTATTAAAAAATGAATAACATGAAAAAGAACCTTGTGCTCTTTGCTTCGCTTGCGGTCGTTGCTCTGTCATCGTGCAACACTACTCCAAAGGAAGACTACAGCTGGATTAAAAAAGGCATTGATGTAGCTTCTGCACAGCTCAAACTTACAGCTGAAGAAATTGCCGACTCAACAAAAATGCCACGTTCCATCTGGACCGGCTATGACATGAATTTCCTTTGTCAGCAATTAGAACGAGATTCACTTACTTTTAAGGATTCACTTCGCACCCATCCTCAGGCATATAAGTTAGGGAAACGCCGTCTTTGCGGACTACTTGACTGGACAAGCGGATTCTTTCCCGGAACGTTATGGTATACTTACGAGCTGACAGGTGATAATGCATTAAAAACACAAGCTGTTAAATATACAAATATGCTGAATCCGGTACGCTACTATACGGGTACACACGATCTTGGTTTTATGATAAATTGTAGCTATGGCAACGCAAAACGTTTATCACCCAATGATACCATCTCCGCTGTAATGGTAGAAACAGCAGAAAATCTTTGTTCACGTTTTAATGAGCCAATTGGTGCAATCCGTTCATGGGACTTCGGAACATGGAACTTCCCGGTTATCATTGACAACATGATGAATCTCGACCTGTTATTTACAGCCAGCAAAATGACAGGTAATCCCAAATACAAAGACATTGCTATCAAACACGCACAAACTACCATGAAGCACCACTTCCGTCCGGACTATACCTGCTGGCACGTAATCAGCTACAACAATGATGGTACAGTGGAACGCAGACAGACTCATCAAGGCAAAAACGATGACTCTTCATGGGCACGCGGACAAGCATGGGCGGTATACGGATACGTATCCTGCTATCGTGAAACAGGCGACAAAGAATACTTGGATTTTGCTACTAAAATTGCCGATATGATCATGGCACGGGTAAAAACAGATGATGCTATACCTTTGTGGGATTATGATGCACCCGAGGGTGAAGGAACTCCGCGAGATGCTTCAGCAGCTTCTGTTACAGCTTCCGCCCTCATTGAAATGAGTACAATGGTTCCGGATGGAAAGAAATACCTGGATTATGCAGAAAAAATTCTGAAGAGCCTCTCAAGCGATGCTTATCTGGCCAAAGCAGGTGATAACCAGGGATTCATTCTGATGCACTCTACCGGTTCACTACCCAATGGCTCGGAAATCGATACTCCACTGAATTACGCAGACTATTACTACATGGAAGCTTTAAAACGCTTTATGGACTTGAAGGGAATAGAATATAAGAAGCTGTAATAAGGTTATAGAGCTATAAAGTTATAGGGTTATAAAGTTATATTTTGTGAGCTTGATAACCAAATCCTATAACATCATAACCCGATAACTTTATAACATTACAACTCCAATAACATCATAACTCTATGACCCGATAACTTTATAACATTATAACCCTATAACATTAAAAAACTATCATGTTAAACAAAACATTTAAATTAATCACTCTGCTTGTTATTGCATGTTTTGCAAGCCAAGCAGGTGCTCAGGAATTGAAAAGCGAAGTATTCTCGCTCCTCAACCTGGATTATCCGGGACTTGAGAAAGTGAAAGCTCTCCACGAAGAGGGTAAGGATGAGGATGCCGCCAAAGCATTACTCGACTACTATCGGGCACGGACTAATGTGAAGAGTCCGGATATCGATCTGCAAAACCTTAAAATCAGCAAGCAGGAACAGAAATGGGCCGACGATGGTTTAGAGCACACTTTCTTTGTACATAAAGGTTATCAGCCTTCTTACAACTACGGTAAAGACATTAACTGGCAATACTGGCCGGTGAAAGACAATGAATTGCGTTGGCAGTTACACCGTCACAAATGGTTCACTCCGATGGGAAAGGCTTACCGCATCTCCGGTGACGAAAAGTATGCAAAGGAATGGGCTTTTCAGTATATCGACTGGATCAAGAAGAATCCTCTGACAAAAATGGAAAAAGAGCACTACGAACTTGTCAGTGCAGGCGAAGTGAAAGGAAATGCAGAAAACGTACGCTTTGCATGGCGTCCACTGGAAGTTAGTAACCGTCTGCAAGACCAGACAAGCCAGTTCCTGTTATTCCTCCCCTCTTCATCCTTTACTCCGGATTTCCTGACAGAATTCCTTGTAAATTACCACAAACATGCTGTACACATCCTAAACAACTATTCGGACCAGGGCAACCACTTATTGTTCGAGGCACAACGTATGATCTATGCAGGAGCTTTCTTTCCCGAATTCAAAGAAGCGGCAGCATGGAGAAAGAGCGGCATCGATATCCTGAATCGCGAAATTCATGTACAGGTATACGAAGACGGCGGACAGTTTGAACTCGACCCGCATTATCACCTGGCAGCTATTAATATCTTCTGTAAGGCATTGCGCATGGCAGATGTTAATGGGTTCCGTAATGAATTCCCACAAGGTTATCTGGATACCATCGAATCAATGATTACTTTCTATAGTAATATCTGTTTCCCTGATTACTCTAATCCTTGCTTCAGCGACGCTAAATTAGGTGACAAACCAGCTGAAATCAACAACTACAAAGACTGGGTAAAAATCTTCCCGAAAAATGAGCAGATACTTTGGTTTGCTACAGAAGGTAAAAAAGGAAAGAAACCGGAGAACTTATCTAAAGGTTTTCTGAAATCAGGCTTCTTTACTTTCCGCAATTCATGGAATACAGACGCTACAGTAATGGTAGTGAAAGCCGGCCCCAAAGCATTCTGGCATTGCCAACCGGATAATGGCACATTTGAACTTTGGTTTAATGGCAAAAACCTCTTCCCAGACAGTGGTGCATACGTATACGCCGGCGAAGGTGAAGTGATGAAATTACGTAACTGGTTCCGCCAAACGATGGTTCACAATACGTTGACACTTGATAACAAAACATTAGAGACCACAGAGTCTGTAACCAAACTTTGGCAACCGGAAGGTGACGTACAAATATTAGTAACTGAAAACTCCAGCTACAAAGATTTGAAACACCGTCGTTCTGTATTCTTCGTTGAAAATAAATATTTTGTGATTGTAGACGAAGCTGTAGGTGCTGCCAAAGGTAAAGTAAATCTGCACTACCAACTGTGTGAAGGTAAAGTGAACATTGATCCGAAAACAATGACAATTACTTCTGACTTTGGAGGTAACAGTAATGTGAAACTACAATGCTTTGCTCCGAAAGGTACAACATTGGAAACAGAAGAAGGATGGCGCTCTACTGCCTATCGCAAACGCGTTGAACGTACTGCCGTAGCCTTCAATGTAGGCAAAGATAAAGAAGAGGCCGTACGTTATATCACGATTATCTACCCGACTGAGGACAGTGCCAAAGCCCCCAAATTGTCGGCAAGTTTCAAAAATAAGAAGTTTGACGAAAATGCACTGGAAGTAGAAGTGAAAATCGATGGTAAGAAACAGTCATTGAAATATAAAATCAGCGATTAGTGATAAGTAGTTAGTGATAAGTGATTAACCGGCTGCACTATATACCGCATGGTGTTAATCACTTATCACTAATCACTCATCACTGATCACCCATCACTAACCACTAAATAACTGGTCATTATGAAAAGCAAATCCTCTCAACTCATCCTTCCACTTGCCGCACTGAGTCTTGCCTCATGCGCAGAAAAAAAGGAAGAACCCAAGCGCCCTAACATCATTTTCATGATGACGGACGACCATACCACACAAGCCATGTCATGCTATGGTGGTAATCTTATTCAAACTCCGAATATGGACCGCATTGCCAATGAAGGTATCCGCTTCGATAACTGCTATGCAGTCAATGCACTCTCCGGTCCGTCCCGTGCCTGTATCCTGACAGGTAAATTCAGCCATGAGAACGGCTTTACTGACAATGCAAGTACTTTTAACGGCGATCAGCAGACTTTCCCCAAACTACTGCAACAAGCCGGATATCAAACTGCCATGATCGGCAAATGGCATCTTATCACCGAACCACAAGGCTTCGACTTCTGGAGCATTCTGAGCGGACAACATGAACAGGGTGATTATTACGACCCAGATTTTCTTGAAATGGGTAAACCTGTTGTCGAGAAAGGATATGCCACAGATATTATCACAGACAAAGCAATCAACTTTCTTGAACACCGCGATAAATCAAAACCTTTCTGCATGATGTATCATCAGAAAGCACCTCATCGCAACTGGATGCCTGCTCCCCGGCATCTGGGTATATTCAATAATACAATATTCCCTGAACCCGCCAACCTTTTCGATGATTACGAAGGACGTGGGCGTGCAGCACGTGAACAGGATATGTCTATCGAACATACATTAACGAACGATTGGGACTTGAAGTTACTCACACGTGCCGAAATGCTAAAAGATACTACCAATCGCCTGTACAGCGTCTACAAACGCATGCCGGCAGAAGTGCAGGACAAATGGGATTCAGTCTATGCACAACGTATTGCCGAGTATCATAAAGGAAACTTAAAAGGAAAGGCACTTATCAGCTGGAAATATCAGCAATACATGCGCGATTATCTGGCAACAGTACTTGCAGTAGATGAGAATATCGGACGCTTGATGAACTATCTGGAAGAGATTGGAGAACTGGATAACACAATCATCGTCTATACGTCGGATCAGGGTTTCTTCCTGGGTGAACATGGTTGGTTTGACAAACGCTTTATGTATGAAGAGTGTCAACGTATGCCACTGATAATCCGTTTCCCAAAAGGTATCAAGGCAGGAAGCACAAGTAGTGCAATCAGCATGAATGTAGACTTTGCTCCTACTTTCCTTGATTATGCAGGCGCAGATATCCCTTCGGATATACAAGGTAAATCTCTGAAGCCGATCATGGATAATGCAGGCAAAGCTCCGCTAGACTGGCGTCAGGCTGCTTATTATCACTATTATGAATATCCGGCAGAGCACTCTGTGAAGCGTCACTATGGTATTCGCACGCAGGATTTCAAACTCATTCATTTCTACAATGACATCAACGAATGGGAAATGTACGATATGAAAGCAGACCCGCGTGAAATGAATAACGTATTTAATAAACCGGAGTATGCAGAGAAGCAAAAAGAACTCATGCAGCTGTTGGAAGATACACAGAAACAATATAATGATACTGATCCGGAAGAGAAGGTAAAAGAACTATTCAAAGGAGACAGACGAATGATGCACAACAGGTGAAAAGATTAGACGATTGGACAATTGACGATTTACGATTGATATTTCCTCTTTCAGAAGAATAATCCTAATTGTAAATTGTCTAATCGTAAATCTCTCCACTGCCTTATATATAAACAAAGTAATTTCAATCGTAATTTGTAAATCGTCTAATCGTAAATATTATTATGGACAGAAGAAGTTTTCTTAAAAACACAGGTTGGTCCTTCCTGGGACTGGCCGCATCCGGTAGCCTGCTCGGTGCTTGTGCAGCGGGTAGCAAAGATGCTAAAAAAATCATGCCATCAGCAAGTGACCTTAAAATGTACTGGGGTGACTTACATAATCACTGTAACATCACTTACGGACATGGTGATATGCGCGATGCTTTTGAAGCAGCAAGAGAACAACTGGACTTTGTATCAGTGACTCCACATGCCATGTGGCCGGACATTCCCGGAGCTGATGATCCTCGTCTGAAATGGGTGATAGACTACCACACAGGTGCTTTCAAACGTCTGCGTGAAGGCAACTATGACAAATACATCGCTATGACGAAAGAGTATAATAAGGAAGGAGAATTCCTTACTTTTACGGGATACGAATGCCATAGCATGGCACACGGTGACCACGTGGCACTGTGGCATGACATTGATGTACCACTCGTAGAATGTACCTCTGTACAGGAATGGAAAGAGAAGCTAAAAAACGAGAAGGTATTTATCACCCCACACCATATGGGTTATCAGGTGGATACCGCGGATACAACTGGGATTGTTTCACAGAAGGAGATCAGACTCCATTCGTTGAAATGTATTCTCGTCACGGACTGGCAGAAAGTGATCAGGGAGATTATAACTATCTGCATGATATGGGACCACGCCAGTGGGAAGGAACCGTGCAATACGGATTGGATCGTGGCAATAAGTTTGGTATCATGTGCTCAACAGACCAACATTCGGGTTATCCGGGTAGCTATGGCGACGGACGTATCGGTGTACTGGCTCCTTCACTGACTCGGGATGCCATTTGGGATGCTCTGAAAAACCGTCATGTATGTGGTGCGACTGGTGACAAAATTAAGATTGACTTCCGTCTGAATGACGCATTCATGGGAGACGTGGTACGTGGCAACAGCCGTCGCATCTATGTTAACGTAGAAGGTGAAAGCTGCATCGACTATGTAGATATCGTGAAAAACGGACAATGCATTGCCCGCTTGAATGGCCCATTGACTCCGATAATGCCCGAAGGTGACACTGTACACTGTAAAGTGAAAGTAGACTTTGGCTGGAATCGTGAAGAGAAATACGTGCACTGGTTAGGTAAACTCGCAGTAGATAAAGGACGTATCGTGAGCGTAACCCCCTGTTTCCGTGGCGCTGCATTTACTTCTCCGCAAGAGGGTGAAACAGAATTCCATACACATGTAAATCGTATCCTTTCTACCAATGAGAAGGAAACGGAACTCGATATGTACTCCAGTAAAAATCCGAACGTAACTACTCCCGCAATGCAGGCTGTCATCCTTGAACTGGAAATGCCTAAAGACGGAGTTCTGACAGCAGAGTTTAACGGCAAGAAGTTTGAGCATACTTTAGGCGAATTGCTCGAAGGTTCACGCTCTCACTTTATGATAGGCTGGTTGAGTGAAGCCATTCTTTTCAATCGCGCAATGCCCGAAAGCTGCTATACAGTAGAGCACTTTATGGAAGATAAAGAACCGCAAAAGGATACGGATTATTACTATGTCCGGGTTCGTCAACGCGATCAGCAGTGGGCATGGAGTTCACCGATCTGGGCGGAGAGAGTTTAAATTGTATAATGTACTTTTCTTTCGCCTTGATGCGAAAGAAAAGATACCAAAAGAAAGAATCAAGGCTGCATTTTTTCTCCTACTCACTTCCTTCGTTCCGCTAAAGGGGCTCGAACTCGCTTCGCTCAGACAATCGCCCCTTTTTGACGCTTCACTGCGGGCGTTCGCTTGACGGAGAAAAAAA
>BAJA01000007.1 GCA_000613465.1 Bacteroides nordii WAL 11050 = JCM 12987
CTATCTGTTCCGTCATCTTCGCTACACTTATACTTATGACAATGAAAACCGTGTAGTTTGTAAAGAAGCTGCAAAATGGGATAGCGTGAAAGAGGCTTGGACTCCTTATTTCAAACTTGATATCACTTACAATACCAATGAGGTTGAAATGAATTATGCTCTTTGGAATGCCGGAAGTCGTACTTTCGATAAGAATATGGAAAAGAGCACTTATGCACTGAATGACGGTAATGCTGTTCGCCTTTTGGCAAGTGTAAAATGAGATAAAGAAAAGGTACGGACATAAAAAAAGGAGCAACGCCTTGCTCCAACCTTTGTTAACCTTAAATCTAATACTATGAAAAACACATTGCAAATGTACGGCTTTTGGCGGTATCTGCAAATAATCCAAGAAAAATAGTATGTTTTATAACACGTTTTAAGAATATTGTGCGGGTTGTTAATAATTCAGGAGCTTGTTTAAAGACTTTTTTACTATAAGATAACCAAATAAATCTTGGTGTTGACGGGATGGTAGATTAGTGGGAAATCAGTATCTTTGCCCACTGATTACTGAATTAAAAAAGAAGAGGAGACTACCTGTGAGCAACGATATTGAACTAACCCCTATGATGAAACAGTTCCTTGACCTGAAAGCAAAACACCCGGACGCGGTGATGCTGTTTCGATGCGGGGACTTCTACGAAACTTATTCAACAGATGCAATTATTGCAGCTGAGATACTGGGAATTACCCTGACTAAACGCGCCAATGGAAAAGGAAAGACTATTGAGATGGCCGGTTTTCCTCATCATGCGCTGGATACCTATTTACCAAAACTGGTTCGTGCCGGTAAACGTGTAGCTATCTGTGATCAGTTGGAAGATCCGAAGATGACGAAGAAACTGGTGAAACGCGGCATTACAGAACTGGTTACTCCGGGTGTGTCTATCAATGATAATATTCTCAACTATAAAGAAAATAATTTCCTTGCCGCAGTGCATTTTGGCAAATCAGCCTGTGGTATTGCCTTTCTTGATATCTCTACCGGTGAATTCCTGACGGCAGAGGGACCTTTCGATTATGTGGATAAGCTGCTCAATAATTTTGGTCCCAAAGAAGTACTCTTTGAACGCGGCAAACGTGGTATGTTCGAGGGTAACTTTGGAAGTAAATTCTTCACTTTCGAACTGGACGACTGGGTTTTTACCGAAACGACTTCCCGTGAGAAACTGCTGAAACATTTTGAGACGAAAAATCTGAAAGGTTTTGGTGTGGAACATCTGAAGAATGGTACAATTGCTTCGGGTGCTATCCTGCAATATTTAGATATGACACAGCATACACAGATTGGTCATATTACCTCGCTGGCCCGCATTGAAGAAGATAAGTATGTGCGTATGGACAAATTTACCGTACGTATCTCGAGCTTATCGGCAGTATGAATGATGGCGGCAGCAGTTTGCTCAATGTCATTGATAAAACGATTAGTCCGATGGGAGCCCGTTTGCTGAAGCGCTGGATGGTATTTCCATTGAAGGATGAAAAGCCGATTAACGACCGCTTGAATGTAGTGGAGTATTTCTTTCGCGAACCGGAATTTAAAGAACTGATTGAGGAGCAGCTGCATCTGATAGGAGATTTGGAGCGTATTATTTCGAAAGTGGCGGTAGGACGTGTGTCACCGCGCGAAGTAGTACAGTTAAAAATAGCTTTGCAGGCTATCGAGCCTATAAAAGAAGCTTGCCTGCAGGCAGATAATGCCAGTCTGAACCGGATAGGAGAGCAGTTGAATCTCTGTATTTCTATACGTGACCGGATAAGTAAGGAAATCAACAATGATCCTCCTTTATTGATAAACAAAGGAGGCGTGATTCAAAGTGGGGTAAATGCCGAGTTGGACGAACTGAGACAAATAGCCTATTCGGGCAAAGATTACCTTTTGAAGATACAGCAACGTGAAAGTGAACAGACAGGGATTCCAAGTCTGAAGATTGCTTATAATAGTGTATTTGGTTACTATATAGAGGTACGCAATGTACACAAAGATAAAGTACCTCAGGAGTGGATTCGCAAACAGACGCTGGTCAATGCGGAGCGTTACATCACTCAGGAGTTAAAAGAGTACGAAGAGAAAATACTTGGGGCAGAAGATAAGATTCTGGTGCTTGAGACCCGGCTTTATACGGAGCTGGTACAAGCTTTGAGTGAATTTATTCCTGCCATCCAGATTAACGCCAATCAGGTAGCGCGTATCGACTGTTTATTGGCATTTGCCAATGTAGCACGTGAGAATAACTATATTCGCCCGGTAATTGAAGACAATGACGTACTGGATATCCGTCAGGGGCGTCATCCGGTGATTGAGAAGCAGCTTCCGATAGGTGAGAAATACATTGCCAATGATGTGATGCTGGATAGCACAACGCAGCAGATTATTATTATTACGGGTCCCAATATGGCCGGTAAATCTGCTCTTTTGCGTCAGACGGCATTAATAACTTTGCTGGCTCAAATCGGTTCTTTTGTTCCTGCCGAAAGTGCTCACATCGGATTGGTAGATAAGATTTTCACCCGGGTGGGAGCCAGTGATAATATCTCCGTTGGCGAATCTACGTTTATGGTAGAGATGAATGAGGCGGCGGATATTCTGAATAACGTTTCTTCGAGAAGTCTTGTACTGTTTGATGAGTTGGGGCGTGGAACCTCTACCTATGATGGTATTTCGATAGCCTGGGCCATTGTAGAGTATATTCATGAGCATCCTAAAGCAAAAGCACGTACTCTTTTTGCTACGCACTATCATGAACTGAATGAGATGGAGAAATCTTTCAAGCGGATAAAGAATTATAATGTATCGGTGAAAGAGGTTGACAATAGAGTTATTTTTCTTCGTAAACTGGAACGTGGTGGTAGCGAGCATTCCTTCGGTATTCATGTAGCTAAGATGGCAGGTATGCCGAAAAGTATTGTGAAGCGTGCCAATGAAATTCTGAAGCAGCTTGAATCGGACAATCGTCAGCAAGGCATTTCCGGTAAACCATTAGGTGAGGTAAGTGAGAACAGGGGAGGAATGCAGTTGAGTTTCTTCCAGTTGGACGACCCTATATTGTGCCAAATCAGAGATGAGATACTCAATCTGGATGTGAATAACCTTACTCCGATTGAGGCACTCAACAAGCTGAGTGATATAAAGAAGATAGTGAGAGGGAGATAATCGCTCCAACTAATATGGAAGCAATGGCACTGAACCGGGGTTCCAGAATGGATGGCACTTTATTGAGCCATGGTATGGCGACTGCATTTATTCAACATAAATCATCTTTTTCGTCATTCCCCCGTCGATAGTAATGTTTTCGCCATTGATAAAATCGTTCTCCTCCTGGCTGAGGAACAGGCACATTCGGGCGATATCCTCCGGTTTCCCTACTCTCCCCGAAGGGTGTTGTGTATGATCTTCCGTCCGGAGTTGTTCATAGTCATGATTCTGTATCCAGCCCGGTGCAATGGAGTTGACAGTAATGTGCCATTCGGAAAGTGAAACTGCCAATGCGTGGTCAATGAGTAAATACCACCTTTGGAGGCTGCATATCCTTCACTTCCGGGCTCGCTCATCAGGTAGCGGGTTGAACAGATATTGATAATTCTTCCGAACGGGTTGCGGGAAGGTTGCGATTTACGATGGATAGCCAGCAGCCGGGAAGTGATGAATGCCGGACGCAGGTTTACAGAAAGGATATTATCAAAATCGTCTATACTTGTTTCGGTAATGGGAGAGAATTTGCTGACACCTGCATTATTGACAATTATATCGATATCACCCCAAACCAGGAAGATACGTTGCATGCAACGCTCAAGGGATTCCTGATCGCTTACGTCGACTTGGTAAAATACGGTTCCGGTTTCTTTGGCCAGTTGTTGTCCTGCCGTTTCGTTCTTATCGCAAAATGCTACGCGGTAACCTGCATTGCAAAATGCCTGTACGATGGCTTTACCTATTCCTTCAGCTCCTCCGGTTACGAATACCCGTTTTTTCTTTTCCGTGATGGGTGGGACTGATTTATTCTGTTGACTGATTGCTGGTTTACCATATTTCCGGGCTTTCTCCCAGGCAGCTTTTCTTGCTTCGTACTCTTCGCGTTGTTTTTCTATATAATTATCTGCCATAAACAAGTTTGTTTAATATACGGATATAACATTAACCTATAGCTTTTCTTGTGTTCGTAAATGCCTGTTGAGAAGCCAGGCTTCATCTCAAGAAATCTTCCACTTTCTTATAAAACAGTGAAAGATGATGTCCGTCTATAAACCCATGGTGAATAGTCATTGCAATTGGCATTACTAATTTACCCTCTTTTAATATTGCTTTTCCTGCATTCATCAAAGGGTAATTACTACCATGACGATGTTCTTGTGTACAGGTCAGTGAGGTGAAATATAAGTCGGGAGTAGCACTTAACAATATAACATCAAGCAGGTCTTTGCCACCCACTTTTTCCATGTCATACGGGTCTCCATCAGGGTTGATGGCATCTATGGCCAATTTGGCTTCCGCATAAAAGGCATTGAAATCTTTGTTCCATGACAGACGGATGGTGAAGAAACGTCCGTTTTCTTTTACTTTTATAGGGGTCAACATATCTACGTTGTCGAAATAGACTACATTGCCTTTTGCATCTATGCGAAAGCGAAACTCCGGTATTTCATTCACGGCACGCAACACGGCGTAGAGATAGTGGAGGAAGAATGATTGTCCTGCGGCTTTGGCACGGGCTTTGGCTCCTCCGCACTCTACTTCTGAGGTAATGGAAATAGTGGGGTTCTGAAAACTTTTGAAAAACTCATAATTACTTTTCCGTTCCCAGGTTTCTATGTCTATGATATGCTTCATTTTTTGATGGATTTCCTGTCATAAAAGAACATGAAATAGAGGCCGATGATCACAAATGGGATACTCAGCCATTGCCCCATGTTGAGGCTCATATTGTCTTCAAAGCTAACCTGATTTTCTTTTAAGAACTCAACGAAGAAGCGGAATACAAAGATAGCTGTCAGACAGAGTCCGAAAAAGAAGCCGCGGTGTAGCTTTTTGTTATAGAACTTATAAAGATAGATCATCACCAGGAAAAGCAGGAAATAAGCGATAGCTTCGTAAAGTTGTGCCGGATGGCGTGGAAGCATATCTGTACGCTCAAAAACGAAAGCCCAGGGTACATCGGTCGGTTTACCAATGATTTCAGAGTTCATCAGGTTGGCCAGGCGGATACAGCAGGCAGTGATGGGAGTAGCTACAGCAATCATATCTACTACATCCATATAATGCATTTTCATTTTACGGCAATAGAGCCAGAGGGCAATCATCAGTCCTAACGTTCCACCGTGGCTGGCAAGCCCTTCATAACCTGTGAATTTCCAACCTCCGTCGGGCAGGAATCTGATAGGAAGTATCATTTCCCAGAATCCCCGGAAACTGGTGAGATAGGTCTGAGGATCATAAAATATACAATGTCCCAGTCGGGCTCCAATCAGAATACCAAAGAAGCAATAGAAAAACAGGGGCTCAAATTTCTTTTCACTTATCTTTTTATCCCGGAACTGATAGTGAACTATCACATAGGCCAGAAAGATACCAACGGCCCACAATAGTCCGTAATAGCGAACGGGAAGTCCGAAGAGGTTGAACAATTCGGGGTTCGGGTTCCAGTTGATCGATAATAAAATGGTATTCATAATGATTGAGTTTAATTTTATATTCTGAATTTCTTGGCTACTTCCTGATAGGTAGGCACTTCTATTCCCTGTTCTTCGGCAGCTGTTATCATGTCAAAAAGCAACCCTTGTATTTCGGATTGATGTCCTTTCTCCATATCTTTCTGCATGGATGCGGTACTTTGTGGGTCGAGTTTATCAATTACTTTGAGATTGTAGGTAACGGGGTCTTCGGAGAATTCGATACCGAGTTTCTTTCCTAACATGGCACTTTCGGTAGACAGGCCTATGAAAGTATCACGTATTTTACCCGGCTTTTGCACTTCGCCCATGGGAACATTGAAATAAGCCCCAGTGACAGCCATGGCCGAGATAAAGGACCACTTGACAAATGTATCCCGTTGGATATCCGGTGACAGATCTACTTTTATTCCGCTTTCTACCAGATCGTCACGTACGGCTTCAAGCAGTCCGGCGGGTACGTTTGTGCCTTTATGCGCTCCATATACCAAACGGAAAATGGTTCCCATCTGAGTGATTTCTCCCGGGGCGGATACGAACCCTACAATGTAAATACAACCATCCAGAACGGTTACGCCCGGAACAAGGCGCTGAATACGTGGACCTGTACCGTAAACATTGAGTATGGGAATTACGATTGTTTGTTCATGAGAAGCCCGTTTTATCAGATCTGTGATAGAGTCGACAGAATAGCCTTTGACACAAACGAATATTACGTCTGCTTTTCCAGTATACTCTTCTGCTGTGCAAGCTTTCACTGGAATGGTATGATTGCCTTTCAGATCTGACTTTAGTGTCAACCCATTGTTCTGTATAGCTTCCAGGTGCGCCCCACGGGCTATACAGGTAGCATCCTTTCCGTTCAGTGCAAGGAAGGCAGCAATACTGCCTCCCACACCTCCGGTTCCTGCTATAAGATAATTCATTCTTTATACGTTAAAACGGAAATGCATGATATCTCCGTCCTGTACTACATATTCTTTTCCTTCCACACCCAATTTACCGGCTTCTTTCACGGCAGCTTCTGAGCCATACCGGATAAAATCATCATATTTGATAACCTCTGCACGGATAAATCCTTTTTCAAAGTCGGTATGGATTACTCCCGCACACTGGGGTGCTTTCCAGCCTTTTTCATAAGTCCAGGCACGTACTTCCTGTACACCGGCTGTAAAATAAGTTTCCAGATTCAATAATTTATAAGCCGATTTGATAAGCCGGGCTACCCCTGATTCTTCCAGTCCTACTTCGGCAAGGAACATCTGGCGGTCTTCGTAAGTCTCCAGTTCGGCAATATCCGATTCTGTTTTGGCAGCAACAATAAGAATTTCTGCATCTTCATCTTTTACTGCTTCGCGAACCATGTCTACATATTTGTTTCCGTTTACGGCGCTTGCTTCGTCCACGTTGCAAACATACATTACCGGTTTGCTGGTAAGCAGAAAGAGTTCACGGGCAATTTTCTGTTCGTCTTTGGTTTCAAACTTTACAGTGCGGGCCGATTTTCCCTGCTCCAATGCTTCTTTGTATTTAACGAGAATGTCATAAGTCTGTTTGGCAGTCTTATCACCTCCTGTTTGTGCTTGCTTTTGTACTTTCTGTATACGTGCGTCAATTGTGTCGAGGTCTTTCAACTGTAGTTCATAGTCAATAATCTCTTTGTCACGCACAGGATTTACACTTCCGTCTACATGTGTTACATTATCATCATCAAAGCAACGAAGTACATGCAGGATGGCATCTGTTTCACGAATGTTTGCGAGAAACTTATTACCTAATCCTTCACCTTTACTGGCACCTTTTACCAGTCCGGCGATATCTACAATTTCTACGGTAGTAGGTACAATTCGTTGTGGATGTACCAGTTCTGCCAGTTTATTCAAACGTTCGTCCGGAACAGTGATTACACCTACATTCGGTTCTATTGTACAAAAAGGGAAGTTTGCCGCTTGTGCTTTCGCGTTCGACAAACAGTTGAAAAGTGTCGACTTTCCTACGTTGGGAAGTCCGACAATACCACATTGCAATGCCATTTATCTATTTCGTTATTATATTTATTATCAATGCCTGTGAACAGTACGTTCTGTTTATAATATGTCTGCAAAGATAACTATTCTTTTAAAAATACAGGTGATAACGTCTTAAAAAAGGGTTATATGTGAGTTGTACTGTCCGGTGTGTACTTTTGGAAGAAATAACTGAAACTTTCTTTTGTTATCGGGATATATTCGTTATCTTTGTAGGAAGCATTGTACGACATGCACATCTGGGACATGCCGACATGCACATGTCGTGCTGTACGAGATGTACATGTCATACTGCACGAGATGTACATGTCGTACATCGTTTTGTTATAACCTTTAATACGTTTGATTACAACGTTTAATACGAAAGACTATGGGATTGATTTATTTGGTAAGAAAGAAAAGATTCAGCACAGTAGAGGGATTTAAGGAACTCTATTACGCTGTACAGAAGAAGCTCCAGAAGCGTGGGGGTAAGAATGAAAATGACCTGGCAGATATGCTTTCTTCGCAAAGTGGCAGGAGTAAAGGTGATGTATTGAGTATACTTACCGATCTTCCTAAGGTGATGGAGGAAATATTGAAAAGCGGAGAGTCGGTCACTATTCGTGGACTCGGTTCGTTTCATGCAGCTGTTACGAGTGACGGTTTTGAGCATCCTGAGGACGTACTTCCTCATGAGGTGCGCTTGTCCAGAGTGTACTTTGTGGCCGACCGCAGATTCACCAACCGTGTCGGCAAGATGAAATTCTTCCGTTATCCCTTGTCGAAGTATTTTCCGAAAAGTGCATTACGAGCAGAAACTTTAGTAAAAGAGGCTGAAGAAGAGTTCGAAGAAGACTTCGGACAAGGGGTGGAATAATTAAAAGGGATTGCGAGTATACAGGTTTATCACAAAATTAACCGGAAGTTTCTATCGGGTGGACACTGGCTTGTTTTGCTGCATGACGTGATGTCTGTTGTTATGCATATCGCTTTATGTAATTATCTCTTGTGTACTTTTTTGTGTAAGAAGTGCACTGTTTCTGTACTTTTTTCTCTTTTCTTTAATTAATATGTAACACATCTGTCCTTATTTTTTTCTTTTCCGATCTATTGACAAGATTGCTAGCAAATGTTTTGTATTTCTCATATATTTTTGCGAATATTGCACCCATATCGTGTATCGGGAATTATTATGGATGACATTTTACTCGTTCAGCAACTAAAAAAAGGAAATCAACTTGCTTTCACCACTCTTTATAAAAAGTATGGTGCACAAGCTTTTGCACTGTCTTTTAAATACCTGTGCAGTAAAGAGTTGGCTGAGGATGCTGTACAGAATTTGTTTATGAAAATCTGGATAAAACGTGAAGAACTGGAAGAGGGTCGTCCTATTAATCGTTTTTTATTTACTGTTTTGAAGAACGATCTATTGAATATTCTGCGGGATTCAAAAAGTAATATTTTTGTATTGGATGATTGTTTGGAAATTCTCAATTATCTGGATGGAGAGGATACAGATTCTCAGGAATTTGACCAGGAGCAAGTTGAAATGATACGTAGTGCCGTAGAACAATTGTCTCCTCAAAGGAAAAAGATTTTTTCTATGAAAATATCCGGGAAGTATTCTAATCAGGAGATTGCAAACAGATTAAATCTGTCTATAAATACCATTAAATTTCAATATAGCCAGTCTTTGAAACAAATTAAAAAGTTGGTTCGTGAGCGTGCAATTATGCTGTTAATGTAACTTTCGGATAGTCCAACGGGCATTCTTTTTTATCTTTCTTAAAATCTTTTTTTAAAATCAATGATTTTATATAATACTTTTCTATCCTCTTTGTGTACTATATATAAAGATCAGTAAAAACATGCGTTTGAATAAACATAAAAATACAGCTCCGGAAATCATTAATTATATTGCTGAACATATAGACAGCGATATTGATTGTTTGCTAAGGAATGAACCTTTGGCTATGGGCGGGCGTGAGATGCCGGAGTTTGATGAATATAAAGTCTATCAGAATATACTTGATGAAGTAGATAAAAGAAAGAAGAGAGCGTTTTGGCCAGCTTTCAGGTGGGCGTGTGCCATCGTTTTACTCCTTTTCAATATCAGTTACTTTACCTATATAATAATGGAAGAGTGTACTCCTGAATATCAGGAGATATGTGCTTCCAAAGGAGAAAAGTTGATTGTGCTCTTGCCTGACGGTAGCCGCGTGTGGTTGAATGCTGATTCAAAGCTGGTTTATCCGGAACAATTTACGGGGAAAGAACGTCAGGTTTCCTTGGTTGGTGAAGCTTATTTTGAGGTAAAAAAGAATCCGGATAATCCCTTCATGGTACAGGCGGATGAGATGAAGATAAAAGTGACTGGAACCAGTTTTAATGTATCTGCTTATCCTTCTGACAAAAAAATAACCACCACACTTGATGAAGGAAAGATTATGATAGGACATTATGGTTCTAAATCTCCATTGTATGAGATGCGCCCGGGACAAACAGCTGTTTATGAAAAAGGTAGTTCACTCTGTAAAATTCGGACAAATGAGTTTTATAAAGATGCTTCCGGATGGAAAGAGAATAGGTTGGTCTTTCGAAATACCCCTTTGGAAGAAGTGCTGGCAGTACTTTCAAGGCAGTTTGATGTTAATTTTGATATCCGTGGGACTAAGATAACCACGTTCACATATAATTTTGTTTGTAAAGCCAATGATCTTGGAAACATTCTGGAGACAATGGCTTCGATAACTCCAATTAAATTTAATAAAATTTCAGAAGATATCTATGAAGTGAGGTAAAAAATAATTAATCTAGTAACTTTATCAATTTCTAATTTTATGAATGAAAATCACTTGTTTTCATACATCCGAAAATGGTGTATGGTGTGCGGATTATGTCTTATTTTTCCGCTCATAGCTTACCCTCAGCAACAGAAAATTTCTGTGAATATTCGTAATTTGTCTCTCAAACAGGCTATGGAACAGATCAGTAAGCAGGCTGAAATGAATGTAGCTTATAGCAAAGAGTTTGTTGATACCAATAAGAAGGTTTCTTTGAAAGTTCAAAATGTGAAATTAGAGGATGCCCTTTCTTCTTTATTGAAAGGAATGAATATTGGTTTCCGTTTTTTGGATAATAGTATTCTGTTGTATAATAAAAATGAACAAAAAAAGGAAGATACTTCTTCTGATAAAAAGAAAGAAGTATCAGTAAATGGACAAGTCGTTGATAAAATGACAGGAGAGCCGATTGTAGGTGCTACAATATCAGTTGTAGGTACTTCTACGGGTACAATTACTGATATTGACGGAAATTATTCGTTGAAAGTAGATGAAGGAAGTACGTTACTTTTCTCTTTTATAGGTTACACAGAGGTAAAACAAGTTGTTCGCCAACCAGGAAAGCTGGATGTGACTTTAGTGGAAAGTGCAATTCAATTGAATGATGTAGTTGTGGTTGGTTATGGAGTGCAGAAGAAAGTAAATCTGACAGGTGCTGTATCTATGGTGAAAGGAGATGTTTTAGAAAACAGGCCAATCTCAAATGTAAGTACAGGTTTACAAGGACTTTTGCCTGGTGTTACAATTACTTCTTCATCTGGTCAACCGGGAGCTGTTCCTGATATTAAGATACGTGGTGTGAATACTATTAACAGTAGTACTTCTCCTCTTATATTAATAGATGGTGTGGCTGGTGGTGATATGAATCTTCTGAATCCAGGTGATATTGAGAGTGTTTCAGTACTTAAAGATGCTGCTTCTGCTTCTATTTATGGTGCACGTGCAGCAAATGGCGTTATCTTGATTACAACAAAGAAAGGTAAGCAGAAAGAAAAAGCGACATTGACTTATTCTGGCTATATCGGTTTACAAACTCCGACGGCACTTCCTGAATTGGTTAATGGTAGGCAGTATATGGAGTTGTCTAATGAGGCGATGGCTGCAGCGGGATTTTCAAAACCTTATAATGATGAAGCATTTTCAAAATATGATTCAGGAAATTATCCTAATGAATATTCGAATACGGATTGGATTGGTGAAATATTCAAAAAGAGTAGTTTGCAAACAAGCCATTCTTTAAGTGTTAGAGGTGGTAGTGAGAAAAGTGGTTATTTTATGTCTTACGGATATTTAAACCAAGATGGTCTAGTGGTAGGAGATGCTTTTGATTCCAAAAGACATAATGCTCGAATTAGCGTAAATACAGAGGTCTTTGATAGATTAAAATTGAATGGCACTGTTAGTTTTGTTGATTATTATCGCCGTGCTTCGGGTTTTTCAGGTGCATCCGGTGTATTTAGGTTAGCCCAACGAAATTCTCCTTTATTACCTGTTAAGTGGCAACAGCAAGATGAAAACGGAAATTGGGTCGATTCAGAGAATTGGTCAAATGGTTCTGTAAAAAATCCTCTTTCTATAGCTTATGATGGTGGTACAGAACAAAGGAAGTCACGAACACTAAATACGATTATAGGTGCTGATTTAAAAATTATAGAAGGTTTAAATTTAGGTGGGCAATATGCAGCTAATTACTATTTTAGAGAGACGGATGAGTATAATCCGGTTTTACCAGAGTATTATGCAGACGGAACACCTGATCCTCAAAATAAAAATTTGCGTAATTATGTATATCAGGCACATCAGGATGCTCTGACTCAAAGCTTCCAATTAACATTGAATTATAATAAGAGTATCAAATTACATGAATTTGGTGCATTATTAGGTTTTTCTCAGGAATGGTATGATTTTAGTGATTTAGATGGTAGTAGAAAAAATATTCTTTTAGATGATATTTATGTATTAGATGCTGGAACTGAAGATATCACGAATGGCGGTGGTAAAGATTCTTGGGCATTACGTTCTTATTTTGGGCGTATTAATTATGCTTATAATGAGAAATATTTGTTTGAAGCTAATATGCGTATTGATGGTACTTCTCGATTTGCAAAGAATAATCGTTGGGGATATTTCCCTTCATTTTCTGTTGGATGGAACTTTTCTCGTGAGAATTTTATGAGATTTGCTGATTCTGTTCTGAAATCAGGAAAACTTAGAGCTTCTTGGGGTGAACTTGGTAATCAAAATGTTGGTAGTGATTATTACCCTTATCTGACTCCAATTGAAAGAATTGAAAAGAGTTATCCTATTGGAGGCATTAATAATATTGGTTTTGCTCAAAAAAAATTGGGAAATATGAATATTAAGTGGGAAACTATCCGGATGTTGAATATCGGTATTGATTTGAGCTTCTTTGAAAACCGTCTAACTACATCATTTGATTGGTTTAAGAAAGAGAATATTAATGCTCTGGTAAAACCTATTTATCCTACTATCGTTGGTGTAACGGGAACAGCTAATTTACCATTTGAGAATATGGGTAAAATTGAAAATAAAGGTTGGGAATGGGATATTTCTTGGCGTGATAGAATCGGAGAAGTGAAATATAGTATGTCATTTAACATATCTGATGCAAAGAATAAAATTGTTGACTTAGGAAAGAGCGAGCCGACTTTAGCGGATAAAATAAGAAGAGTGGGTGATCCTATCAATGCTTTTTATGGATATTTGACTGATGGGTTGGCACAAATATCTGATTTTGGTGGACAAAATGCAGATGGAAGATATATTAATCCTAATTTTGCTATACCTAAGGCTTCGGAAAGTATAGTACAACCAGGTGATATTAAGTACAGAGATATTAGTGGTCCGAATGGTAGTCCGGATGGAGTAATTGACAATTATGATAAGGTGGTATTTGGGGATCCCTATCCTCATTATACGTATTCTTTCAAGGGTGCTGTGGAATGGAAAGGTTGGGATTTTAGTTTTTATCTACAAGGTGTAGGTAAAGTGAATGGTTATCTGAAAGATGAGGCTCGTCATTGTTTTATTAATGATTATTCTGTACCTAAAGTAGAACATTTGGATAGATGGACACCTAATAATCCGAATGCAGCTTATCCAAGACTGTATCAAGCTCAGACTCATAATTTATTATTTAGTGACTATTGGCTGGAAGATGCTTCATATTTACGGTTGAAAAATGTTCAATTGGGATATACTTTTCCAAAAAAATGGATTAATAGTTTGGGACTTTCCAATTTAAGGGTATACGCTTCTGCCGATAATTTGTTGACATTTACTAAATATTTTGGAGCTTATGACCCGGAAGTACGTGAAACGTCTGGTGATTCTTATCCGCAGGTGAAAACCTATGTGTTTGGTTTATCTGTTTCATTTTAATAATGATAATAAATACTGATATGAAAACTATAAAATATATTTTAGTATTGCTTTTGTTTTGGGTTAATACTTCATGTGCCGACTTTTTAGACAGATATCCACAAGATTCTGTTACTAATGAAACTTATTGGAAAACAGAAGAACAGCTACGGGCAGCTCTATACCCCTGTTATGAAGCTTTTGAATATGAATTAATGATAAAATGGGCTGAGTCCACTGCGGAAACTGTAATGTGGGGAGATAAAAATAGTGGATTGAGTAAAGTTTCCGGAGGGAAACATGCTTATACGGATGGTTTTCCATTTACTTCCTATTGGAGGTATTCTTATGGTCATATTTATACATGTAATAATTTCTTGGATAATTATGATAAAGCAGAGATTGAACAGGATGTAAAGGATGTATATGCAGCTGAAGTAAAAGTGATAAGAGCGTGGCTCTATTTTATGTTAACTACTTTTTATGGTGATGTACCTTGGGTTGATCATGTGATAACAGCCGATGAAGCCTATGTACCTCGTACGTCGAGAAATCAAATTATTGATTATTTGATGAATGATTTGGAATGGGCCGCATCCAAATTACCTGAGGAAAGACAATTGGGAACTAATGTTGGGCGTATTGACCGATGGGGGGCATTGGCTATGCAAGCACGTATAGCATTGCAAAATGAACGATATGATATTGCTGCGAAAGCTGCGAAGGAGGTTATAGATAAAGGACCTTATGGGTTATATGATTATGAAAAGATATACCAGTTAGAAGGTGATGTAGAAGTTAACCCAGATAATAATGAATCAATTATTTATAGTGTTTACATCAAGGATGTGCGTATGAATAATATGCCTAATGAAACTTGTTGCCCTACGGATTTTATCCGTTTTAATCCTTCAAAAACATTAGTGGATGCTTATTTATGTACAGATGGAATGCCTGCTAAAGCGGGGTTGGAGTATTATAAACAGACGAATATTAAAACTTCTCCTCTTTATAAATATCCGGAAGAACACTATGTTGATTATTTTCAGAATAGAGATCCTCGTATGAAAATGACCTTGTATGCCCCCGGAGATGAATGGCCGGGTGGTGATGACGGAGATGCAGAATATCGTAAGCCCAATCCGATATTTAATCTGCCTCGTTTTTCCTCTCTTCAACCTGGAAGAAACGGAGCTAACGGGATTACTGGATTTTATTTTAAAAAATACAATGTAAAATCAATTGCGGGTAATTATAATATATCTCACAATAATTTGAATGTAATTCGCTTTCCTGAGGTTTTGTTGATTTATGCGGAGGCCCTTTATAAAACGAAAGGTACTTTATCTCAAGATGATCTCGACTATACAGTCAATAAATTAAGAGACCGTGTGGGGATGCATAGAATGAATCTGGATGAATTGACTGAATGGAATCTTGATCTTTGGACAGAATTGAAAAGAGAACGTCGAGTAGAATTGTCTTTTGATGGAATGAGATACGCTGATGTGATGCGTTGGAAAGAAGGTGAACTTAGATTTGGACGTGCTATAACAGGGCCGAGTCTTAAAGTCTGTATGAATGATTTGGGTGCTAATCCTTATCCTGATACTGGCGTTGATGAGTTTGGAGATGTGATATATGAGAAATCAAAGGTTGAAGGTGGAGCTCGTTATTTTGATCCGGCTATGCATTATCTATGGCCGGTCCCTTACGAAGAGAGAGTGAAAAATCCACTTCTAGGACAAAATCCTGGATGGCCTGAATAAATGAATCAGAATGTCATAGATTTCGTATAACCGGAATCTATGACTTACGATACTTCTACTAAAAACTAAAAAAAATAATTATGAAAAAAATTTTATTGATATTTCTTTGTTTGAGTTTTTCATTTTTGGGTTGTAGCCAGAATGATGAACCTGGAACTGATTCTGGATGGGATACAGGTGGTAGTGTAGAAAGTAAATTGACAGTGATGAGTTATAATATCAGGCATTGTGCCCCTTATTATGGTACGTCAGAAGCAACGGTAGCAAATGTTAATAATGTAGCTGAAGTTATCAAAAGGATTAAACCAGATGTGATTTTGTTACAAGAAGTCGATCAGTGTACTAAGCGAAGTCTCGGAATAGATCAAGCTAAAGAACTGGCGAAGTTAGCTGGTTACCCGTACTACTATTTCTTTAAACAGAAAGATCTTGAAACAGGTGGTGCGTACGGAGCCGCTATTCTTTCTTCATTTTATATGAGTGAAATAGTGAATCATGAGCTACCAAAAGTAATTGACGGGTTGACAATTACAGGTAGCAATGTTTTGGGTACTGCCAAGATAAAATTTAATGAGGCTACTATTTATCTGGCGGTGACGCATCTATCTGTTACTCAAGCGGAGAAAGACAGGCAATTTCCGATTATATTGAAAGAATTATCCTTAAAGGGAGAGGCGCCGGTTATTGTTGCAGGCGATTTTAATTCAAAACCGGATAATTCGATTATCAAAAAGCTTGATGAAGCAGGATTTATTAGAACGAACACTGATCCGATGAAGTTTACGATACCTTCTAATGCACCTAACCGGGAGTTGGATTACATTGCTTACAAACCTGAAAAACAATTTAGTGTGATTTCTCATACTGTGTTTACAGGTATAAATGCTTCTGATCATTTACCTATTGTATCTGTATTAAACGTATTAAAACCCTAACAAAGATGAGAATATTAAGAAATTGCTTATTGATTTTGTATTTGCTATTGGTTGGAAATACATATGCTCAGGATACTTTGAGAGTGAAAGTTATGACTTATAATCTAAGATTTGGTGAGTTGGCAGAGTTGAAAGATCTGGCTGCACATATAAAGTCTTTTAATCCTGATTTTGTAGCACTTCAGGAAGTTGACTCTAAAACCAATCGTGATCGTACACCTCATCAGAGAGGAAAGGATTTTATATCGGAATTAGCTTATTATACTGGCATGTTCGGTTTATATGGCAAAACAATTGAATATAAAGGAGGGTATTATGGTATTGGAATTCTCTCAAAATACCCTTATATCAAGATTCAGAAAACGCTTTTACCTCAACTTGGAAAAGATTATGAACAACGTGTTTTGTTAGAGGGGCTTTTTGAAATGAACGGCGATACCATTGTTTTTGCTTCTACCCATTTGGATGCTAAGCTTACAAAAACGAGGGAATTACAAGCTGAATTTATTAATAATCATTTTAGAAAAGTGGATTATCCTACTATACTTGGAGGAGATTTTAATTCTGATGTTTCCTCTAAAGTGATTAAAGAGTTAAAACAGGAATGGTTCTGTGATGCTGATATGACTCCTACTGTACCGGCATGGAAACCTTATCGAAAGATAGATTTCCTGTTTGCCAAACCGCAGAAAGGTTGGAAAGTAATTCGTACCCAAACAATCCAATCCGTGTTGTCAGATCATTTGCCTATTATCACGGAATTGGAATATATAAGGCCTTAAAAAGGAAAGCTCTTGAAATAACTTGAGTCTGATAAGTGAGGAATATGAAATGATAAATTAACATCGGACTTACATTACCATACCGTTTATGTTAAACATTTAAATGTATTTTATTATGAAAAAAATTACAGGTTTATTTTTTGTATTTGCATTTTTTACAAGTGTATTATGTGCAAAATCTATTGAAGTAACTACATCTGAAATGGATGTAACAATTGCCGGTTCATTGCCGTATGTGATTGAAAATGCTGAATCGGGCAGTATTATTGAATTTAATTTTGATGGTGAAGAGCTTGATTATGGCGAAGGGACTGGGATTATTATCAAGGGTAAAAATCTGACAATAAATGGTATAAACAAAAAAAACGGGAAACGTGTGTTTATTAAAGGGGTACAATCCCTGTTTACGGTCAGTGAATCGTCAGAACTTTCTTTGAATGACCTGATAATTGATGGTTTCAAAAGTATTGCCATCAGATTGAGTGGTAGTTCTGTTTTGAATGTTGACAACTGTCAGTTCTCAAATAATTATGAAGCAGTTCCAGGTGCAATTAATAACGGTGGAGTGATACGTGTCAGTAGTGCAAAAGCCGTGTTGAAGAACTCTTTGTTCATCAAGAATAGATGTGGAGGTTCCTATGGTGGTGGAGCGGTCTGTGCTTATGCAGCATCGGAATTGCGCGTTGAGAATTGTTCTTTTGTAGAAAATGAAGGTGCTGCAGGTGGTGCTATTGGAATAAACGCGACAGCTAAAAATGTTTCTCCTATTGTTTACATTGCTAACTCAACTTTTGCTAATAACATTGCTGATGGTCGTGGTGGGGCTATCTATATGCAGACAGGAACTACGGTAGATATTTTTTCTCCAGTAATTGTCAATTGTACGTTTGTAGGAAATCTGGGGAATAATGGTGGAGCTCTTTGTGTATGGTCGCGAGCTACAACTTCTATGAAACCGACTTTCGTTAATAATTTATTTGCTGAGAATTATAGTAGCACGTGGTTGGAGGATGAGACTCAATATGATATTTTAGCTTTTTATATGGGTGGTGAGTTAGATGGAAACAATCAGCCAATACCGCAAACGGTTTTTCCGACTTGTATGAATAACTTGTATGTTTTTGCTTCTAAAGATTTTTTCAAGGACTCTTCTAATAAGCAAATAGATTTTAACAATAATACTATTTTTAAAGCCATAGAAAAGAATCCATGGGATGAAGGTGATATGTCATTTAATCATCAAACGAGTGTGCTGGAAAGTGATAGGATGGTTGCTATGATTGCCGAGAATAGTATTGCTTTAGGTGCAGGAGTTGCTGCTGTAAGTGGTATTGAAATTCCGACTACAGATCAATTGGGTAAAGTACGCCCTGCTACACCTTCTGTGGGTGCGGTAGAATATTCTGTACCTAGTGGCATTGGAAATACTACTGCAGATGAATGTGAAATTAAAGTTTATAACGTAGGTCATAACATATATGTGAGTGGTATTCAAGAAACGGCTATTGTAAAGATATATGACTTAACAGGAAAACTGGTTTTTGAAAATGTGGTAAAAAACGACGTGGCAACAACGGTAAATATAAGTACAGGTATGTATATTGCCAAGGTAGATAATGAGACTGTGAAATTCGTTGTTTCTGAATAAAACAGGAGACTGATAGATGAAAATAAGACGCCTGATTAGTTTGTTATGTTTCCTGTGGATTGTAATAACGGTCCAAGGGCAGGTCAAATATGTATTTTATTTTATAGGTGACGGGATGGGGGTAAATCAGGTAAACGGAACGGAAATGTATCGGGCAGCTTTAAAAGGCTGCGTAGGTACCGACCCTTTATTATTTACTCAATTTCCCGGTGGAGGTGTGGTGAGTACTTATTCGGTAACTCATCCTGTCACGGATTCGGCTGCTGGTGGAACAGCGTTGGCCACGGGAAAGAAAACATATAATGGAGCCATTGGTGTGGATATGAATAAACAAGCATTGGTGAGCGTGGCCGAATGTGCTAAAATGAAAGGTAAAAAAGTCGGGATTGCCACTAGTGTTAGTATAGACCATGCTACTCCGGCAGCTTTTTATGCTCATCAACCCGATAGAAAGATGTTTTATGAAATAGCTTGTGATTTGCCCAAAGCTGGTTTTGATTTTTATGCCGGTTCTGGTTTCCTGAGTCCTAATAAAACATCTGACGTTAAAGATGGTTCTAACATCTATCAAGTAATAGAAAAGGCGGGTTATACCGTGGCTCGGGGAATCGAAGATTTTAGAAAGCAGGTAGATAAAGCCGATAAAATGATTTTGATACAGCAAGAGGGCAAACCGGATTTGAGTTTGTCTTATGCTATCGATCAGCATGATGATGATTTGACTTTACCCGAGATAACCCAAAGTGCTATACAATTTTTGATGAAGGAAAATAATAAAGAAGGATTTTTCCTGATGGTTGAAGGTGGAAAAATAGATTGGGCCTGCCATAGTAATGATGCTGCTACTGTCTTTTGGGAAGTGGAAGATTTTGATCGTTCTATTGCTGTGGCTTATGATTTCTATAAGAAGCATCCTCAGGAAACGTTGATTGTTATTACGGCTGATCATGAAACGGGTGGCATTGTATTGGGTACAAAAAAGTACAATCTTAATTTACAGGCGTTGCAATATCAGAAATGCTCGATAGAGATGCTTTCAAATAAAATCTCTGAGCTTAGAAAAATGCGGAAGAATGAAGTTAGCTGGGATGACATTAAGGCTTTATTAAGTATGGAGATGGGATTCTGGAGTAAACTTTCTATTGATAAAGAGCAAGAAAAGTTGTTGTATACCGTATTTGAAACTTCTTTTGTGAAAAATAAAGTGAAGTTTGAAGAAAGATTGTATTCAAAAATCGAACCATTGGCTGTATGTGCCAGAAAAGTGATGAATCAAATTGCTGTTTTAGGCTGGGCAGGTGGTACGCATTCTGCTGGATATGTTCCTGTTTTTGCTATAGGAGCAGGTTCGGAACAGTTTTGTGGTAAATTGGATAACGTTGATATTCCTAAGAAAATACGGGCATTGATACAATAATGAGTATGAACCAATTTCCGGGTCTGCTTTGGATTTCGGTTATTGGTTCTTTTTTAATTTTGATTTTATATTATGAGATATTCTATATTGAAGTATTTGTTTATTTTTTGTTTGTCTATTGCTTTATATGCCTGTAACATGGAATCAAATGATATATTGGTTCCTGCTAAACAACTTATAGAGCGTCAGATTGGAATCCGGGCTAATGAAATTACTTGTCAGGTTATAGAACCGGTTAACGGAAAAGAAACCTTTGAGATAGAGGCTCGGGATGGGGTACTGGTTTTGAAAGGAAGCAGTACTGTAGCTATTTGTTATGCGTTTCATACCTACCTGAAGGAGGCTTGCCATGCTATGAAGACCTGGAGTGGAGAACATATAGAGCTACCTGAAATATGGCCTGATTATATCGCTAAAAAGCAAACGACTCCTTATTCGTACAGATACTTTCTGAATGTTTGTACTTATGGTTATACTACTCCCTATTGGAATTGGGATCGTTGGGAAAAAGAAATAGATTGGATGGCACTTAGAGGTGTAAATATGCCTCTGGCTACTGTGGCGAGTGAAGCGATTGCCGAAAGAGTATGGTTACGTATGGGACTTACAAAAGAAGAAATTCGGGCGTTTTTTACAGCACCAGCTCATTTGCCATGGCATCGTATGGGCAACCTGAATACATGGGATGGGCCTTTGTCCGATAAATGGCAAGAAAGTCAGATTGAGATGCAACATCTTATCATTAATCGTATGCGTGAGCTGGGGATGCAGCCGATAGCTCCGGCATTTGCGGGATTTGTACCAATGGCTTTTGCAGAGAAACACCCTGCTGTAAAATTCAAACATTTGAAATGGGGAGGATTTGATGATAAATATAATGCTTATGTACTTCCTCCGGATTCTCCGTTCTTTGAAGAGATTGGGAAAATGTTTATTGAGGAATGGGAGAAAGAATTTGGTAGAAATACTTATTATCTTTCAGACAGTTTTAATGAAATGGAACTTCCGATAGAAAAAGAGGATATAGAAGGAAAACATAAACTTTTGGCTCAATATGGTGAATCTATTTATCGTTCTATCACGGCTGGTAATCCGGATGCAGTATGGGTTACGCAAGGATGGACTTTTGGATACCAGCATTCTTTCTGGGACAAAGAGAGTTTACAGGCTCTGTTGAGCCGGGTACCGGATGATAAGATGATTATTGTAGATTTAGGCAATGATTACCCCAAATGGGTTTGGAACACAGAACAGACTTGGAAAGTACACGATGGTTTCTACGGTAAGAAATGGATATTTAGCTATGTTCCCAATTTTGGTGGCAAAACTCCTATGACTGGTGATTTGCAGATGTATGCTTCTTCTTCTTCTGAAGCGTTACATTCTAAATCTTGTGGAAATCTTATAGGATTTGGTTCTGCTCCGGAGGGGCTTGAAAATAATGAAGTAGTTTATGAGCTATTGGCCGATATGGGGTGGACGGACCAAAGTATAGATCTTGATAAATGGTTAAAGTCATATTGTGAAGCTCGCTATGGGAAATATCCGGATGCAATGAAAGAGGCTTGGGTATTATTTAGAAAAAGTGCTTATAGTTCACTTTACTCTTATCCTCGTTTTACCTGGCAGACAGTGACTCCGGATCAGAGACGAATTAGCAAGATAGATACCAGTGATGATTTTTTACGTGCTGTTGAATTGTTTCTCACTTGTGCAGACAGTTTGCAAAACTCGGAACTTTATGTGAATGATGCCATAGAGTATGCTGCATATTATGTGGCTGCCAAAGCAGACAAACTTTATGTGAAAGCTCTTGAAGAAAATACGATTGGTGATAAGCTTGCGGCACAATACACATTGAGACAGGTTGTTGACTTGCTGTTAGATGTGGATAAGCTTCTTGCTTCACATCCTCTTTATCGTCTTGAAGAGTGGGTAGAATTAGCAAGAAATAGCGGTACCACTTCCGAAGAAAAGGATAAGTATGAATCAAATGCAAAACGCCTTATTACTACTTGGGGAGGGTTTCAAGAGGATTATGCTGCTCGTTTTTGGAGTGGATTAATAAAAGACTACTATATACCACGTTTAAAACTTTACTTTTCCAAACAGTGGGAAGATTTGGATCGTTGGGAAGAAACGTGGATAAATACCCCATGGCACAACACAACAAAACCATTTGAAAATCCTGTTAATATTGCCGTTGAACTTGTGAATAAAGCAAAGGTATTTTGATTTAGTTTTCAGGTAAGCAGAGTATTCCCCCCTTCTCTTGTAAATATTGCAAGAGAAGTACTCTGTCTTTTTATTTGATACGAGTAATAAAGTCTTATCTTTGATAAGTTTTTAATTTGCAATTTATGCTGTATGAGAAAGATTATTCTTGCTTTTGATTCATTTAAAGGATCTGTAGGTTCACTTGATATTGCCCGATATGCTGCGCAAGCTATTTTGAAAGAGTATCCTCATTGTGAATTGATCCATTTCCCGATTGCAGATGGTGGAGAAGGAACTACTGAAGCAATTTGTACTCAATTGGATGTAAATAGGGTTTCTTGTATTGCCCATGATCCGCTGATGAATCCGATAGAAGTTTCGTATGGAATAACCAAAGATGGGAAAACAGCAGTCTTTGAGATGGCTTCTGCCAGTGGGCTTCCTCTGATTCCTATTGCTTTGAGAAACCCAATGCATACTTCTTCTTTCGGGACAGGAGAAATTATTTTGGATGCATTGAATCGTGGATGCCGTCATTTTATTATGGGTATAGGTGGTAGTGCAACAAATGATGCCGGTATAGGTATGATGCACGCTTTGGGGGTTCGTTTTCTGGACAAAGAAAAGAAAGAACTCGAACCGAAAGGGAGTAATCTTATCCATATTGCACTTATTGATACTGCTACTTTACATCCTGCTTTAAAAGAGTCTGTTTTTACAATAGCATGTGATGTAAATAATCCATTCTATGGGCACAAGGGGCTGCCTTTGTTTTTGCTCCACAAAAGGGAGCAAACCCGGATGAAGTTAAAGCATTGGATGAGGGGTTACAACACTATGCTATGGTTCTTAAAGAACAGAAAGGGATGGACATTACTTTAATAGCCGGTGCTGGTGCGGCTGGTGGTATGGGTGGGGGAATACTTCCTTTTCTGAATGCAACATTGAAGTCGGGTATTGATACAATTTTGGATATTCTTCATTTCAGGGAGTATGCTCAGTCTGCAGACCTTATTTTTACGGGTGAAGGAAAACTGGATGCACAAACTGGTATGGGGAAGGCATTAGGTGGTATTTTGAAAATAGCTGTTGAAGAAAATATCCCCGTCATAGCCTTAGGAGGATGTGTAGAGGCTGTAGAGCAGTTGAATGAAATGGGATTTACGGCTGTATTGTCTGTTCAGCCGGCTCCTGTCTCTTTAGATCAGGCTATGCGACAGGAATTTGCTCTTAAGAATATCGAAAGAACCGTGACTCAACTTATACGTATTATTAAATGCTTTAAGTCGTAAAGTGTAAATCAGCTTAAGTGTCGTGGTTAATAAAAGTCACGATTATGAAGCATAAACTATGAATCTTTTCTATGACAGCAATTGGCGCTTTAATCGGATTGTTAGTATCCGTTCTTTTAATCATAAAAAAAATATCTCCGGCTTATAGTTTAATAGCCGGAGCGATTGTTGGCGGGTTGTTAGGCGGATTACCATTGACAGAGACAGTAAAGGTGATGACAGATGGCGTCAAAGACGTTACACCAGCATCATCCGTATTCTTACAGCAGGGGTATTGTCCGGTGTGCTTATTAAAACAGGAGCAGCGACTACCATCTCTAATGCTATTATAAATACATTAGGAGAGAAACGGGTATTTGCAGCATTAGCTTTGGCAACTATGTTGCTAAGTGCTGTTGGGGTTTTTATTGATGTGGCTGTTATTACAGTAGCCCCTATTGCACTGTCTATCGGAAAACGTTTGGGTTTGTCACCATCCGTACTATTGATAGCCATGATTGGTGGAGGAAAATGCGGTAATATAGTTTCCCCGAATCCGAATACAATTATTGCAGCTGAAAACTTTAAAGCAGATTTATCATCGGTCATGTTTTACAATATTCTTCCGGCAATTATCGGGTTGGTGTTTACGGTTTTTGTTATTATCCGCCTTATCCCCCGAAAACTTACTATTGTCGCTCCAGGACAGGAAGAAATCACAGATGATAAACAATTGCCTTCTCTTACCAGCAGCCTGATAGCACCTTTCGTCACTATCATCTTACTTGCCCTGCGGCCTTTGGCTGGTATTACCATTGATCCTCTAATAGCTCTGCCCATCGGCGGAATTTGTGGTATCCTTTGCATGAAACAATGGAAAAATATTCTGCCTAGTATGGAATACGGTCTCCAAAAAATGTCTACTGTAGCTGTACTTTTAATCGGTACAGGAACAATTGCAGGCGTTATCAAAAACTCTACTCTAAAAGACTGGATTCTGCAACTACTGGAACAAGCCCACTTCAATGAAATAATGATAGCTCCCGTATCTGGCGCATTAATGTCAGCCGCCACGGCCTCTACTACTGCCGGAGCTACTCTCGCTTCCGCCTCTTTTGCAGAAGCAATTCTTGCTGTCGGTATTTCCGCTGCATGGGGAGCTGCCATGATCAACTCCAGTGCCACAGTACTGGATCATTTACCTCATGGCTCTTTTTTTCATGCTACCGGTGGAGTTTGTGAATTGACTTTTAAGCAACGTCTGAAACTCATTCCTTATGAAACCCTTATAGGAGTAGTATTGGCAGCCTCTACTACCCTCTTATGTCTCGTTTGGTGATCATCTAATACATTATAACTCATAAATTATAAACTCATGCCTGCCAATAATCGTCTTCTCTCTCTCGATGTCCTGCGAGGATTCACAGTTGCCGGAATGATACTTGTCAATAATGCAGGTGCATGCGGATACGGCTATGCCCCTCTGCGTCATGCCAAATGGGATGGTTTCACTCCTGCCGACCTTGTGTTTCCTATGTTTATGTTCCTGATGGGAATATCCACCTACATATCTTTGCGCAAATATGATTTCCAATGGCGACTTGCTATCGGAAAGATAATGAAACGTGCTTTTCTCCTGATCCTGATAGGTATTGCCATGAAATGGATTATAAATTCAAGTGAAACCGGTATCTGGACTGATTGGGAGCATATGCGGCTTTTAGGAGTGATGCAACGGCTGGGTATCTGCTACGGAGCAACAGCTATCATGGCGTTGTTTATTCCTCATAAACGTTTTTTTTCGGTAGCTCTTCTTCTTTTAGCGGGATATTTTATTCTTCAGTTGATAGGAAACGGATTCGAGAAAAGTCCTGATAATATTATAGCCATAGTCGATTCTACCGTTTTGGGAACAAATCACATGTATCTGCAAGGGCGCCAGTTTGTAGAACCGGAAGGAATTTTAAGTACGATTCCTGCCATCGCCCAGGTAATGATTGGTTTCGTATGTGGACGAATGGTTATCAATCAGAAGGATAACAAAGAACGAATGCAAAAACTCTTTTTTCTCGGTACCTTAATGCTATTTGCCGGATTCTTATTTAGTTATGCCTGTCCGCTCAACAAGCGTCTATGGTCTCCGAGTTTTGTATTGCTTACTTGCGGAATAGCAGCTTTAGCATTAGCTGTATTGATCGAAATAATCGATGTTCGACAAAAGAAAAGCTGGTGCACTTTCTTCAATGTTTTCGGAGTAAATCCACTGGTTCTTTATGTATTTGCCGAAATTTTCGGTGATCTGTTGCGAATATGGAAAGTTAACACATCCTTGTTCGATACCTGCCTGCAACCCCTATTCGGCAACTATTTCGGTTCATTCATGTATGCGGTCCTTTTCCTATTACTTAACTGGCTTATCGGATACATTCTATTTAAAAAACAAATTTACATAAAACTATAATTGAAATGATGAAAAGAAACATTTATCTGGTTATCGTAACATTGTTCCTCTCACTATCAGCGGGGGCAAAGGAGAAAGACGTAGCCGCTATGCAGTCAATGGTGAAACGTCTCATCCCGGCATATGCGAGAACTTTCAGTTTAAGAAAATAAGACCCGTTGACGGAAAAGACTGTTTCCGGTTGGATACTTCCGACTCTGGAAAAATAGTGATTGGCGGTAATAACGCTAACTCAATGGCAATGGGGCTGAATTATTATCTAAAGTATTATTGTCTTACCACAATCTCATGGTATGCCGATATTCCTGTTGAAATGCCTGATACTCTTCCGGTGTTGGAGAAAACTTTTAGTGCGGAAGCAAAAGTAGACAGACGCTTTTTTTTGAACTACTGTACTTATGGTTACACTATGCCTTATTGGCAATGGAAAGATTGGGAGCGTTTTATTGACTGGATGGCTTTGAACGGGGTCAATATGCCTCTGGCCATTACAGGTCAGGAAGCCGTATGGTATAAAGTATGGAAGAAATTAGGTTTGACGGATCAGGAAATCCGTTCCTATTTTACGGGACCTACGTATCTACCCTGGCATCGTATGGCAAATATTGATGGATGGAACGGTCCGTTACCTATGGAGTGGTTGGATAATCAGGTGGAACTACAGAAAAAGATACTTGCGCGGGAACGCGAATTGAATATGAAACCGGTATTGCCTGCTTTTGCCGGTCATGTACCTGCAGCTTTGAAACGAATTTATCCGGAGGCTAATATTCAGCATCTTGGTAAGTGGGCAGGTTTTGCTGATACGTATCGTTGTTATTTTCTGAATCCCGAAGAACCGCTGTTTGCTACCATTCAAAAACATTTTCTTCAGGAGCAGACTCGTTTGTTCGGAACTGATCATATTTATGGCGTAGATCCTTTTAACGAGGTAGATCCACCAAGTTGGGAACCCGAATATCTCAGTCAGGTATCTTCGGATATGTATCGGACATTGACAGCAGCAGATCCGAAAGCGGAATGGATGCAGATGACCTGGATGTTTTATCATGACCGCAAGGATTGGACGGCTCCGCGTATCAAGGCTTTACTAACCGGAGTGCCGCAGGATAAGATGTTTTTACTGGATTATCATTGTGAGAATGTAGAACTTTGGAAAAACACTGAACACTTTCATGGACAACCTTATATTTGGTGCTATTTAGGTAATTTTGGGGGAAATACGACTCTTACCGGTAATGTAAAGGAGAGTGGTGACCGTCTTGACAATGCGTTGATAAATGGTGGAAGTAACCTTCGGGGTATCGGTTCTACGCTCGAAGGCTTGGATGTTATGCAGTTTCCCTATGAGTATATCTTTGAGAAGGCGTGGGATTTGAATCTTGACAACGAGGCGTGGTTACAAAATCTTGCCGACCGTCATGCCGGGACTGTTTCCCAGCCTGTTCGTGAAGCGTGGGATATTCTGTTCAACCAGATATACGTACAGGTTCCCAAAACATTAGGCGTATTACCTAACTATCGTCCGGTGATGAACAAACCTAATAGACGTACGGTTATTGATTATTCCAATGCTACTTTATTACAAGCCTGGGAAAAACTGTTACAGGCTACGGACTGTAACAGAGACGCTCTGCGGCTGGATATCATTACTGTAGGTCGTCAATTACTGGGTAATTATTTTCTTATAGTGAAAGATGATTTTGACCGTATGTATACAGTTAAAGATCTTCCGGGGTTGAAAGCCAGAGCTGCGGAAATGAAAGAGATCCTTAATGATTTGGATCGTTTGAATGCTTTTCATAGCCGTTGTGCCTTGGATAAATGGTTGGCTGATGCCCGTGCATTGGGTACGACTCCCGAAGTGAAAGATTATTATGAGAAGAATGCCCGTAATCTGATTACGACTTGGGGAGGTAGTCTGAATGATTATGCCAGTCGTACATGGGCGGGGCTCATTAAAGATTACTATTCGAAACGCTGGGATATGTATATGGATGCGGTAATCTCTGCAGTAGAAGGTAACCGGGAGTTTGATCAGAAAAAATTGGATGAATCAATAAAAAATTTCGAAGATGCCTGGGTAGATTCTACAGACCCTATTCTGGTAGCACCTCAGGGTGAGTTGATGCAATACGCTCGTTTCTTATTACAGAAATACGGACGGCGGATCCCGGAGAATTTGTAATATACAATAGATTAAACGTATGAAAAATGCTTTTTATACGTTTAATTAAGAAAATGTGTATCAGATAATACTATAAATCAACTTTCATAAAAATGAAAATAATTCCGATATTAAATGGTATGTTGGTTTTGACTTCCGGAATCGGTTTTTCGATTCAGCAGGTTAGAGCACAACAAAAACCTCATATTATCTTGATTATGGCCGATCAGCATCGTGGCGATGCTTTGGGATGTACGGGGAATCCGGTAGTTATTTCACCTAATATTGATAAACTGTCTGAAGAGGGGACATTATTCTGTAATGGCTATTCGTCTACTCCAAGTAGCACACCGGCCCGTGCAGGATTACTGACCGGTATGTCTCCTTGGCGGCATGGCATGTTGGGGTATGGCCGGGTAGCCATGCAATACAGATACGAGATGCCTGCTATGCTAAGAGAGCAGAATTATTATACATTTGGTATTGGAAAGATGCATTGGTCTCCACAAAAATCTTTGCATGGTTTTCATGGAACTTTGTTAGATGAAAGCGGGCGTGCTGAGACGAAATATTTTATCAGCGATTATCGACTATGGTTACAGATACAAATGCCGGGAGTAAATCCTGATTTGACAGGTATTGGTTGGAATGAACACAGGCAGGTACTTATAAACTGCCTGAGGAGTTACATCCTACCGCCTGGACAGGAAAGATGGCTTGCGAATTGATACAGAATTATAATAATGAAAGCCCGTTGTTTCTGAAAGTTTCCTTTGCACGTCCTCATAGTCCGTATGACCCTCCCCAACGTCTTTTGGATGAGTATGAAGAGAAAGAAATTCCGGCTCCTTATATTGGTGACTGGTGTGGTAAATACGCTACTCAGCTTGATCCGGTAAAAGCTGATAAGGATGCTCCGTTTGCCAATTTTGGAACTGAATATGCTAAAAATTCCCGAAAATACTATTATGCCAATGTTACATTTATTGATGAGGAAATAGGAAAAATAATACAAGCACTGAAAGATAAGGGAATGTATGATAATGCTTTGATTTGCTATGTTTCCGACCATGGGGATATGTTGGGCGATCATTATCATTGGCGGAAGACTTATCCTTATGAGGGTTCCACACATGTTCCATATATTGTAAAATGGCCTGAATCGTTTGGTATTAAAGAGGGAATAAAAGTAGATGAACCGGTGGAATTACGAGATCTTTTGCCTACCTTCTTAGATGCTTCCGGAGCACAAATTCCTGAGGAGATGGATGGACTCTCACTGTTAGCTTTAGTAGACGAAAGCAGAAAGCATACATGGAGACAATATATTGATCTGGAGCATGCAACTTGTTATGCGAAGGAAAATTACTGGTGTGCTTTGACCGATGGCAAAATTAAATATGTGTGGAATTTCTATACAGGAGAAGAAGAACTTTTTGATTTATCAAAGGATCCGGGAGAATTGCGAAATCTTGTGTCGGAGAAACATTATCGGAAAAGGCTGGCTGATTTACGTGAGGCAATGGTGAAGCATTTGAGTGAACGGGGAGAAGGATTCGTGAAAGAAGGGAAGTTGGTTGTTCGTAAAGAAAGATTGCTCTACAGCCCGAACTATCCAAAGTCAGAGGAAGTTGAAACCAATTAGAAACTGGTGGGAGTAGATCGATTCTCTTTCTTTTATCTGGTTTTATAAATATAGTATAATAAGATACTCTTTTGCTGGATAAAGTATATACATACTTATGATGTTGTATACTATATCTTTGTATTCATAACTCTTGTTTCATGAATATAAGACATCCGGATGTTGTGTATAAAAACACCCGGATGTTTTGATTTATAACATGGGGATGTTTTTGATAAGAACATCCGGATGTTTTGCATACTCAATTCACTTGGTAACTCTTCTTTGAAAGCTATAGTCTGTCTGCTTCAAAGGCTATTATTAACTAACCCAAGTACCTTAATCTTGCGGTAGGGCATCCTATCCTTATTTTTTATTTATCTTTGCATGTCTATTTAGATTGAAATTATGCAAAAGCAAAGATATGCATTGGTAAAGAGGGAATATCGTGTTCCCTTCATTCTGGTTACTTCTTTATTCTTCTTATGGGGATTTGCCCATGCCATTCTTGATGTGCTGAACAAACATTTTCAGGATGTACTGGTCATCAGCCGTACCCATTCTGCATGGGTGCAGGTTATGTTCTATTTGGGATATTTTGTTATGGCTATTCCTGCCGGATTATTTATCAATAAGTACGGTTATCGTCGTGGAGTAGTATTAGGGTTACTACTTTATGGACTGGGATCTTTGCTTTTTATTCCCGGAGAGTACTGGATGTCGTTCAATTTCTTTCTGTTCTCATTGTTTGTCATAGCCTGTGGACTGGTGTTTTTGGAAACTGCTGCCAATCCTTATATGACGGAGTTGGGGGATAAAGAGACTGCTGCCAGCCGCTTGAACTTGGCTCAGTCATTCAATGGATTGGGATGTATTTGTGGACCATTGATAGGTGGATTATTGCTTTTCTCTGAAGAAGGGGAGGTTGCAATTTCTTTGCCTTATACGTTAATGGGGATTGTAGTGTTGGCAGTTGCTATGGTTTTTTCAAAGATCAGACTGCCGGAGATTGTTCATGAAGAAGAGGGTGACAGAGAAGGGAAAACGAAAAGCCTGTGGTCGCACAAACTTTTCATTTTTGGTATTGCTGCCCTGTTTTGTTATGAGATAGCGGAGATTTCTATTAATAGCTTCTTTATAAACTACGTGGTTGACGATGGCTGGATGAATGCCCGTGATGCTTCTATAGTACTTTCTTTTGGAGGTTTAGGATTATTCATGTGTGGACGTTTTGCCGGTAGCTGGATTATGCAACGTATCCGTGCAGAGAAAGTGCTGTTATTTTGTGCTGTGTGTACGGTGATTACCTCGTTGCTGATTGTACTGAATGTGGGGATTGTGTCTCTCGTAGCACTTTTTTTAGGATATGCATTTGAGGCTATCATGTTCCCCACTATTTTTGCTCTTTCTTTACGGGGGCTGGGTAAGCATACCAAGCGTGCTTCTTCTTATCTGATGATGTCACCTGTTGGCGGGGCGGTAGGGCCATTGATGATGGGGTATGTGGCAGATCAGACTACCATGTCTCTTTCCTTTATCGTACCTTTGCTTTCCTTTATAGTAGTGATGCTGTACGCCTGGAAGGTGAGTGCGGCAAAGTTGTAACGGGCATTTAGGATATTTATCCCTCATTCATAGTACGAATTTACCACAAGTGTGGTATTTCCGGCGAACCAAAACTCCTCTATCTTTGTCGTATAATAAAAAAACAGATAATTAATACATTAACAGATATGGGAAAGATAGCAAAAAGACTGACCGACCTCGTAGGCAACACCCCGTTGTTGGAGCTGAGTAATTATAATGCAAGTAAAGGACTAAAAGCTCGTGTGGTGGTAAAGTTGGAGTATTTTAATCCGGTAGGCAGTGTGAAAGACCGTATCGCTTTGGCGATGGTGGAAGATGCTGAATCAAAAGGAATCTTGAAATCGGGTACTACGATTATTGAACCGACGAGTGGAAATACAGGGGTAGGACTGGCTTTTGTTTCTGCTTCTAAGGGATATAAGTTGATTTTGACGATGCCGGATACGATGAGCGTAGAGCGGAGGAACTTACTGAAGGCTTTGGGGGCCGAACTGGTACTGACTCCCGGTGCAGACGGAATGAAAGGAGCTATTGCCAAAGCAGAAGAGTTGAAAGTAAATACTCCCGGTGCAGTGATCCTACAGCAATTTGAGAATCCTGCTAATCCTGCTGTCCATGTGCGGACTACCGGACAGGAGATATGGCATGATACAGACGGACGTGTAGAAATATTTGTGGCAGGTGTTGGTACAGGTGGTACAATAAGCGGTGTGGGGAGAGCATTAAAGGATTACAATCCTCAAATAAAGGTAGTAGCTGTAGAGCCTGCTGATTCTCCGGTTCTGTCCGGTGGTAAGCCCGGACCTCATAAGATACAGGGCATCGGAGCCGGATTTATTCCTAGGATCTATGATGCTTCGGTAGTGGATGAGATTGTGCAGGTGCAGAATGATGATGCCATCCGTACCAGCCGTGAGTTGGCAACGAAAGAAGGCTTACTGGTTGGAATCTCTTCAGGAGCTGCCGTATATGCGGCTACAAAGCTGGCAGAACTTCCGGAAAATAAGGGTAAGACAATAGTAGCGCTGCTGCCCGATACGGGAGAGCGCTACCTGTCCACTATCTTGTATGCTTTTGAGGAATATCCTTTATAAGTCAAGAGTCTGTTTTAAATTAAAACAAGCTCTGAAAGCTGAAAGTTATTATATGGTTTACTGTGACATAGTAACTTTCCATACACCAGAAGATACCTTTATTGCTATCTGATTGGTTGATGAATATTCCGGTCTGCAATATTTGTTGGACCGGAATTTTCCGTTTTTATACACACTGCGACCGTTTACTTCGATTCTCTTAATTTCCGGTTTGATGGGAAGCAGCGCTTGCGTATTCTCTGGTACGGTGAGATGCATCTGTATCCGGCCGTCTGTTCTCTCTAATGAGATTGATATCCTACCGTTGACAGTCAGCAGGCTGGTTTCTGCATGAATAAGATTGCCCATTTGGGGAAATACGCTGAACTCTTTGAATCCGGGCTTTACAGGAGAGACGCCACATACATACTGGGATAATAGTGTCAACCCTCCTCCGCTCCAGGCATGGTTATATGTTCCGCCTCCGAACCCCTGAGGTCCGAGTCCCCATCCTCAAACAGGGTCGTGAGAGTGGGATGATTGACCATAGACTCAAACCGTTTCTTCATTCGTGCGAGTGCCTCTTCGGGCTGGTTCATTACAAATAGTGCTTCCAAGACGTATTTTTCCATATAAGGACTTGCATACTCGTACTTTCGGAACAGATTGCGAATGGCTTCATATTTCGATTCATCTGCCAAACCTGATATTACCGTCAATGCCTGCAAGCGGTCGTCCGGATGGGGAATGGTGCTATTGGCTTTGTAGGCCGCTCCGTTCCAGTAAGCCTGGTTAAAAGCATCTTTGAGCAGACGCATCTCTTCTTTTAGGTTGGTGGCATCTTCTTTTTTATCAAGTACTTCTGCCATTTGTGCTGTACCTTCCAGAGCGAGATAATACCAGGCGTTGAACAGCCCTTCGATATCGATATTCGTTCCCCAGTCTCCCCATGTCCAGTCTCCGCTACGGAACTTTATAGTACCGTCCGGATTATATTGCCATACGTGCAGATACCGTTTTACGGCATCATACAAATCTTCTACGGGAATCCTGTCTCCGGTATTCAGATAATAGTTCCAGAAACCATAACGCCCTATGCTTGCCAACATTTGTCCGGGGAGTTCCGTATGATAATTGGAAGAAGGTATGGGAGAAAAGATAATGCCATTATCCTGCTGCCAGCCCATTAGTTCGTACATCCCTTTTTTCATCAGTAGATGTGATTTGGGACAAAGTGCATAGAAGGATTCTCCCGATTCAATGACTTCGTCTCCCCACCATTGTGCGCGTTCGCGGTCGGGGCAATCCATGTAGGTGTCGCGCATGGTGACTAATAATGTACGCTGTGCCTTTTGCCAAAGTCGGTTGAAGAAGTCGTCGTTACAATTGAAAGTTCCTGCAAATGAGGTATCATAGCTTGTTTCGCGATATTCTGTTTTAAGCACCTCCACGCCTTTAGGTATCAGATAATACACCGAATGTCCGTTTATCCACCCCAGGCTTTCATAAGACTGTTGCCCGCCTTTGGTGATATATTCGCCCCGTAGATTGTATACTCCGCCGCCTTTGTAATCATCCGTATACATGGTTATGACTTTCCCTTCGGGGGCTTCCAGCTCGATGCAAGGGGTGAGTTGCATGTTGTAGGGCAGCCGGCAGATTAGGGTATCGACCTCATTCCCTCGGTGCCATTGGCTGTCCGGATATTCTTTTTTTCCGTAATCTTTCCATAAGGGAATAATTCTTGGGTGGAGTTTATTCCAGGGTGCCGAACCCTCGGTTCCCACCTCTATGGCAGGGGCCCACGGATAGGTGAGATTACCGGTAGGTTGGATAATCCAGTCTTCCGGGAATATACGGGCGTCATAGCGATATTGGATTCCGATAGTCTGAAGTTGGGCTGTGCTCCTGCCGGTGTATAGTATCCCGGATGCAGTAGATAACCATTGCTTGTCTGTGTTTAGGTTGAGGCTGCCGGACAGGCTTTTGACGTACAGCCCCGCTTTGCCGCTGGGTTGGTAGGAGAATCCCTCCTTTCCGAAGTACCACAGCAGAATGGCAATGGAATTATTTCCTTCTTTCAGGAATGAGGATATATCTACTTCGTCATAGTATGTATCCGAAGGATTGGGTCCTCTTTTGACGGAGCCTTCAAAAACAGCGAGACGGCCATTGATCCACATCCAGTATTTACTGTCGGCTGCAATCTTTAAATGGATATCTTCTTGCGGAAGGGAATCTATAAGCATATCCTTACGAAAACAAATCCAGGTATTGGATGCGCTTTGATTTTCGAAGGCTGTAATCCAGTGTGCCTGTTCGTTACTCGCATATGTAAGGACAGTCAGCATTAATCCGGTTATTGCTGCTAAACTTTTTTTTATCATAATCCGAAAGTGTTATTTGGTTTTCTTTAAATGGAAAATCTTACTGTCGTATTCTTTATCGAGCCATACCTCCATTCCCTGGTCTATAAGGAATCCGCCGGTTATTGTTTTTTTAGCCTGTTCTTTCAGGTCTGCCGTGTTGATCTCACAGATTTCGTAAGAGGCCTCCGGAGATAGTCCTTGAAGGGTTAATCTGGGAAATGAGGGGTTGAAGCGGTGTTTTAATTGATAAACAAAGAGTACCGCTTCTTCCTTGTCGGGGGTGACGTACATCAGTGAAGATATATTTTTCTGTGCATAGGGTGAAATCAGCCTGTACAGATCGCCAAACTGAACAACCGGGCGAATCTGCTTATAAGTGGATATGGCCTGTGCGGCAAATTTATATTCATCCGGTGTGAAATCTTTGGGCTGCATCTCCATACCGAGGCGTCCAGACATAGCTACGTCGAACCGGAACTTCAGGGGGATAAGTTTATTGGTCTGATGATTGCGTGCAGCAGATACGTGTGACCCCATGGCTATGGCAGGATAGAATTGCGATACTCCCCATTGCATGTATATCCTCTCTATGGCATCTGTATCGTCACTGGTCCAGAATTCATCGAAATAAGGAAGAATGCCATAACTGATTCTTCCTCCGCCACTGGCACAAGCTGCATAAGTAAGTCCGGATATTTGGCGCGTATTCTCTGAAGAACTTTCCGAAGTCCTCTGTGATATTCTATGTATAGGTGTGATTGTTTGTTGGCCGGAAGGTAATTGGAGCCGTAGTTGGCAAGGCTCATATTAGCATCCCATTTAATGTAAGCAATCTCCGGATACTGTGTCATTAACTTGTCTACTACTCCGAAAATGAAGTCCTGTACTTTGGGATTGGACAGATCCAGTACAAGCTGATTGCCGCCCCGTCCTTTCTTTAAAGGCCGATTGGGTTGTGAAATAACCCAGTCCGGATGTTGTTCATAGAGTTCGCTGATAGTATTGGTCATTTCAGGTTCTATCCATATACCAAACCTGATAGAGGCGCATTTACAGGAATCAATAAGTGCCTGGAGCCCGTCGGGTAGTTTGCCGGGACTGACTTCCCAGTCTCCCAGTGAAGAACGGTCGGAGTCTCTGGAGTATTTCTTGCCAAACCATCCATCGTCCAGTACGAACATCTCTCCGCCTAAACCGGAAAAGTCGTTTATCATTCTACAAACGTCTTTCATGTTTACGTTGAAATACAGTCCTTCCCAACTGTTAAGAAGTATATCACGCTTTTGTTCTCCATGGGCCAATGCATATTTCCGTGCCCAACGGTGGAATGTCCGGCTGATTTCTCCTTTGGATAGTTTATATTCGGACTGGAAATTGTCGATACCGGCAATCAGGTGCAGGCGGTGCGAATTATCGAGTGTGCAGTTTATTTTGTAATTACCACTCCATGCCAGTATTCCGGCATATACATCACCTGTGTTCTCTTCCAGACCATCACGGCCCAGCATTACCGAGGATGATCTGTCAGTGCATTACGTACTCCGTCTCTGTTTACGAGTATTTTGCTGCCATGAGTCAATATTTCTTCTTCCATCTGGTGCTCCGAGGCCCATGAACCATGCAGGTGTTGCATGGTATATTGTCCCGGAGGCAAGGGCATGTAGGCAGAGGCAAACTGCCGTAGTTCTACGAAACCTTTTCCCGAATATTGATAACCAGCCCAACTTTCAATGATATCTTCATCGTGGTATATTCTGTAGTGCAGCGTTACTTCCAAAGGATATACCGTATCTTTCAGGTAGAATTTCCATTCATCGGAATGATTACCTTTGATGTTTTCTGCTTTCTGAAAGCGCAGATCTAATGACAGGTTTCCGTCCGGATACATAACTGCCATTGCAGGTTCCAGGGTACAGTCCAGTCCGAACTGTGGATAGCTTCGCGGTAAAGCATACCGTTGCCGGAGTTCCAGATGTCGGAGGGATCAAGTACTCTTCTTCCGAAGTAATGCAGGTAGAGCTGTCCGTCCTTTTCTCCCGTCAATAAGAGGGAAGTGCGGGGAGTACTCAGGAGAAACTCTTCGGCATAAACAGAGGATGTAAATAACAGTAATGTTAAAATGATAAATAGATTCTTCATTGATATAATAATGTGTTTTGGTTACGAATATATTTTACCACAGAGCACACGGAGTACATAGAGTTTTAATTATTTCAGAATCAATTACAGAATTACTCTGTACTCTGTGGTGGACTGATTTATTTTTTAATCCGGTACGGGGATTTGTGTAGTTCTGTCTGGTCATCATATAATGAGTTTGAATGAATGATTTTCGCTTGCCATATTCACCCGTAGTATATATATACCGGATGATATGTCGGTGAAGTCCAGGCGGATATTATCTGTAAATTCAGTGACTTCCTGCTTCAGGCAGATGCCGTTAATTGTATATAATGAATAAGCTATCTTACAAAGATCAGTATTTTTCTTGGTGAGGTAAAATACATTTGAATCAGGTGCCCGATAGAATTCGATAGGGGTTGCTGTTTTTATGGTCTGATTTATGCCGGTAGATATACTTAAATTCAGATACCGGGTGACACTTATTCCGTTAAAAGTAGCAGTGACGGTTCCTTTCTTTTCTGGTCCGTTCAGTATTAAAGTACGGTCTTTAATATATCCCAGTCCCGGAGAACAACTGAGTACCGCACCGGTAATGTCCGTGTCTGTGAGAACGCTGTATTGATTGTACCCCATTACTTTCAGAGGAATGGAGCCGGAGGTGATCTGCTCTTTGTTCCAGTAATTAAAATCCATACGAACAATGTTTTTATCTACCGGAGCAGATGTTTGTAGCAACCATCCGTTTGTAACGGCTCTTTCATTACCGTCACTCGGCTTGTTGACCACTGCGTGATTAACCACCATGCCGGTAGATCCTCCGCCATCAAAACCCACTACATTGGCTGCACCCAGGCTGCGAAATAAATCGCACATTTCGTCGGTGTACACTCCTCTGGAATGTTCCTGTCGTCCGTCAATAGCCATCATATACAGCCATTTACCATCTGCAGAGCATCCCACTCCTGTTCTTGGATACAGCACGTTGTTGTAACTGTCGTTGAAGTTGCAATCGGTTAATATTCCGTTTTTCATCAAGAGCGAATTGCCTCCGATCATCTCTTTGATAAAGGGAGTTTCGTTTTGTGGTGTCTTAATTGTCATTTTAATGTTCAGCTTTTGTCCGATAGTGAGTTTGTCGAGAAACGTTTTTGCCTGAGCGATACCCGATAAAGCCGATTCGCCGGCTTCCAATGCGTTATGTCCTTCCGTATCTTTAATGATTCTCGTAATAATACAAGCTACCGGAGCATTTACTTTCCACTTGTATCCCTCGGCGGGTTTGAAGAAAACTTCTGTTTTAAGTTTATCGCCTATATCTGCATTTTCATCCATTCGCGTGTAGCCACCTGCAAATTCATTATAGAAAGTCAGATCGCAGGAATAGCAATCCGTTCTGGGAAGGTTGACGTCGTAAAACCGGTAGGAAGATATAGGAGCTTTCATACTGGTTACAGAACCTTCAAAGCTCATATTGTCGAGCGTTGGTTTGTTCGTATAGTCAATAGTAGCAAAAGCCCAGTCCATGTTTCTGGGCTCGCGTTGCACTACTCCGTCGGCAATGCACCCTCCCGCGGGGCTCCGATGGGTAATTCATTGTGCGCTTTTATATTAAAGAAATCCCCGTTAATACCTGCGTAGGCATCGGCTGTTTCAGAAGAGTATCTGTCACATGCGGCAGATACTCTTTCTAATCCTTCTATTGTGTTTTTACCCAGAAAAGTGCGGATCTGCGTATGGGGGTTCTGCAGGTCTATCTTCAGAATATGCGCTTCTATCGGCATATCTTCGATACGAATATGGACATAATCACAGCCGGGGCCGGGTATATAAGTATTCAGGGTATCTACCTGATGCTGTTCTCCCCGTATGATAACCTGATTGGAGGGATTATACGTTTCAATGATTTCTATTAGTTTTTTTCGGAAGCTACTGATCTCTGCCGAACTTCTTGTGTAGTCGGATGGTGATTTGTATACTTGTTCAAGAATCTTTTCTGCAACGTGTCTTCCGGCTTTATCTTCCACCATTTTTAATAACTCATAGTCTTCCTGTCCTTCTTTCCATCGTTCCAGCCGGGCTGAGGCTACGGGTTCTTTGATATTGAATAAATCTCCGGGAAAGACCAATCCTCCATCACCTACGGCATTGAGACTTGTATCGAATGCGAACGGATTGAGACGGTACCTGTTTACCCCCCAATACAGGAATCCTGTTTCCTGTTCCTTCCATACCCTCCACATGATGGCTCTGTTGTGAAAAGGGGTCTGGGCAAACAAGAAGTTAGGCTGAACGCCGGTTGGTCCGCAACAGACATATGTCCACCATTCGGCTCGTGGTTCGACCAGTTTTCTGAATTTCTCCGCGCCGGAATTCTCGCAGTTGTATTGTTCGGCTGCAATCGGGAATATTTTTACATATTTTGTGAGGAAATCGAACGTATAGTCATAGTCCCATTTATGTTCTCCTTCGACAAGAAAGCTGGAGATCGGTACGAGCATTTTAGCGTTTGGCTTGAGAGATAGTATATGGCAGATTCTTTGGCGATCTGCTCATAGTGTTCGGGCGTTTTGGGCTCATCCCAGATGTAGAAGTAACATCGGTCGAAATATCCTTTTTCCTCCATATCATTACACATTCGCAGGAGTTCGTCATCTTCCAGCATGCAGGGAAGGGCAAACCGGCAGAAACGTTTGTCCTGAAGTAACTTCCGGCTTCTCGGATCGTCCCATGGCCATGGTGAGAAACAGTTGTCCCAACGCCATGTATTCCGGTCTATGAGCTTGCCATAATAGGGGTCAATGCGTCGTGAAAGAAGAAACTCATTCCAGAGTTCTTTCTGCTCATCCGAACCGTTGTCCGGTAGATTATCTATGTCAATACAGAACTCCGAAGGAATAGAGGGAGTCAGGGGGATTTCATAATCGGCTACACGTACTTTGAATTTAAGATTGATGGAGTTTCTCAGTGTCTTAATAGATACCGTGTATTCATATGTACCCGGTTGGCTGTTCCGCGGAGTTTCGAAAGTCAGCCATACAACCGAGGTTGATCCTGTTGCCTGTATGGTGGATACAAACGGTACTAAGGCATCTTTGTATCCATCTATATCCGTAAGCATTCTGTAGTGTACATTGAATGCTTCTGGGATAGATGATGAAATGGTAATCTTTTCTTTAGGTATTGTATTCAGAACCACCTGTAGATGCTCCGTTTCTCCTTTTCCCAGTACAACCTCATTCCATTCTTTTGCCGGAAAATCTTGGTAATTCTCTAATAATTCCGTACAGGGTAATACCCATACATTATCAGAAGCCTCTTTTACTAATTGGCCGGAACCTAACAAGAGCCAGCTGACGACTAAAATAAGATACTTTTTCATGGTGTTTATTGTATTTATTGATTAATTATTTTAAACCTCCTTCACCGAATTCGCTTTGTTGGCGTTCTACATTTTTTAGTTCCCGGTTCAGTCTGTTCCGTTCTTCTGTGTTATCTTTCCGGTTATTATCAGAAATTGAGCCTAGCTGATATACTCCCGTTCGCTCCTCCATATTGTAAATAGCAGGAACAGATGCCGGTAAAACAGTAAATTCCAACTCCCCTTGTATGGGCATTTGTATACCCGGAAAATCAACTTCGGCTCTTACTTTTACTTTACCGGGGCGGAGTGTTGTCCGAAGAAGGATAGGAGCAGTTCCCCACTCAACCAGGCGGGGGTTGGTATGTGTTTCTTCGTTGGCAACCAGTCTCGCTTCTCCTTCAACTGAGAATTTTATATGATAATTATTCAACCGTTTGATATTTCCGTTTTCGTCTGTAACAGAAGCAATCACTGTGATCAGATCGGAACCGTCGGCAATGGGCTGAATATTTTCGTCATCTAAGTGCAGTGTGATTTTACCTGGACGCCGGGCAGGCATTCGTTTATGTTCGGCTACCTTTTTACCGTTTCGGAAACCTTCTGCCAACAGATAGACCTCATCCCAACGCTCCTGTCGTGAGAGCGCTTTATCTTCCATAAAATGATAGGCATCTTTGAAAATGATAATGGGAGAAGGCATCCCCGGCCTGTCCTTTTTTTTGTAGGTATATGTTTTTCCGTGTTTAAAGACAGTAAGCCTTACTTCCTCACAATTGGAATAGACCGTTACATCCGCCGGAGAGAATGGAGTCATTTCATGGGCTATATATATCATAGGTCCGCTTTCTACCTGTATGGCGAGTGAATCGACAGGCCGTTGGGCCATGAACATATAATAAGCGTATTTGGGTTGCCTGAATACATCTGTCAGACCACCATAAAAAGGATCGGGATGATAACCTCTCTGATGATCAAATGAATGCCAGAGGCAACCGCCGATATGCTGTCTGGATGTTTTCCAGAGTCCGTCATAACTTGTGCAAGCATAAGGAGGAGATGCATAATGGTTAGCTTGTGTTAACATAGGGTATTCTCCCCAGGCGCGGTTGGCCCTGCTTGTGGAGTTGTGCGAGTTCCAGTCGTCCACGTTGTCTCCCCACTCCCGGGTGAAGTAAGTTACATTCGGGCTCAGTTCTTTGATCGCTATACCTGTATCTCCGTTGGAAGGATGTGTATAGAGTATTGAGAATTTGGATGAACCGCGTGCTTCAGCGTCCCCCACCACATGGGAGTAGGGATACGGATATTCTTCTGCCACGATTTGCTTAACACTGTCAATAAATGATTCGGGATACCATGTCTCATTGAGTACGGGTTCCCAAAGGAATACGGAAGGGCGGTTCCGGTCTCTGCGTATAATATTTCTGATATCATCGAATACCCGGTTCCGGAATATCGGGTCTTCGTTCCAGTATTGCCAGCCGGTGTGTTCTCAATGACAAAAAGTCCTAAGGCATCGCAGGCATCCATAAAAGCCGGGTCCTGCGGATAGTGCGCATTGCGGATGATATCGAGCCCCAGACTTTTTAGTTTCTTTGCATCGCGCCAATGCAGATTGTTGGTCATAGCATTGCCGATTACAGCAAAATCCTGGTGACGGTTTACCCCCATTATGGGGTGAGGATAAGGTTTTCCATTGATCCATAAACCATCTTTTCCTTTAAATTCGATGCTTCGAATTCCTATCTTTTTTCTATAGCCGTCTATTACTTTTCCGGTATGATCTTTTATCTCGATTTGCATTTGGTATAAGGAAGGAGAAGAAGGATACCATAGCTGGGGCTTTTTAATGATAACATGTTCTGAATGGCTGACGGCTTTTCCCGAAGGGATAGAAAACGAATATGTGGTTTGTCCTGTTATTTTTCCTGCAGGGTCTCTCAATGTGATGTAGGTTTTACCTTTAAAGTTCTTGGGCATTTCGTTTTTTAATTGCAGTTTAATATGAATGTCGGCCGATTTTGCAGATACGTTGTCGTACGAAACGAATGTCCCGCCACCGGCTACTTCGGATGCATAATTATCGTCAGTGATAAATACTTTATTATGTGCTATAAGCCAGCAGTCACGATAGATACCGCCACAATAGGTAAAGTCGAGAAACTCTTGCGGTTTTCCCGGTGGATAAAGCGGATTGTTTGAATTATCGGTACAGATAGATATTACATTGTTTTGACCGGATTTTACTTTGTCTGTCATATCTATAATAATGGGGAGATATCCTCCGTAATGAGTGGTGCATAATTCATTGTTGATCCAGACTTGTGTTTTACCCATTATAGCCTCAAAATAAAGAAAGAGTTTTTTATTGCTGAGTCTTGAGTCGGGAGTGAAATGTTTTCTATACCAGCAGATACCCTGATAGTTTATACATCCGCTGGCCTCGGTTGGTAAAAGGTCGATGCTGTGCGGAATGGAGACTTGCTCCCAATTGGAATCATCAAAAATGATCTTTTCGGCTCCGGGCACATCCCCTTTATGAAATCTCCATGAGGGATTCATGGAATAGACCTCCCTGCCCGAGCCTTTGACAGGAAAGAATCCGGCAACGGAAAATTCGGGCTGAAAAGGTTGTGTAAAACCTTTCAGACAAAAACAGATAAATAGTAGTAGAATGAGGTTCTTTTTCATATTCGTTTTTAAATGAGGTTGTACTAAAAGGCTTAGTACAACCTCGTTGGGGACACTATCGTCCGATTACAATCTTTATTACCTTATTGATGTTTTTACTACAAACTTTAGCAAAATAGATACCTGCATTCAAGTGATTCAGGTCATATTGATTATTGCCTGCAATGACCTGATAGGATTCTATTGTAACTCCGGCCAGAGAAATGATAGAAACCGATTGGATTAGAGCATCGTCATTGATTACCTGTAAGCAGTTGTTGCTGAAACATACATTCTGTGCTATGCTTTCATTTTGGATGGAACTTGGGTCAAGTTGAATGCTTGCATCCGGATGATCCCAGGCTGTTATTTTGATGGACTTGGCAGTAGTTAAGTCTTTTAGAATGTAAAGAGCACCTGCTTCCAGACTATAGTCATCCGTGCTTAAAGCGGTTCCGTCAACGTTGATTTCTTTTATCAGCATTCTCCAGAGTTCGCTATCCGTAAAGGTAATAGTGGTATACTCGGCCGTACGTTCTTCCAGAGCAAGTACCGGAGATTCGTTTTGAGGAGGGGTATCACCATAGTAACATGGAATATATTCCGAACCCTGCTCGTAGCCATCGTCTATCAGATATACAATCCAATAGTAACCGTCAGCAGCATTACCCATATTACCTCCGGGGATAGTAGCTGTACCCTCCTTGGCTCCCGGATTATCAAAATAGCACCATGTCGTGGAGTAATGACCGGGAATACCGGTAATAGTTTGTCCTAAGGGTGCAATGTTCATATTATCCTTTGGGAATCCGAATCCACCGGTGTAGTGAGTAACAATATCTTCTCCTCTAGTGAAATGAAACTTGTCTAACCAAACTTTTGCATAGTTTTGAGACCATAGCTGTGCGAATGAAGCCAGCACACAAATTAATAATACCGTAAACTTTTTCATAATGATTAATTTTTTAGTAAAACAATAGGGATATTTATTTAATGTATCCGGCAGATTTCCATCTTTCCCGGAATGGTTTCAGAGATTTCAGGAACCTATCGAAATTTTTATTTTCTTTTTGAGTCCATCCTGTTTCTGCATACGTTGCTATTTGCGGATAAACCATTTTGTACATGATATCCGGGCGATTTGTCCATTCTCCCCACATGGCACATGATAATCCCAGAATTTGTTCTTTCCATGCTGATACGGATTCGGGAACGGGATTGAAACGGTATGCTTTTTCTAAAGGAATAGGGGTATGCGCATACTCTAATCCGGGCACAATCTTGTCATAGTTGTAGTTCAGATACGTATATTCACAAGAGTTGTTTACTACCTTTAAACCGCGCTCTAGAGCTTTTTCCAGTAAGCTCTGATTGCCTGTCCAGAATTGGACAATTGTATTCTCCGGATTCAATTGGCTTTTTACTTCATTTCCGGTTTGGAAAGCATGAAGTTTATCACCTGTTATGTCATTCCAGCCCATCAGTTTTTTGCCTTTGCTACCCAGATAAGCAGAGAGATGATTGGTGAACCACACTTGTAATTCTGCCGGTGAAGTAATCTGTTCTTTTTTCATGAATAGCAATACTTCTTCAGAATCCAGCCATTCATCGTATTTCACCTCGTCTCCTCCGATATGGATAATATCCGAGGGGAACAGTTCGATAACTTCATCTAAAACATTGTGAATAAACTCCTGCACCTGTGGATTGACAACATTGAAAGCGGTTGTTAATACTCCGTAGCCACAGGGAACGGAGATTTGCTTTTTACTGCAACTCAACCAGGGATATGCTGCAATAGCAGCGGAGGCATGACCCGGAAATTCTATCTCGGGTATGATTTTTATATGCCTGTCTGCTGCATAGGCTATGATTTCACGAATGTCTTTCTGAGAGTAATATCCGCTCACAGGCTTACCATCATAGACTGTACTTTCATACCAGTTCAGTTGAGTGGAATCTCTTCGCCCTCCGATTTCTGTGAGAAGAGGATATTCCTTTATTTCAATTCTCCAACCCTGATCATCTGTTAGATGCCAATGAAATACATTCATTTTGAGCAAGGCCATTTCGTCAAGCAGTTTTTTTACTTCATTCTTTCCCTGAAAGTTACGGGCTTCATCCAGTAGAAAACCTCTCCAGCCAAAGGCTGGTGAATCGGTTATTTCAACATAAGGACACTGCAGGTTTTTCCCGTCTTTTTTAATGAGTTGCCTCAATGTCTGAATAGCATAAAATACTCCTGTAGTAGTTGCTGCCTCAATGTGGATGCCCTGAGCATTTATCAGAATTGAATATCCTTCTCGGGGCAGGTCTTCTTTTATATCTATTTTCAGATTGGCTTTTTCCTTATTAGTGAATTTACAAAGCAGGTCTGATTCCTTTTTCAGAACCGGTATAATTCTCTTTATTTCACTACTAAACAGGTCATTCGAATAGATGTATAACTGTTTTCCGATGTCGAATGTACCCTCTTTCCAACAGATATGATTGGGATAAGGCAGTATGGCAGTTACTTCATTAGCTAATGCAGGTACACCTGTCAATAATGACATAAAGATAATCAGGTATATTTTATATAATCTCTTCATGGAATTACTTTTTAAATTTGAATGTTGAAATCATAGCTGCATGATCTGACGGAAAGCGTACCGGGTGTTGATCGATCATCTTTGATTCAGTGACCTTCACGTTCTTACCCATATAGTAAATGAAGTCTATCCGATACTGAATATCCAGTTTTGACATGGGTGACCAGGTTAAGCAAGGGTATTTTACCGGATCGGGATATAACTCTCTATAAGAATCTTTAAATCCTTTTTCAAGCATAAGAATGCTGGTCGGCCATTTCACAGCATATCCCTCAAAGAGATGTTTGGCTTTTTCTGTCCAGTCAAGATGAGACCCACTGTTGAAGTCACCTGAAACGAATAAGGGAACATCTTTCTGGTCAAAGAAAGGTTGCATGTCTTTCAAAATTGTTGTCAGTTCTTTATATCGTGTAGGTAATTCTTCTGCTTCGACCTCAGAGGCAGGAATCCGGGCCTTTACCTGATCATCGGTAATAGGGCGATAATCCAGCCATAGATTAACGTAATTGATGGTTTGTGTTTTACTGATTCGTATTGTAGCTGCACATGTGTTGAATGGCTGAAACATGTCCCAGGTTTGTTCGATGGGATATTTGCTCATAATGGATAGATTAGAGCTTCTCAGATAAAAGTGATACCCCAGTGCATCGGCAATTTCCGGTCCTGCACCATATGTCTCGATCATGCCTATGATGTCTGCTCCGGATGCTTTGATAACATCTACGACCCGGTTTACTCCTACCTGTTCGCCAAGTTCATGACCTCCGTGAAAGATATTGAATCCCATAAGATTAATATTCGGAGTAAATTCCGGTAATATCTCTTCTTGCCGGATACCTGTATACCTGAAATATTCCTCTGCTATCTCTGCATCACTTTTTATACGGTCTGCGAATGAAAAATTATCCAGCATTCCATTAAAACTGTGCCATTGTTCGTCTGCTTTATTGCCTAAAAGTAACGGATTGGAAGTGGCCAGATTTACATTACCGTTCGTGCAATAAGTAGCTACATTTTTACCGTCATAGTACATTTTCATTTCCTGTTTTTCTGCAAAGTGGGTAATAGCCAGGAAATGCCATTTCGCATCGTTGATCGGTTGACGTTTTACGGTCGGTTTATAATCCCATTGCCAGTTTTTGCCATCGGTGAAGTATGCTGCCCATGAGCCATTTTCTTGAGTAGCAATCATAAATCCCGGATCTTTCATTTCAAGGGATTTTTTGTTGGTGACCAGTGGTTTCAATCCATTGTATGTATCGGCTGATTTCACCCATATCCCAATAGAGAATGAACCTGACATGTCGATAGAATCTATCTGATTTATAGGTAGAGGTGCACGATAATAGGCAGCTGTACTAATGTCCAATGCTTTGCCTTCTATCCCGTTGGAAAATAGATATCCTTCGTAGAAATTTGCCGGATCATTGAAGTCAATGATGACTTCTTTGGCACTTAGTTTTAAGGTAATAATTACGGATAAAACAATTAAAAGATATTTCATTTTAAGCGGCTTTTAGGGGTAATACTCCCCCTTTGCATGCTATTTAATGGCATGCAAAAAGAGAATGTTTACCTGATTATTAGTTATTTATCCCAGAAAATAGTTTGGCGTAAATTGGGGTTATATGTAAATTGGGTCTTTGGAATCGGATAATAGTAATATTGGGGTTCAATGAATTTCTTCGGGTTCGTAATATCATTGGTCAATATGATATAACCATGATCTCCTTCCGAAAGTGAAATACTGGTTTTCTCCCCCTGTTCTTCCAGGTAATAAAGAACTTTCTTTTTATAGATTGGTTTTACAGATTCTTTATTCAGGAAGACACCTACATCGGTTACTCCATCCCCTGTTACATCAAATACGGTATTCAATTCGGCAATGTATACTCCCTGTGGCATTTCGAGCAATTTCCCGACTTTCCAACGGAGTATGTCATCTTTACGGAAACCTTCGCAAGCCAGCTCTACGCGCCTTTCTCTCCTGATTTCGAGGATGGCGTTCTTGAGGTTGCCGTTTACATTCGGATACTGTTGTTCCAGAGTCGGGTCAATGGTTAACTCGGACAATACCATATGTGGCATACCTACACGGTCACGAAGCTGATTGATACTTTTATCTAAGTCTGCTTGTGTCAGTGTGCCTAATTCGGCCTTTGCTTCTGCATAGATAAGTAGTATTTCGCCTAGTCTCATTAATGGCAGGTCGTTGTAAGAACATCCCCATTGGTTTTGCTGAGGGTCTTGCGGTACAAATTTGATTTGCGTATATCCCCCCAGATTCAGGTTTGGTATAAATGGTTTTGCATCACCCGGACGGATATATCCCGGATACATAAATGTCTGGCGGTAACGAGGATCTCTGTCTTCAAATGTCTCCATGAATGTTTTGGTTTTATAGTTGTCTATCGATGAGAATGGTACTGCTTTTCCATCTTTCTTGATCAGATAACTTTCCATTAGAGAACGGCTCAAATCGGTGTTGTAGGAAAATACATTCATGGCTACATCATGCTTAATATTGAGGTCATAACTGAAATCTTTAAATAAAAGTATCTCTTTGCATTTGCTCAGATTATTGCTGATGAACATATTGCCATATGCATCAATGCCTCCATCGGTATAAATCCCGAAATCGGTGGTATTTGCCATAATCTTTTCACAGGCATTTACTGCTTTTTCGAGGAATTGATCGGCAGAACTCTGTAGTTCCAGTTCATCATGATATTTTCTGAATGTACCTTCGTGTAAGGCAATTCGGGCAAGTAGACCATATGCATACCATTTGTTATAGACTGTTCTGTCTTTTATATCTGGCAGTATGTTTTGAACACCGAATTCCAAATCTTCCATTATTTTGTCTACTATGAATGTCCGGGGATCCTGTGTTTTCATCAACAACTCTGTATCGGTATCCTTTAGTACATGCTCATACCAGGGGCCATCGCTATAGCGCTTTACTATTCTCTCATAATACTCCAATCCGCGTAGCATGCGTACGATACCGATATAGTGGTTAATCAGTTCCTGGCTCCCTTGGGCTTTGTCGGCATTATCAAGGAAATAATTTAGTTCACGTATTTGTCCCCAATACCATCCTCCGACTGTTTCTGGTGTGATGTTACCTCGAATAAGGTCTAATATTTCATCTTTCTCGGATGCAACTACATTATCTGTTCCCGGGTCCCAGTATTTAGGAGATTCACTTAGGTAGAGCTTATTGACGAATAATGCCAGATCTGAAGGGGATCTGAAGAAATTTTCTGTAACTAGTGACGTTTCAGGCAATCTGTCCAGAAAAGAATCATTGCAACTACTCAGACTTATCAATGCTAAAGCTATATATAATATTTTCTTTTTCATACTTATTCGATTTTTAGAAATTCAGGTTTAAACCAAATGAGAATACCCGTTGCATAGGATGTACAAGGTTTTCTCCTCCGTTTCCAAGAGCTTCCGGGTCAACATTCTTTGTCAGTTTGGTGAATTCGGCAATATTTTCTCCGCTGAAATAGAATCGTACCTGATCAATTTTTAATTTGCGGGTGAGGCTTTGAGGAAGTGTATATCCAAATGTAATATTCTTAATTCGCATATAAGCTGCATTCTGCAGGTATTTGGTTTGCGGAGTACTAAGATCTCCGGCTCCTTCTGCCGTATACGATTTCAGGCGTGGGAAATATCCGTTCGGGTTTTCCGGTGTCCAGTGGTCAAGGTTATTGACATATACATCCGACCAGGGAGCACGGTAAATTCCGAAGAAGGTGAATACATTGGGATACCAGTCTTGTTTGCCTACTCCTTGCAATAATATGCGTAAATCAAATCCGTTCCAGGCTGCATTAATGTCAGCACCGTAGCAGTATCTGGGTGTTGAGTTACCGATTACGGAAAAGTCTCCGGGATTATCTTTTGTCCAATCGCCTTTGTTAACATAGCCATCCTCGTTTAAGTCTTTGAATTTCAAATCACCGGGTGCTAAAGGACGATCGCTGGATAGGACGTTACCGCCCATTGATCAGCGTGATTTTTAATATCTTCTTCACTTAAGAAGAATCCTTCTGTGGTTAATCCCCAGATCTCACCAAGGCGTTGTCCGACATAGTAGTCATCTAATTGTTTCTTTTTATTGTCGAATTTTGTGATTTCGGCGCGTGAGTCAGATAAATTGAATTTTACCGAATAGCGGAAAGGCTTCGAAGCCAGACTGAAATTATCCTGCCATCCGATAGAGAACTCCCAGCCTTCTGTTTTCAGGTCGGCAGCGTTCTGACGCGGAGGATCAACTCCGAAGACGCCTGGTAATGTTTTGCCTTTTGTCAACATGTCTTTGGTGTTTCGGCGATAAATATCTCCGGAAATTGTTAAACGGTTTTTAAAGAATGCAAGGTCAAGACCCAGATTCATTGTATTTACTTTCTCCCAGGTAAGGTCATCTGAAATCGGACTGGGAGAACCTACACCTGTAGTTTTTTTACCTTCCAACAAGTAAGTACACTCATAGAATGACATGTTGGAAATATACTCGTAATAACCCACATTTTGATTACCGAGCCATCCGTACGAAGCACGAAATTTGGCTATGTTCATGACCTCTTTGACGGGTTGATAAAATTTCTCATTTGATATCACCCATGCACCGGAGAAAGACGGAAAGAAGCCGAATCGATGCTTCTTGGTAAAACGGGAGGTCCCGTCATAACGTCCGTTGGCCTCAAAAATATATTTATCATCGAACATGTAATTTACCCGGTAGAATCCGCTTCGGGTGGCCCAGGTATGACGTCCGTCGTATAAACTCTTTTCACCGGTGGCTATTTGGATGCTTGGAGCAGAATCGCTGAGCATTCCGTTTCTTTCGCCTATAAAGTATTGGGCAGATTCCACTTGTTGTTCGAAACCAATGGTAGTACCTACTTCGTGCTTGCCAAATTTCTTATTGAAATTGGTATAGATATTGAATAATGAGTATCTTGAGTTATCATGTTCACTTTTTGCAAAGTCTTGCCATCCTAATTCTTTAGGGGTACTGTCAGGGCCATCCTTGTATTCAAATGACTGATCGGATTCCCAATAGTTTTTATGTTTATTCCAGAATTTGACAGCAAAGTCTCCTTTTACCGACCATATGTTTTTGATAAGTTGCAGATCGAAAGAGATTTGAGTTTGTGCCAATAATTCAGTATAATCGCTATTGCCACCTTGCTCGGTTCCGGCAATATATTTGGCTCCGGCTTCTGTCCAGCTCCCATCGGGATTTTTGGGAATTTCCAAGGCATTAGCATTATGAATTCGTTTATAAAGCCAGCCGTTATCCAGAGATGCGGGTGCTGTATACGTATAATACGTCATGGAAGTATTATTTGAGATATTCAACCAATCGGTAACCTGATAGCTGACATTACTTCTCAGATTATATCGGTTGTACATATCCGTATTATACTTGACCATACCTTTTTCACTGAAATATTCGCCGCCCAGATAGTATGAAGTCTTTTTCGTTGCTCCGGACATACTGATACTATGTGAATGTGCAGTACCTGTGTTGTTATAGATTTCATGGAACCAGTCTGTTGCCCCCAGATAAGTGTAGCGGTTCGGGTCTCTCGGATTGATCATAGCAGCCGGAAGTGACGGATCGAGTGAGCGTTGTTTAGCATATTCCAGTTCCTCTTCTGAGTAAAGGTCATACCAGGGGCTCCCATGATTTTTTTATATGAGGCCTGTATATAAGGGTCTTTTACTATCTCAGGTATGCGCCCCAGAGTCCGGATGCTCATTGTATTGTTGAATGTAAAATTGATCTTTTCACTTTTTCCTTTCTTAGTTGTTACCAGAATCACTCCAAATGCAGCACGAGCTCCGTAGATGGCTGCTGAAGAGGCATCTTTCAAGATAGATATATTTTCTATGTCGTTGCTGTTCATACGTGAAAATTCGGCTTCTTCCATCGGAACTCCATCCACGAGAATTAGAGGTGCCCCCCCTCCGTTAATGGAAGTTGCACCACGAATATTGAAACCTGGTGTTTGACTGATCTGACCACCGTTGGTACTGATGTTCAGGTTAGGTACAAGTCCTTGAAGCATAGTTCCTACATTGTTGGCTGTACGGTTTTTCAATGTTTCGCCGGCAAGAGCTTCTACTGCGCCACTCAGGTTTATCTTTTTTTGTGTACCGTAACCCACTACTACCACTTCATCCAGTTGTTCGGAGTCATCATACAGCGTAATATCAAATTTATTTTTATTTCCGATTGTGATTTCCTGGCCCTGCATGCCGATATAGGTGATTGAGAGTATGGTTTTGTCGGTATAGTCGCCCTGGAGACGAAAATAACCATTGACATCGGTTACTGTCCCTTGTGAAGCTCCTTTTACGAGGATACTGGCACCTATCAATGGCTCCCCATTGTTATCTCTGACATAACCGGTCAGTACCCGTTTGGTTTCCTGTTCTGTTTTTTGTGTTTCCTGGGAAAGTACAATATGGTTTCCACGCATTTTATACCGGATATTTTCCCCTTTGAACATATTGTCCAATACAGTAAATACAGGTTCGGATTTGGCATTTATAGAATACTTTTTCTTCGTATCGACTTTAGAATTAATGACAATGAATAGATAGTCAGTTTGTGACTCTATATCATTTAGAATGATCTGTAAAGGTTCGTTGGAATAACGTATGCTTACACGTGCATTTTGAGAATGCGTATTGATTGCGTAAACATTTAATATTCCCACAATGAGCAGGAAGAGTGTGATTTTCATAAATCTAAATAATATTGTTGAATTAGAAGCGTAATTATCCTCTAACATCAATTTCTTTTTCATATATTTGCTATGTTTTAAGATTAATACAAAATACTGTGTTAATTTTTCCAAGGGGATATCGATATGTTTGGCGACGGCTCGATATTCCCTTTCCTTTTAATAATTACTATGCCTTTCTCATACGCTGATTTTCTTTTTTAGTTAATATAAATGATATGTTTCTCAAAATCTCTTTGATAAGTGAACGGTATATCCACTTGCAATACTTTTAATGCATATTCCAGTCCGTCAATTCTACGGAATTTACCCAGACATAAGTTGTTCTTGATAGCACTATTATTAATCACAATCTCAATTCCATATACCTTCTCGAACTCTTTCATCAGAGCTTCAAAAGTGATATTGTTGAAATTAATAATTCCACTGGTCCAGCTATAATAACTATCATCTTCTATTTTGCTTCTTATAAGTTTGCCGTCCGACAATGTGGCTCTTTCGTTTGGTTTCAGTATTATTTGCTGGTTGTTTGCACTTACTTTTACAGTTCCTTCCAATAGAGAAGTTATGAATTTATTTCTGTTCTTATAAGCTTCCACATTAAACTTTGTACCTAAGACTTCTACTGTTCCTTTAAATGTACGGACAATAAATGGTGCATCATTTTTTTTATGAGTTATCTGAAAGAATGCTTCTCCATCTATTTCTACCGTACGATAATCATCGGTAAATTTGGTAGGATACTTTAGTGTGGTACCTGAATTGAGGTACACATTACTGCCATCTGCTAATGTCATACTCATATATTGTCCCAGTGGTACGGTGATTTGTTGTATAGGTAGCGTTTCGTCTTTCAGGTTTGCTATAAACCACGATAACAGTATGGCTCCGATAAAAACGGCTGCATAACGATAAAACTGGGTGATTTTTATTTTCTTGTATCTTGTTTTCTGATTTATGAAGGATTCCTTTTTTCCGACTAAAACGATAGCTGTATAAAGTTTTCTCTCCCTAAGTAATTCTTTCATATTCTCCGGGGAAGCATCTGCCCAATTCCGTATCTGAATTCTTTCCGCTTCGGAAGCAGTGCCGTTAAAAAAACGATATAGTGATTCTTTATCCATAAATTTTATCCTTTACGTCTATATAACTAATAAGGGTAAAGATACCCTAACAAAAAATTGAATTAATTTAGAAAAAGATAGAAAAAAGCAGGTAAATAGTCTTTTAGAGCAATACGCATTACTTTTAATGCTTTGGTGATGTGAAATTCGACGGCTTTAATTGATACTCCCAGACGTTCTGAGATCTCACGGTTTGTCAGGTATTCCATCCGGCTTAACAGAAAAACTTCTTTTGTCTTTGTCGGCAAAGACTCGATCGCTTTATTCACAAGTTGCTGTACTTCTTCAGAGAAAATTTCTTGTGGATTACAGGCCTCCAGCGAGCTAATCTGGAAATCCAGTTCCCATTCTTGTTGACTTCTTAGATGATCAACAATTTCTTGCTCCTTGCGAAGTCGGTTCAGGTAAGTTAAGCATTCATTTTTAAGAGAAACAAGAATATAAGCGGGTATATTAGCTCCTTCTGGAAGTTTGTGCCGGTTCTCCCAATATGAGACAAAAGAATCAGTTACAAAATCTTCTGCGATACTTTCCTCTTTCACATAAGAAATTGCTAATCTTAAAAAGCGTTCTTTGTAAGTTTGATAAAGTTCGCCAAAGGTTAATAGATTCTGATTGTTTTCCATAGTGTGTGTATATTAGATATAATTAATGATCGGATATGGAAAAAACGAATGTAACTTATCTCTTATGCGGTGCCGCATATTCTTTTGCCGTTACACTACTGATAGGGATCTCCCATATTTTTACATTTCTTACAGCCGGGTCTGAATAAACAAATTCTCGGCTGCTATAATGTTTCATGATGATATTCAGTGCTTCGCGTTTGCTGTCCATATCTTCAATGAAGCCTACTTTTCCACGGCAGATCACACTTTTGGCTTTCATCCGGTAACTGCAGGCTACTTTGGGATGCTGAAATACCAGCTCATGGTCTGTGCTGAAAGTGATGCATACGTTATTGTTACGTTCCAGCATATCAATGCTGCTTCCTGTTGGTCCGGAATGCAGATAAATCACCCCTTCCTGATAACCAAAGTTCATGGGTATTACATATGGATTTCCCTCCTGATCGGTGATACCGACAAAGCAGATATCACAGCGGGAGATAATTTCTTCTACCCGCTGTTGGTCTTCTATGATGACTGTTTTCATACGTATAAAGTTATAATGTGATAGGGCTATAAGGTGGTAAAGTTATCACTTTACCGCCTCCTTTATTACATTAATGCAAAGTCAAGTTGTTTTTTCTCCAGATTGGCACGGGCTACTTTAATGGTGATTGCATCACCCAAGCTGAATGTCTTATTCTTACGTCGTCCGCGCAGACAGTAGTTCTTTTCGTCGAACTCATAGTAGTCATCGTCCAAATCACGCATAGGTATCATACCTTCACACTTATTTTCGTTAAGCTCCACATAAAGTCCCCATTCTGTGACACCGGAAATTACTCCATCATATGTTTGTCCCAACCGTTCGCTCATAAATTCTACTTGCTTGTACTTGACAGAAGCACGTTCGGCATTTGCTGCAATCTGCTCCATGTTAGAACTATGATCGCAGAGATCTTCATATTTGCTTTCCGAAACACTTCTTCCTCCGTCCAGATATTTGGTCACGAGGCGATGTACCATCATATCCGGGAAACGACGAATGGGGGATGTGAAGTGCGTATAGTAATCGAACGCCAATCCATAATGTCCGATGTTGTGTGTTGAATAACGCGCTTTTTGCATGGCACGGATAGAAACTGTTTCAATCAGATTTTCTTCTTTCTTTCCCTGAATATCGTCCAACAGGTGGTTGATGGACTTTGATATGTCTGTCTTTGTGCCACTGGTACGCAACTTATATCCGAAACGGGCAATGAATTGTGAAAGATTATCCAGCTTCTCCGGATCGGGTAGATCATGGATACGATAAGGCAATACTTTGGCTTTCTTTCCTTTGGGTACGCGTCCTATCTTCTCGGCTACGGTTCTGTTGGCAAGTAGCATAAACTCTTCTACGAGTTTGTTGGCATCTTTGGATTCTTTGAAATAAACACTGACCGGTTTTCCTTTCTCGTCTATCTCGAATTTCACTTCGTAACGGTCAAAGTTAATAGCTCCGGCAGCAAAACGTCTTTCGCGTAACGCTTTGGCAATTGTATCCATCATCAAAACCTCCTCTTTGAAATCTCCCTCCCGGGTTTCGATAATTTGCTGTGCTTCTTCGTAAGTGAAGCGGCGGTCGGAATAGATGATTGTATGTACGATACGTGAGTTCTTTACCTCTCCTTTCTCGGTGATGTCAAAAATAACAGAGAAAGCGAGCTTTTCTTCGTGAGGGCGTAGTGAACAAAGGAAATTACACAGACGCTCGGGCAGCATCGGGATAGTACGATCTACCAGATAGACAGAGGTAGCACGTTTCTCGGCTTCTTTATCAATGATACTTCCTTCTTTTACATAGTGCGTTACGTCTGCTATATGTACTCCTACTTCCCATAAATTGTCTTTTAGTTTACGGATAGAGAGTGCATCGTCAAAGTCTTTGGCATCCTTTGGGTCGATGGTGAAAGTAGTGACCTTACGGAAATCTTCCCGTTTGGCTATCTCTTCTTCAGAGATTTCAGCCGGAATCTTATCAGCAGCCTTTTCTACTGCCTGAGGATAGACATAGGGTAAACCAAATTCTGCCAGAATAGCGTGCATCTCAGTGGTATTGTCTCCGGCTTTACCCAGAATATCAAGTACCTGTCCGATTGGATTTTTAGCTTTGTCCGGCCATTCGATTACTTTCACAACAGCCTTGTCTCCGGTTTTTCCACCTTTCAGTTTATCTCTTGGGATGAAGATATCATTTGCCAGCGTCCGGTTTTCTGTTACCAGGAAAGCATAAGATTTTTCTACTTGTAGCGTACCCACAAATGTGTCGTTGGCACGTTCCAGTATTTCAATAACTTCCCCTTCAGCGTCATGGTTCTTGCGTTTGGCAAAGAATGCTATTTTTACTTTGTCATTGTTCATTGCATGGGCAGAGTTACGTTCGGCCACGAATATCGGGTCGCCTCCACCTTCGGGGATGAATGAGTTCTTTCCGTTGCTTTTACGCTGGAAGGTTCCTGTCATCTCGATGCCGTGGTTGTTGAGTTTGTATTTATTCTTATCAACTTCCGTTATGTAGTCGTCAGTCAGCATATCCGCGAGAATATCCATGCACAGCATTTTCAGGGGATGTGTGGTGAGGTGTAGTTCCGCGAAAAGATATTTAAGGCTGATAACTTCTTCCTGTCTGGTGTGGAAGAAATCCATTAATGTGGTTGCCAGTTCTTTTTTCTTCATTCGTTTACCGGCTTTTTTTTCTTTCTTTTTCGCCATGATGTTTTTATTATTATAAGTTACGAGCTAATAAGTTACGGATTTTGAAGCGAATACAGGTGAGACCTGTTACTTAGAGACGTAACTTATTTCTATTGTTATTAACTACAAAGTAAATGATTAAATATCAATAATTCAAGAATTTCATGTACATTTGCCCAATAGTTGATTTATATTATAACAAAATGGAATCCAAAACTCCTTCCCGGGAAAAAGAAATTTATAAAGTGACTGTTGTGGGAAGTGTGGTAAACTTCTTACTTCTTGTCTTTAAGTTCTTCGCCGGAATAGCAGGACATAGTGCTGCTATGCTGGCTGATGCGGTTCATTCTTTATCCGATTTTGTTACTGATATTATTGTGATTATCTTTGTGCGTATCTCTAACAAGCCAGAAGATAAAGATCATGACTACGGACATGGAAAATATGAAACGCTGGCTACAGCTATTATCGGGATATTACTTTTGTGTGTCGGCTTTGGTATCCTTTGGAACGGTGCTTCCTCTATCTATGATTTTTTTCATGGAGAACAGCTTGGGGAGCCGGGAATGCTGGCATTGATAGCGGCGTTGGTTTCGATTGTACTAAAGGAAATATTGTATCAATATACCGTTATAAAAGGACGAAAACTGAATTCACAGGCGGTGATAGCTAATGCATGGCATCATCGGAGTGATGCCCTTTCTTCTATCGGAACGGCTGTTGGTATTGGCGGGGCCATTTTACTTGGTGACAAATGGAGAGTACTTGACCCGATAGCTGCTGTAGTAGTCAGTATTTTTATAATGAAAGTAGCTATTCAGTTGTTGATACCTTGTGTAGATGAGCTTTTGGAAAAGTCATTGCCTGATGAGGTAGAACGTGAAATAGAGCAGGCTGCGCTTTCATTTCCCGGAGTAAGTCAGCCACATCATTTAAGAACCCGTAGGTAGGGAATCAGTACGCCATTGAGTTGCATGTACGTATGGATGGAAAAATCTCATTGGAAGAAGCTCATCGTACTGCTACGGGAATTGAGCGAAAATTGAAGGAAATGTTTGGAGAAGGAACGCATGTGGGTATACATGTAGAACCGATTAAATAATGTGCTAATGTGTTAATATGCCAATTAAAAGAATGTACTAATATACCAATTGGTTTTCGGCATGTTTTTATAGCGCAGCACATTGGCATATTAACACATTAGCACATTATTTATTGGTACATTGAATAATTATTAATTATGGCAAGTATTTTAGTTACAGGAGCGAGTGGGTTTATTGGCAGTTTCATCGTCGAGGAGGCTTTGAAACGCAAATTTGCTGTGTGGGCAGGAATTCGTTCTACCAGTAGCAGGAAGTATTTATCTGACCGGAAAATTCATTTTCTGGAACTTGATTTTGCCCATCCCAATGAGTTGAAAGCGCAGTTATCCGGTCATAAAGGTACATATAATAAGTTTGACTATATTGTTCATTGTGCCGGATTGACTAAATGTGTAGATAAAAAGGAGTTCGACCGTGTCAATTATTTGCAAACCAAATATTTTGTTGATACATTGATACAACTTAATATGGTGCCCAAACAGTTTATTTATATCAGTACGCTGAGTGTTTTTGGTCCGATACACGAAGAGGATTACAATCCGATACACGAAAATGATCTGCCGGCTCCGAACACTGCTTATGGACTGAGTAAACTTAAAGCGGAGTTGTATATACAAAGTATTCCTGGGTTTCCTTATGTGTTTTATCGTCCTACAGGGGTATATGGCCCTCGTGAGATGGACTATTTTCTTATGGCTAAGTCGATACTCAATCATATGGACTTTTCTGTTGGTTTCAAACGTCAGGATCTTACATTTGTATATGTAAAAGATATTGTTCAGGCTGTTTTCCTTGGAATTGAGAAGCAGGTATCCCGGAGAGCCTATTTTCTGGCTGATGGGAAGGTCTATAAAAGTCGTACTTTTTCGGATCTGATACAAAAAGAATTGGGAAATCCATTCGTTATTCGATTGAAATGCCCGTTAATTCTCCTTAAAGTCGTATCTTTGCTCGCTGAATTCATAGCTACCCGCTCAGGAAAGAGTAGTACGCTGAATTCAGATAAATATAAGATAATGAAACAAAGAAACTGGCAATGTGATATTACTCCGGCCATGAAAGAACTGGGATATGTTCCTGAATATGACTTGGAAAAAGGAGTGAAAGAGGCCATTGCCTGGTATAAGAATGAAGGATGGCTCTAGATTTATTTAAACGTGTAGAGACCCGCAAGGGACTGTTCGCTGTTGAGAAGGTAACACTGATATACAACTTGTTGACTTCTATATTGATTCTGTTCCTTTTTCAGCGGATGGATCATCCCTGGCACATGTTGCTGGACAGGGCTATGATTGCCGGAATGACATTCTTATTAATGTATCTCTACAGGTTGGCACCTTGTAAGTTTTCTGCTTTTGTGCGGATTGCCATTCAAATGAGTCTGCTTTCTTATTGGTATCCGGATACGTATGAGTTCAACCGCTTTTTCCCCAACCTGGATCATATCTTTGCTTCTGCCGAACAGTGGATGTTTGGTTGCCAGCCTGCATTGCATTTTTGCTATTTGCTGCCGCATCAATGGATAAGTGAGGCTTTTAATATGGGCTATTTTGCCTATTATCCGATGATTCTGGTGGTGACTTTGTACTATTTCATCTATAGATTTGAGTTGTTTGAGAAACTCTCCTTTGTACTGGTTACTTCCTTTTTTATTTATTATCTGATCTATATATTTATCCCGGTTGCCGGTCCGCAATATTATTTCCCGGCCATCGGATTAGAGAATGCAGAACATGGTACATTCTATGCTGTCGGTGATTATTTCAATCATCATCAGGAATTGCTGCCCGGTCCGGGATATGAACATGGCTTTTTTTATAATCTTGTGGAGGGTTCACAGCAAGTTGGAGAACGTCCTACGGCAGCCTTTCCCAGTTCGCATGTAGGTATTTCTACAATTCTTATGATTATGGCATGGCGTGGGAGCAAATGGCTGTTTGCTGTTTTGATGCCGTTCTATATCTTACTCTGTTGTGCCACTGTTTACATTCAAGCTCATTATCTTATTGATGCCATTGTAGGATTTTTCTCTGCATTTGTGATGTATGTACTTGTAACGAAGATGTTTAAGAAGTGGTTTGCGGTACCAATGTTTAAATGAGTTCGTATTATTGGCCCGAAAAGAATTAAACTCACCACAGAGTTGCACGGAGTTTCACAGAGTTTTAAATCTTTGATGAAACGCAGGACGCAGATTAAAAGACTGTAGCTCTTTATCATACATTTGTTTTCTTTTGCGAAAATCTGCGTTCATCTGCGTTTTAATGAACCATCGCCTGGCGTACCTCCCGTGCGGGAAGCACTTTTAGCGGGAGGGCTTATTTATTATAATAGATAGTATTCCTAAATAGAGTAAACAGGGACATAATAAAGCCAATCCGGCAGTTACTCCCCAATAATCGGATGTTATTCCGATAAGAGGAGTAATTAAGGCGCCACCCGATACTCCTATTATCATTAATGCCGAAACTTCGTTACTCTGGTCCGGTTTATGTTGCAAAGCGTAGGAGAACAGAATCGAAAAAATGCAGGAGCAACCTAAGCCTACGATGCAGATTAATGCAAACATTTCCCAAGGTACACGAACCAATAATAAAGAGATAAATGCTATAATGGCAATCAATATACAGCTTTGCAAATAAATATGAGGTTTTATACGCGCTAATAATAAAGTACCTAAAAATGTACCCGCCATACGAGATATGAAATACAGGCTATTTCCCAAGCCGCTTACACTTAACGGCATATTGGCTTGTGCCGTTAAGAAATTGGGAATGGTTGTATTTAAACCGACATCGACTCCGACAATGAATAATATTCCTAAGAAAATCAGGAAGATTTTTCTATCTTTAAGTAGTGACAGCGTAGACAATAAATTAGAATGTGTATCCTCTTCTTGCTGGTTATCGGGGATGCTGCGATACATCCAAATAGTGGAAAACAATGAAATTACCGCATATAGACCAAATGTTATTTTCCAGTCTCCCCATAATATGGCAGTACCTCCTGCGACAATAGGTCCTAAAAATGAAGATATTGCTTTGACGAATTGGCCGAGAGTTAACGTACTGGCTATTTTATTGGCAGAAACAACATTTGCAATCATCGGGTTTAATGATACTTGCAGTATAGTATTGCTGATACCTAATATTGTAAAAGCGAGTAACATACTTGCGAAAGTATAGGAAATAAAGGGGACTATCATTGCTACTGTTGTAGTAGCTAAAGCCATTATGACAGTCAGTTTTTTCCCTATTTTTCCCATTAGAATGCCGGTAGGAATGGAAAAGATTGCAAACCAGGCAAATACCATCATTGGGAGCAGGTTTGCGTATGTGTCGGAGAGTTCAAAATCTTTTTTCACATAGTTTGTTGCAATGCCTACGATATCTACGAATCCCATTACGAAGAAACCGAATAGAATCGGATAGAATGTTTTGGCTTTAAATTGTGTATTCATGGTGCGATTATTGGTTGTCTAATTGATTAAGGGCATAAGTATAGGCACCTAATGAAATGGAACGGCTGGTGCCTTGATGGGTAACGGCTATTCCTGTCCGTTTATATAAATCGTAAGATATAAAGCGAGTGGTATCGGGAACCTTTATCTGTTTGGGCTGATAACCGGCAAATGATGCAAATTCTGTCTCATCTTCCAGATTGAATACTTTCATTTGTAAGCGGTTGAAGATACTTCCATCCATCATACGTATAGTACCGTTTAGCTCTTTTATCATTGCAGGTAGTATGTATTTAGAAGCTCCTGCTAATCCGCCGCCTATAACTACTAATCCGTCTACTAATGTTAAGGCGCAAGATAATGCTTCTGCAGCCACTTCACCCAGTTCGGCAAAGGAGGCCCTGGCTGCCTCCTGTTCTCCTTGAAGGTTACCTTCCGCAATCTCATAGATATCTTTAGGGGTTAAATCTTCTTTGCAACCGGAACGTTCTGCGTACATACGTTTTATAGCCCGGATGCTGACACTTTCTTCTACAATAAATTGCGGATGATTTTTGTTACGTAGACACCATAAATCACCACCGGCAGCATTGTCTCCCAACAAGAGTTGACCATTTGTTACTACTCCGGCTCCAAAACCTGTACCTAACGTTATACCAATGATATTTTGGTAACGTTTGGTACTACCGGCTTCTTTTAACCGGTTGTTTATTTCCGGCAAAATGCCGGTCATTGCTTCTCCGTATGCGAACAGATTACCATCGTTGTTAATAAAAACAGGTAATCCGAATTGATCTTGTAAATAGGGGCCTAAAGCAACTCCGCCTCGAAAGGCCGGAAAGTTGGGTAAATCGCCAATAATTCCTGCCTCATAATCGGCCGGCCCCGGAAATGCAAAACTTATTGCTACCGGAGTTTCCGGTAATAATTTTAGTATATGGTGGAACCCGGTCACTATATTTTTCAGACAATGGTCGATATGAGTTGGAACAGAAGGTAAAACAAAAGGTTCTACAATCTCTTTTCCTCCGGCTATTGCCGAAAATACAAAATTGGTTCCACCCGCATCCAAAGTCATTATGATGCGTTGTTCTTCTTTATAATTCATAATTTATTATTGTTTAAATCGAACATAAGCTTTGATTGTACCACATCGCTTCTCTTTTGATGCTGCACCTGGAGATATGGTATATTGGTTGATTGAAGCCGGGATAATAAATGTCTCTGCATAATGAACAGTAAACGGTTCGAATGCTCCGTCGGGGCTTTCCACTATTAATTCGTCTCCTTCAATTACATTTAAAACATTAACGCTATTCCCGGTATGGTGCAAAACCTTGCCGGTGAACCAGTGGCGGCGTGTCTCTATAAATTCATTTTCGTGTAATCCGGTACGTTCTTCATACCAACCTTCTCCTTCTGCAATCTTTTCCACGTGATTAACCAGATACCGGCGTGTATAATCAGTCTGTCGTTCCCATTGAATTACATTAGCACCATGTCGGATGTTTATGGGACGAGGACGACCGTCTAACCCTAAACGTCCCCAATCCCAAAGTTTAAATGTGAAGATACTTGGCGTTGCGCTAATTTCGAGCACCATTGCACCCGCTCCGGAACAATGGATTGTTCCGGCCGGAATCAGGAAATGATCATGTTTTTTTGCCGGCCATTGGTTTACATACTTTTCTGTATCGAACTTCTTCCCTGTCTTTTGCGATTCGTGCAGGGCTGCAATCATTTCTTCGGGATCTATGCCTGTCTTTATTCCTAAAAAGACAGTTGCACCCTTTTGTGCATCTAGCAGATAATAGCTTTCATCCTGTGTATAGGCCATGCCGAATGTATCCCGGATATATTGGGTTGTAGGATGTACCTGCAGGCTGAGATTGCCTCCTCCCATCGTATCCAGAAAATCAAAACGAATCGGAAAGTTTTCTCCGAAACGGGCTTCTACCGGTTCTCCCAAAACTTCACGAGGTTGATAGAAAATGAGATTATTGGATGGCATTTCAAAGAGTGTTCCGGAAATATTCAAATATAAGCTGTTTTCTTCGGGGACACAGTCAAAGCACCAACCGAAATTGGCTTGCGTCTTGTCTAAATCGCAGACTTCTTTCATCCATTGGCCACCCCATGGAGCCGGGTCGAAAAACGGGACTACACGAAAAGGAGAAGAAGCTGTTTTTTTAAGACCGGCTTTCCAGGTCTCTCCTTCGATCATTTTAGGGAGATCACTGATATGGGTATCCAGCCAATAATCAACTTTATTTAATAGCCTCTTTTTAAGGTTATCGCATACTATCCAATCTATAAAATAACCTCGTTTGTAGTGAAGGGAGGGGGCAACCTCTTTGTCTCTAACTCCTAATCCGTTCACTTCTTTTCTCCGGAAGCGTTGCTGTATTTCCCAACGTGCCATATCAATGTACATAAGTAGGTCCGGGTGAGGATAAACCTCTGCTGCTCCATGTCCGCATAAAACAATGAGTCCGTTCGTATGTGTTATTTGTTCACGGCAGGCTGCCACCTTTTCCGTATCCAGGAAGTTTTTGTAAGAAAAGTGTGAAGTATACCCGAATAAGCTGTCTTCCGTCATATAGGGTGCTGTCATACGCTCAATATCTTCTGGTGACTTAAACAAGTTTTCCGTATCAATCAATAGTGTCGGAGATAGTTCTTTAAAATAAGAAAGAAGTTCTTGTTTATTTACTCCCTGATAACACTCTACTACAAAAACCTTTCGGAAATCACCAGTTACTCCTGTTTTCTTTAATTTATTCAGGATTTCACTCCATCCTATCCATATCTTTCCTTCTATACGAGTTGAAGGGGTCTTGTCATAATTACTTTTTCTCATTTTGCCGAATTGTTTTTCTGCAAATATACTTTACTTATTGCTTTTTTTGAGGTATATTTGTTCTGATCTTCTTATACAATCTTATGATTTTGTACTATGGTAAGAATAAAGGAAGGGTTTAAAGGAGAGCGATTTGTATCCCTGCCCGAAAATTTGTTAAGAGAATATAGTAAAGATCCTCTGATAGAGAATCTCTATGTACGTAAAATCGGTTTTTTCCCGAAGGTGAAATATCATTATGTGCAAAAAGAATCGGGTACAGATTATGCAATGCTGATATATTGTGTCGACGGAAAAGGTAAGTATCATATTAATGGGAAGACGTATCAGATACGGCAGAAGCAGTATATATTTATCCCTCCCCATGTCCCTTATTCGTTTGAGGCCGATATAGATGAGCCGTGGACCATCTACTGGCTTCATTTTAGCGGTAAATTAGTGCATTCGATTTTTACTGTTCATATATCTCCGGGGATTATTCTTTCGGATGAACACTCGCGTCAGCAAGTTCGTATTGAGCTGTTTGAAGAAATCTATAATAGCTTTTCCATGGGATATATCAAAGAATATTTTGCTTATTCAGCGATGTACCTGTACTCTTTCTTATCTACGTTCATTTTTCAAGAGCAATTTCGGGATATCGGTGTTCCCAGACATAAGCCGCTTTCATTTTCTATGCGGGTGATTTACTATCTGCAGGAAAACATAGATCGTAATTTGACATTACAGGACTTGGCCGGATATTTTAAATATTCGGAGTCTCATTTTTCGGCACTGTTTTTGAAAGAGACCGGTACTTCTCCTATCAACTATTTTATTCGACTGAAAATTCAGAAGGCTTGTCAATATATTGAGCTTACCGATATGAAATTGAATGAGATAGCTCTACGGCTTGGATTTGAAGAACAGGCTTATTTCTCCCGGGTCTTTACCAAAGTTATGGGAGTATCGCCTACTGCTTACCGAAAAAAAGAGATCAGTGAATAAACAAAGTGCCCCGCGAAAGTTGGACAAAGAACTTTTCCGGGGCACTTTATTACTTTTTACATACCTTCAACAGACAGACTTCCTCTGACCCTTTGAACAGAACGTTATATCATTATTTTACGGGTGCGGAATTGCTTAGCCAGAGTTCTAAGATTCCTCCTTTTGCGTATTCTTTGTGCGGGAGCAGGCATTCTGACAGTTCTTTACCATTGAGGGCTATTCTCTCAATGTAGCAATTCTCTTTGCTGTTGTTATGGCATTTAATGATAAACTTATCTCCATTGGGGTAATACTTTTTATCCAACCGGATGGTGATTTCATCAAATACGGGAGACGTAATATCATAAACGGGTTGGATGGAACAAGTTCCGTCTACACTGAACATTCCTATTGACATGAGGGCACTTACTCCTCCCATTTGACCCTGATCTTCGTCGTGTCCGCCGTAACCTTTATCAGGGGTAGTTGCTCCGTATGCTTGTTCGTTGACACGTCTTACCCAGTATTGTGCCAGGTCTGGTCGGCCTGCTCTGTTGAATACATGGGCATTCGAACACCCTGGTTGATTGGCGTAACTCACATATCCATCGCGATACCCATATACGAAATCATCTTCTTTGGATCGCTCGAAAGCCTCATTCAGTTTGGTACACAGAGCATCTTTTCCTCCCATTAATTCTGCCAGTCTACTTAATCCATGAGATATTCCCCATGTAGCCTGCCAGGCATTGGCTTCTATCCAACCCTCTCCGCTTAAAGGATCTTGATGTAACCATTCTCCTTTATTGCTTTTGGGCATCAACAGGTTGATTTTATCGCAGAAAAGGTTTTCCCAGCCTTGGGACCGTTTCAGGTAGAATGCCGCATCCTTCTTTTTCCGGAGTTTTCCAGCCATTTGAGATAGTGCCCAATCCTGAAAGGCAGCTTCTATCGTCCATCCGGCATTACCCGGAAAATAACCGTTCTGTTCATAGAAGTCAATTTGCTCTTTAGAACCTAACATTCCTCCGCCTTTATGGTTGTTGACCATTGCTTTATAAGCAGCTGTCGGAGTTGTTTTGGTTAGCATGTCTTTTTGATAAGCAGCGGTCAGTAAGTTGGTAGCCGGGCAAGATGACATGATGTACGAATATCCACCAAGGTTGGGTCCCCGAGGCAACAGTCCGCCGTTTTCGGCATATTGCACCAGACAGGCGGAAAAGTCATCTAAAACTTCTGGCCATGCCAATCCCCAGAGTACATTCAAATTCCATTGTGAGAGCCAAAATGCATCTGAATTATACATATGGAATTTTACTTTTCCATTTGCGTCCTTAGGTAAGGTTCTTTTTTTGAACACGGCATTTACTGTATGTTTACCTTGTTGTTCTCCTTGTGTATAATCCGGATAGTCACCGGAATAATCGTCTATTTTATGACGTCCCAGCAACACATGCCAGAGATCCGTATAAAATTTGATTTGTTGGTCTTTTGTACCACCTTTCACTGCTATTTTTCCCAGATAATCATTCCATTCTTTTTGTGATTGCTGATGCACTGCATCAAAGTCCCAATGATTACAATCCATTTCCATATTGAGCCGTGCATTGGCTATGCTGGTATAGGAAATAGCCACCTTTACACAGATTTGTTCACCTGTTTTAGCTGTAAAGCGTGCTTTGATACCTGAAGAAGGTGCATCCCAATACGTCATGCCGGTGGCATTGCGCCGTGTCGGTTTTTCATGGCTTGTCAGAGATTCTATGTTCCGGTATTCTGTTTGGTTATCCCAACCATCTATGGCTTTCATTGGTTTGCTAAATTGCATAACGTAATATACTTTTACATTGTCGGGACCTCCCCATAGTCTTCCCATGGTATTGACGGAGCCTTCTATTTGCTGATCGCTGACCTTTTGGATATTTGCTTCGGTCATGGTTATTGTACCTACATATCCTCCAGATTGAGCAGTATATCTGCAAGGGGAGCATCGTTGCAATAGGTAAAGCGATAAAAACTTACCCTGTCTGTGGCGGTTTGCTCTACCCATAGGTTATATCTGTCTAAAAATAGTTTGTGATAACCCGGGCGTACTGTTTCTCCTTCATGTGAGAAGGATGATTTCCATCCCTCTTCTCCCTGCTTGGTGGACACTTCGCCTGTGGTAGGCATCAGTACAATGCCGCCATTCATCCAATCGTGCAGCTGCGGAAACCCTAATATTTCTTTAGAATTATAATTGTATCCGCCGCCGTACTGGTTTTTGTTTCGTGTCATAGGAGCTGCGCTAATCATGCCAAAGGGCAGGCTTCCCGTAACAAAGAAGAAATATCTTCCTCGTGCAGTCTCGATATAAGGGTCTACCTTTTCTACAAAATCATGATATCCCTCGATGGATGGGTAGACTTCCACTTCGGAGAGCCCTACATTGGTGCCCATTGCGTCCGTACTTTCAATACGAATAAAAGAGCTGAGTTTCGTAGGGAAATCAATCACCTTTGGAGCACCGTCGTTGGGAATTGAATTTACGTAGATTTTAGAATGATCGCTGAAGTGGATAGTAACTCCCGCTATCTGACTCTGGGGATTGGGGCGGTCGTACAAAATAATTCTTTCTATCGGCTGTGCTTCGTCCCATTTTAATTCTATCCATGGATAATCAATATACCCCCAAAATGTCTCTTTACTCTGAGAACGCCATTCTCCCTGATCGTACAGGCGGATTGCTCCGTCGATAATCTTTTCCGGTTCGAATCCGGGCATGAAAGAAGAGGCTTTTACCTGTGCGCGAGTTGCAATATTATAAGGGGTAGCATATGCGCTGACAAGTGGGAGTAACCATACAAAAACAAGTAGAGTTATCCGGCATGATTTGCAATGGATAAAGAGTGGCTTTTCTTTCTTTTTCATTTTTAGATTCTGTTAGTTATTAATAGGCAGCGTTGTTTTCGACAACTGTTTGCAAAAATAGTGTGTATTCAGTCTATTTCAAAGTCTATTTGTTCTGAATCTCTTATACTATCTTATGATTTCCGGTTGCTTGTCATTCTAATGCCTTTTTATCTCCTGTTCTGTTGTGGTACTGTCTATATTCAGGTTCATTATTCAATTGGTGTCTTTGTGGAATTTGTTTCAGCATTTGTTTGGTATCTACTTGTGGCAAAGATGTTTAAGAAGTAGTTTGCAGTGTCTGTATTTAGTGAATAAAGAAGAAAAACACCTAATTCGTCCGAAAAAAGTGTGCTGATTTACATTATTTCGTCCGAAAAAGTGTAAGTTTACTCATTATTTCGTCCGAAAAAGTGTAGTATATGGAAAGGAAAGCAATTAAGCAATTAGAAGATTGGAAGCGTAGGGAAGATCGTAAGCCTTTAATCATAACAGGAGCAAGGCAAGTGGGGAAGACTTGGCTGATGAAAGAATTTGGTGCAGCGAACTATAAACAAGTTGCATATGTGAATTTTGAAAGTAATCAGCAGATGCGTTCTTTATTTGAAGCTGATTTCTCTATTGACCGTATTTTGCTTGCGATAGAAGCAGTAACGGGCGTGAAACCTCAGGCCGAGGATACGCTGATTATTTTTGATGAAATACAAGAAGCGCCCAAAGGGCTTACTGTATTGAAGTACTTCTGTGAGAATGCTCCCCAATATCATTTGATGGCAGCCGGCTCATTGTTAGGTATTGCTCTTCATCAAGGAACCTCTTTTCCTGTTGGTAAAGTCGATTTTGTAGATATGTATCCCATGACTTTCCGGGAATTTCTGCAGGCATTGAACGAAGAGAAGCTTCTAAAGTTGTTGGATAATAAAGACTGGCAACTGATCAGTATGTTTAAGGCACAATTGATCAATTTGCTCCGCCAATATTATTATGTGGGAGGGATGCCGGAAGTGGTACTTTCTTATATAAATACACATGATTTGAATCGTGTACGTGTCTTGCAAAAGGCGATCTTGAATGCTTATGAACAGGATTTCTCAAAGCATGCTCCTGCGTCTGAAGTGCCGCGTATCCGTATGGTGTGGAATTCCATTCCGTCACAATTGGCTAAAGAGAATAAGAAGTTTATATACGGTTTGATGAAAGAAGGAGCTCGTGCCCGTGAGTTTGAACAGGCTATAAGCTGGCTGGTAGACTGTGGATTGGTATATAAAATACATCGTATTAAGAAGGCGGCGATGCCCTTGAAGATATATGAAGACTTATCGGTGTTCAAACTTTACATGTTAGATTGTGGTCTGTTAGGTGCATTGGTTGAAGCTCCTGCTGCTGATATGTTGGTAGAGAATAGTATTTTTTCAGAATTTAAGGGGATGTTTACAGAACAGTATGTATTACAGCAATTGATTGTTTGTCCGGAAGTGTCTGTTTATTATTGGAGTAGTGAACGTTCGGATGGGGAGTTGGACTTTGTGTGTCAGCTGCCTGACAAAATATCGCCAATAGAAGTAAAGGCAGAGGAAAACCTGCATGCAAAAAGTTTGCGTTCATTTATTTCCCGATATCCGGATCTTAAGGGAATACGTTTCTCTATGTCTGATTATCGGGAGGAAAGTTGGATGACAAATGTGCCGTTATATGCTTTGCCTTAAAAAAGAACTCCCCCAACATCATCCATTTAGGATCGTGTCGGGGGAGCCTCACCTTATGTTTGAGAGAATATAAAAAGGAGTTTTACTTTCTTACCGTTCGTGCTTTTGGGGCAGATTGGGGTTCGGGCAATGGGTTATCATCCGGACCGGGAGTAGTAGTCAGCGTTGTAAAGCTACTGTAACCACTACTGTATGAGATACCATTCTTGTTTTTTGCATAAGCTCTTACATAATAATAGGTTGCTGCTTTTAATCCGGAAATCTTAGTAGAGAAGTTAGTAGCTACCTGTGCTTTTGCATAGTTCTTTTTCGCTTCATCTATTACCGGTTCCGAACTGTTTTCACTCCAGCAGAAACCTACTTCAGTGACACCGGCTCCTCCGTCATTCGAAATGTTAGCTGACATATCAGCTGTATTTGCAGTGATGTTCTCTGCCGAAGGATATCCTACGGCAGGGGTATAGGTAGCAATTGTAACGAAACGGACGGGAATACTGTAAGTGATCCCTTTTTCATTCTCTGCATATGCGCAAATATAATAAGGAGTAGCATGGTAAGATTTACTATTTGAGTCTCAAAACGCCCGCCAGCATCAGAACCGGTACCCAATTCTTTCTTATCAAGACAGTTTTCCAGAGTTGGAGTAGCATTACTGGAATCCGACCATACAAAACCTTTTTTAAGGATACTCAATCCTCCGGTATTGGTGATGGTAGCCTGCACAGTAACATTATCATCATTAATAATACTCATTGTCAGGTCTTCCACTTCCGGTGCACTGTTTAGTTGAGTGGTAAACTCTGTCACGGGACTATATGCCACTCCGTTTACGTTTTTGGCATAGGCTCGTACGTAGTACTTGATACCTTTATTCAGATTAGAGATCTGCTTGGTGTAGGTGGTCAGTTTGCCAACTTCAGTGATGTGATCGTTATCGTTTATGTTAGGTGCAGATACTTCGCTACTCCAACAAAAGCCGATTTCCTCTATATCTCTGCCTCCATCGGTAGTGACTTCTACTTTCACGGTGGCTACTGTTTCACCAATATTATTTATAACCGGTACAGCGAGAGTAGGAACGTGGGTTTGTACGGTATGGAATGATGTTGGATTACTGTAGAAATAGCCGTCGACTGTTCGGGCATAGGCAGTTACATAATAATTGGTACCTTCTTGTAATCCGTTTATGGCTATGTGGATGTTATTTCCGCTACTCGTATCTTTTTTAGGCCCACCTTCCATATCTACACCCGGCTTGGTGGAGAAGATGTCATAACAAATCCCTTTTTCCAGAATCTCCGTACCTTCGGGCACGGTAATAACGGCGGTTACTTCAGCTGATGATACAGTGATATTACTGATCTGTGGTACTGTTTCAAAACCCACTACCTGCAGATTTTGTGTGGTAAACTCTACCACCGGACTGTATCCTATGCCTTTATCATTTTCTGCATAAGCCCGGAGATAATATTTCGTACCGGTATTCAAACCTTCCAGTAGTTTAGAAAAGTCGGCTGCTCCTAAAGCAACTTCTTCTTTCAGATTGTCTATGGTAGGAACCTGATTCTCGGCACTCCAACAGAAGCCACGTTTCAGTATCGGATAGGCTGCATCCGGCGTTACAGCGCGAGCAGTAGCCAGTGCTGTATAGGCTGAAATATCACCAACCGGATTGCAGGTAACTGTTGGTACTTTCAATGCATCTGTAGTAATTTCGATACTTTCGGCACTGTATCCGGTTTTACCCGTTTTGTTTTTAGCATAAGACCGTATCAGATAAGTGGTATTTGCCTTTAGATTGGTTAGTTCTACAGTGAAGGCTTCGGATGTAAAGCCTGATGACGCGTTCTTTACGATATCATATTCAGTGGGATCCACATTGTCCTCTTCTGTTTTTACCTTGTAAACTACTCCAAAATCTGTCAAGTCGCTACCACCATCATCGGTTACACCACTGGTCAGGATAGCTCCCGTTTCGCTTTTGCTTTCGGCTACAGGTACATTGAGAGTAGGTGCTTCACTGGCGAGTGTACTAAAGCTTATCACATTTCCTTTCACTTTGCTGTATCCGGTACTGGCATAAATGCAGTAGTAATAAGTTTTTCCGATAGACAGGCCTTCCAGTGTTACAGTGTACTGGTTTTTGTCTTCGGCCTGGGCTTCTACCTCCTTTGCATTGTTCATCGAACTCGATTCGGCATAGAGAAATCCTATCTTGCATTTTCCCACGCTCTTTGGGTTTTCAATGGCCGAACCTGTCAGTACCGCATCATATCGCGTCAGTCCGGTAGCATTGTTTGTCACCAGTGTAGGCGCATATATCATCGGTTCCTCGTCCTTATCACATCCTGCCGGTAAAAGCAGGATGAGGGTAAGGAGCAGGTACCTGATTATTTGTATCTGATGTTTTTGAATCATGTTGATACTTCGTTATTTTTTTACCATTACTTTTTGTCCTTCAAGGAAGTAGATGCCCTCTGCCAGTCCGTTCACTTCGTTGCGGCCTTCCTGAGCTTCGATCACTCGTATGGTACGTCCGCTGGCATCATAAATAGGAATGGTGCGGACAGCATTACTTTCGATATAGAGAATGCCGTTTGTGCTGTATGTCCGGGTGGCTTGGTCCGGGGTCAGGATCATGCTTCCGATACCGGTGATGCTGCCTCCATCGCCACCAATGCTGTATAGCCGTGGAGCGGATGCAGGAGCGGCTTTGGTCTGTACATAGGCCTGGAAGGGGGCTACGTCGGCATAATTACGGATAAATACACTACCGGCGGGATAGTCTTTGTTACCATCAAAGTATGAACTTGTTTCATTTAAAGAATATACCTGTTCGCTTTTTTCAACTGTAGCATAAGTTGGTACAAGACTGTAGTTGGCACCCTCTGACGATTGTAGGGCACTTTCGGTAGGAGCAAGTAGAACACCTGCGCCATTTTCTGCAGAGAAACGAACATTACCGGTAATATTATTGGCTTCCGGATAGGCCCGGTTGTTAGGCATACAAATGAGGTAAGGTTTATTGGCCTGTATTGAAGTGGCTGAGACATATCCGGTTGGAGTAAGTTCGTATAACCAGAATGGCAGGGCTGTGTCATCCGTTTCTAAAAGGGTATTGCCGAAAGGTGCCAGTGGGGTTCCGGTAGCGTCGGGTTCGGTAGAGTACCGCGTATACGTAAATTGATCAACATCAAACGGTAATACGATGGTTTTCCAGCCAGCTGGTGAATTGTACCCACTCTCTGTATTGAAGTTTTTGTAGTAATACACTTTCTTTGCTTTTAACTCTTTGGCAATGCTGAATTGGTTTCCATCTGTTTTGATCTCCATTTGGTCGGTAACACCTCCCCGGAAGATGTAGGTGAAATTGTATTCTGCATTGGATGCTACACTTCCATTTTCAGGAATGTAGAGGTAGGTCGCTGCAGAGAATACATTATAAGGAACTTCCCAACTGGGGTTCCATACTACGGTATTTAAGTAGGATTTGTAGGATCCTTCAGATGAATTATAACACCGGAAAGCTCTTTCTCCAATCTCTGTTACGGTAGCCGGTATTTCAATATTATTGATAGAGGTACTTTCAAAAGCTCGTTCTCCTATCTTTTCCAGATGAGGAGGAAGAGTAATACTTTTCAGTTGAGTACATCCGTTAAAGGCCCAGTATTCTATTACTTTTAAGTTCTGTGGGAGTTGCATTGCATTGATTCCACTGTCACGAAATGCATGGCTCCCTATTTTTTCCAATTTAGATGGTAATTGAATTGTTTTTAGTTTGGAACAGCTCCAAAACATGCTATTTGGTAATTCGGTCATATTGGTAGGGAGAGTAACTTTGGTAAGTTCGTTACAGTTATTAAAGCAACGATCTTCTATGGTAGTTACTGTTTCGGGGATTGTGATTTCCTGAATACTACTGTATTGAAAAGCTCCCTCTTTTATGGTTGTTACACTTGCAGGGATATTAAAAGTGGCAATTTTACATCCATAAAATGCATTTTCCGCAATTTCTGTAGGTTCTGCACCTTCTGCAAAATGAATGTTAGTGATATTACTGTTTCCAAGTCCACTGATACGTGTAATGGTTTTAGGAAATGTAATACTGGTGAGGGGGGTATTTTCAAAAGCATTTTCCCCAATTTCTCGTATACCATTGTTAATTGTTACTTCTGTGAGTCCAGAATTGGCGAATACGGAACTGTAAAATGAAGTAATGGTTCCGGGAATCGTTATTTTAGTGAGTTGTGTACATCCTTTAAAAGCTTGATGTCCAAGTTCTGTAAGTGCTCCCGGGAGAGTGACTTCTTTTAATGATGTACAATTACTAAAGGCATCTTGAGGGATAGAGGTTAAAGAAGTAGGCAGATTGATGTTTTCCAGAGCAGAACAACCTGTAAATACAAAATTTTCCATTTGGAAAGCAGTGTTATTTTTAGGGAGAGTTACATGTGTCAGTTGTGTACAGTATGCGAAAGCATAACGTCCTAACTTTTTAACAGATTCCGGTAAATGAATTTCAGTAATAGAGGACCCTTGAAAAGCTTCCTCTTTAATTTCTTCAAGTTTTGATGAGGCGGAGATATTGACTGTTTTTAACGAGTTACATCCGATGAAATTTCGTCTATCAATTCCAATTACATTATCCGGTATAGTAATACTTTTTAGGTTGCTACAGCCATTGAAGTCGGGCAACCATCCTGTTAATCCAGAGGGGAGTGTAATTGATTCCAATTGTGTACAGCTCCCCAAAGAACCTACTTCAGTTACACTTTCGGGGATAACCAATGATTTCAATGAGCTACAACCGTACATATTTCCTAATTGAGTTAATCCATTTGGAAGTTCTAATTCTAAAAGACCACTACATCCATTGAAAGCGCTGTTTATTACTTTTAGTGTAGTGGGCAATGTAATATGCTTAATAGAAGTTGCACCGGAAAACATATATGAATACAATAAGGTAAGACCTTCCGGCAAGATGACTTCTTCCAGATTAGTACAGTCAGCAAAGTTGCTACCACTATTATATTGACTGGCGAAAGTACATCCATCATAGGTGAAACTATCTGTTAGTGTACTTGGTAAGGAGGCTTTTTTTAATGATTGACAGCCCTTGAAAGTATATTGCCCCATTATTTTGACTCCTTCCGGAATAATGATTTCTTTCAAACGACTGCATGCATCGAATGAGTATTCTCCGATCCATAGCAATGTACTTGGAAGTGTAACGGTTTCCAATGACGGACAGTTGGATACGCTATATCCGCTCCATGTAGAATAAGATCCGTCTTTAGTATAACTTCCTAACCCTACAACGTTCTTAGGAAATTTTAAATCTATCAGATTGACCATTCCCCGAAACATATAGCTGCCAACTATATTATTCTGAGTCATATAATCCTGTCCATTATATGAGGTATATGGAGTACCTCCTTCTACAATGGTTGCATTGGTCAGATCGAGTCTTTCCAGATTTCCTGCGGTAGTACGTATTAATGCAATGTCTGTACCGTTCAGTGGGCCGCTGATAATAAGTTCTGTAACGGTTTGTGTCTCTTCAGAAGACAGATACGATGAGAGCGTTCCTGCTGTTGTTACTGTTATTGTTTTGGCTTGTACGCCTATGCTGAGGCTGAATGCAGCTACAAGCATGATAAAATAGATACTGATTCGTTTCATATCTGGATATTTTTATTTGTTATCAATTGGTTCCGGTGTGGGATTATCTCCTTCTCCGGGTTCTACTTTGTCTCCCGGTTCGGTAGTCAGCCAGGCTGTGTTACTATATCCTGTACCTACATCGTTGGTGGCATAGGAGCGTATATAGTAAGTAGTGCCCGGTGTCAGTCCGGTGAGAACAGTTTTCAGTTCTCCTCCTGGAGTGATGGATACATTGGTACATCCTGCTTTCCCTATTTCAGGATTTTGTTCGGTAGCACTCCAAATAAAGCCTTGGGCTGTAACTGCTGCACTCCCTTTGTCACTAATACCGGAAGTAATAACTAATTTTGTAGGGAATGTTCCCGAATTATACACACCGTTCATTGATGGTTTTTTACCAAGAATTGGATCATCTGGTGTAGGGTTATCGCCCGGTTGGGGAGGTAATGCAGTAGTCGTTATATCACCAAAGGGAATATAACTAACTCCATTCCGGTCTTTATTCTTGGCATACGCAGCTACGCTGTAAGAGGTACTATGTGTAAGTCCTGTAGCTGTTGCGGTGAAGGTATTTCCTGTCATTATCCCTTTAACATGATTCCCTTTAATGTTCGGAGTTTCACCGGCAGGTGCCCAGCAGATACCATAATCGGTAACGGTAGCTCCTCCGTCATTGGCAATAACAGCACTAATGGTGATCCGATCGAATTTGACTAATTCTCTTTTTCCTTCTGTCAAAGTAGGTGCATAGGTTTGTCCTGTCATAAAGTTGATGGGCTGACTATATCCGGCTTCCTGCACTTTATTGTTTTTGGCATATGCACGTACTATATAGGAGGTGCTGGGATTCAGTTCGTTTAATAATGCTTCAAAACTATCTGCACTTCCTGATGCGACGGCTTTACCTGTATTGTTTTCCAGGGTAGGTGTTATTCCATTATTACTCCATACAAACCCTCGCTCGGTAATGGTTAAACCGCTTCCTCCCGCATCGGAAACGAATGCTTTGGCTTTGGCATTATCGTCCTGAATGTTCATTACTGTCAAACTACTCACTTTGGGTGCCGTATTTGCTGCAGTCAGTAGAGTGGCAGGTGCGCTGCAATATCCGATTCCTTTACTGTTACGCGCAAAGGCTTTCACATAATATCTCTGCCCGCCGGTCAGTCCGGTAAGATTAACCGTTATTTTACCAAGATCTGCACTCTCGGATAAAGCCGTTTGTACATTTGCCCCTCCTTGTTCCGGGTTTTGATTGGTCAGACTATAGTAGATTCCCCGTTCCTGCACTTCACTTCCCCCATTAGAAATGATAACGGCAGTGATGGTTGCCGAAGTTTCCGTGACATTCTTGAAGACAGGATTACCAATCTCGGGCACAAGTAATGCACTGGTAGTGAATTCTACTTCATTACTGTAGAATGTGTCATCGCGTGTAGTGGCATAAGCACGGGCATAGTAAGTGACGCCTTCTTCCAATGCGGTAAGTCTGGTTTGCATTTGGTTACTTTCTCCGTTGAAAGGTTGCGGATTATCTGCCTTGGTAGGGTTATGTTCCTTACTATAGCAGAATCCTTTTTCTCTGATTTCTGCACCTATTCCCGTTGCTACCAGAGCCGAGAGTACCGCCGATTCGGAAGTAATATCCGATACAATCATTTTCGTCAGTGAAGCAGTCTGCTCTTCGACAGTGGTAAATTCTATCGGAGAACTGTAACCGGTTCCTTTTTCATTGGTAGCATAGGCGCGGAGGTAGTATTTCGTTTTGGAATTCAATCCGGTCACTACCTTGGTAAAGGTACTGGTTGCATCAGCTGTTACCTGATTTTGCCCGTTTTCAATCACTACAGGCAGACGATTTTCCGCACTCCAGCAAAAGCCGCGTTCTTGAACCGGATACCCCCGTTCGTCAGTGACGGTTCCTGTTACCTCCAGTGTATAGGAAGTCAGTTTATCCGGATTGGGCGAAGCGATTGTAACAATAGGGGTCATTAGTTCATCCGTTTTCAATGTAATGACCTGACTATATCCGGTTCCGGTTTTATTGGTGGCATATGCCCGTATGGCATAGGTTGTATTGGATTGCAGATTGATAGCAGTACCAGTGAAAGGATCCTCTTTTCCACGTGTTGCCGTGAGGGAACCCAATACTACGTTATCGCTCTTGGTCGGGTCGGGGTCGCCTTCAATATATATTTTATAAGCAAACCCACGAATGGTCGGAGTATCGTCACCGTCATCGGTCACCTGGCTACTAAGTGTCAGGGTAGTCTCATCTTTACTGATAACGGTTGGTACGCTTACAATAGGAGCAATGCTTTCTTCTGTAGTGAATGACTGTACCGGGCCTTTTACCAGTGTATTGCCGCTTTTAGCATAAATACAAAAGTAATACTGGGTACCCGGTTTTAATCCTGTAGCTGTTGCCCGGTATTGATTACTGCCGTCAGATTCTTCTGTGCCAACAAAGGATTCTGCATCGGCCATGTTGTCTGAGGTGGCAACCATAAAGCCGATATCGCATTTCACGATGCTGGACGGATGGGGGATGGCTGCTCCTGAAAGAACGGCTTGCACCCTTGTCATTTCCGTCACGCTACCACTGGCAAGCGTAGGCGGATATGCCAACGGCTCGTTGTCTTCTTCGCAGCCTGACAAGAGTAGCACCCCACACATTATTATATATAGGAATTTCTTCATCTCATTTTACGTTTTGGGGTTAGAATATCATACCGATACCGGCACTTATTTCGTGATATTTGGCATTTACTGTGTGATACCCCGCAGAGATCAGGAATTTGTTGAAACGCAGAATACCACCTAACTCGAAGGCTACTCCGGTGGGAGATTTACTTGTATCCTTTACCTGTATCCCCTCAAGGCTTTTTCCACTTTCATCCTCAGCCCGTTCATCCAGTTCATAAGATAGAGTACGGCTGCCGTATCCGGCTCCTGCATAAAGGTAGATCGTCTTGTTGAGGCGACGGAAATATCCGGCGGTAACTGACATACGCGATTGGTGGGTGACTCCTTCTTTATAGAACGGAGGTATACTTCCGTCACCTATTGTGCCATTTTCGTTGCATTCCAAGTCGCTCCCTGCCGAACTAAAGTCGCTACGGAAACCGATGTAGAAGCCGTTCTTGTTTTTACCAAATCCTAACATAGCGCCAAAGGTAGTAGAGTTCGGGTTGTATCCGGCCTGCAGCAAGACAAGTGTATTCATTGGGATTTTTGGCTTGATAGTAGATATCATCCGGAAAGTGGGACGTACCGTTTCGCCCGCAGCTACAGTCAGTACAGTGTCTATAGGGAAATAAGTTTCCTTTTCGATGCGTACTTTATACTCTTTGATAGCCATGCGATCACTGCGGTAAGGGGTTGTACCTACGAGAACTGTGTCTATGTAAACTTTGGCATCCTGTTCGGGCAGGGAGAATATCTCCATATAGCCGAACTTGGGTTTCAGCACTACACTTTTGGTTACCGGGCTGCTCCCTAAGGAAATAACACCTGCTTCGGGTTGGTACATCGGAGCTTCTACACGATACGTATGATCTCCTTTGGGCATGGTAGCGTTGAACAGACCATTCTCAACCGGCACCTGTTCATCGTCAATATAAATATTGGCGGTAGCAGGTTCGGGGCGTACTACGATGAGCTGCATGTTGTTTTCAACTACAGGCTTATCTTCCCGATCACCGGTGTTGAGCACCATTTCGTATACGGTGGCTTTTTCGATGATGTCCGGATAGAAGTAGTTTCGCATAATACCGAGTTCGTCATGTAAAATGGAGATACGGCGGGCACCTCGTGGGACGTACAACCAGATTTCTCCTGTTTTGTTTTCACGTGCCGTGATTCCCAGGGCGTCCGGTTCAAACATAAGGTCTTTTACATTGGTCACGATACGGATAAGTGCACAGACTTCACCGTTTTGGTCCCGTTTGGGAGCTGTGACGCGGGCAGTAATGTCGCTTTCCATACGTTGGAAAGATGCTACGTTGATTTTTCCTTGTTGCGCAAGCACAGGGATGGCCGGGCAAATAAATAGAAGAATGGTAAATAGTAGCAACAGACGTTTAGTAGTGCTATTTGACATGTTTGTTTCTGTAATTTAGGATTAATGTATTTTTCGAACAAATATAATTAATGTTTATAAATGAACCTCTTTTTATCAAATAAAATGATCGGATAAGTTTGATTTTTAACTTATATGTAGTCGTTTTGTAACGGTTTTCCGTGACAAAACTTTTCTAGTGCGATGGCTATCGGTGAAATTGATTTCTTGCTGTACGGTTTTGAATGTATTTCACCACAGAGGACACAGAGGGCACAGAGTTTTAAATCTTTTAAAATCAATTAGACAATTACTCTGTGCCCTCTATGTCCTCTGTGGTGAAAATCAGAAGTGACTTAAATCTATCAGCCCGAAATCCGGATCTTTCTCCGGTTGCCAGGTACGTACATGAATAACAGGTTCTTTGGGGTTATTGAGGTCCACCATTAGAAAGAGATAACCTGTATCGCCATAACTGGACGAGAAGTAGTCCTGCTTGATCTGAATGCCATAGATTTCGCCTCCTACTCCCGATTTGCGTACCTGATTGTCAGCAAAGCGAAGATTGATATATTCGTTTCCGGCAAAGATGTGTTTCAGTCTTTTCATGAATTCACTCTTTGTCTGACGGGTATATTTTACAGCCTCTTTGCTCATCGGTTGCCCCTCATTTACTACTTTGTGTTTCAGCACCGAACCGGTGATAATCAGAGCATCATCCGAGAATATACTGTTGATGTAGTCATAGCGTTTTAATGCATAGGCTGTTTTATAACTTTCAAGGAAGTTGATCAATACTTTACGTACATCGTCTCCCCAGGAAGTCTGATTCATAATATCATCAACAGCCGGTTTGTTCAGTCCGAAGGAGATAGCGTCTATTTTACCTTCTTGGGTCATGGTAAATACGATATCTTCAACGAATGTGCGGCGATTACCATTGAAGCTGAAGCTCATAGGGAGACTACGGCAGGTTATCTCACCATTGCATTCCAGATATTTTAGATCCGGTTCCTTCACTATTTTGGCATTGCCGTATTTAATCAGTTGGTTGAACATAGTGAAACCTTCCGGGGTACAAATAGATTGTATATTGGCGTAGTTTTTGGAGCGGATGGCGTTTTCTACCTCTTTCATTGTGCTCTGATAGACAGTAACTTCTTCGTTAGCCAGATAATGCATGGCGGATTCTGTTTGTTTGGCGCTATCGCCGGAAGCTGCCAGCAATGTTGTTGCTGCCGGAGTTTCTCCTGGTTTAGGCTCCTCACCTGTTAGTTTCAGATAGCAGTTGCGCATGGGGATCGGATTGACTGACTGCATGACTTCGGCCAGTTCATTGTCGATATTAGACTCGCCTTCAAACATATACTCCGTTTTTATCTGCATTCCTTTGGCATTGGCAACGGCAGGCATTTCGATAATTCCCAGTCCGTCTTTTGCTGAGAAGATATTCGACCAGTCTCGTCCGTCAAAGTAGGTATAATCGTAGTTGCGGGCAGGTTGACCTTTGTAGAGCACTTTCAGATCGATTGTTTTCAGGTCACCATCGATGTGGACGTCGTTTATGGAAACCTCCAGATGAGAGAAGATAGCATTCATCTGTTTGGGAATCCAATTACACAATAGCTGATCTTTCCCTTCTTCGTCTTTCATTGTGAGAAAATTCCCGTCAGGATAGCTTTGCAGTAGGTCAGTGCCCAGTAATAATAGCGTAAGGCATCAGCTACCTGTGCTTTTTTCTCAGCTTTTATCGCTTCTTGAGTAAAGTCGAGCAATTTTGTTTTACGCCCCTCGAAGATACGTTGTATCTCGCTGACTTTAATGTAGCGCATTACCGCAGCTTCCGGTTCGTTCTGTATTACGATACGCCGGGTATTGTTCAGTGTTGCACGTGAATAGGTGTTGATGACCGATTTGAATGTTTCGTCTACGGTTGCTTTGTCTCCGTCTGTACCTCCTTCCGTCAGTTGGCTGAACTGGCTGGATACATTGGTAGATATCTGGCTTATTAATGCCGCCAACGCTTCGTTATCGGCTTTTTTGAGCGTAGAGGCATTGCCGGTTCCCCAAATATATTCCTTGCTATTCTGTATTTCTTCTACAGATTGCGCACGGAGCAACGGAGAGGTGAACAGTAATAAAATAAAAAAGAGTAGCGGTTTTCTCATATTGTTTGTTACTTTATAAATAGAATCTATATTTCCGCAAAAGTAATAACTTTTTTATGATAAATCCACTAAAGCCAATCTCTTTTTTATTCACCGTCCGGTTTTATTTTGTCGAATATTCGGAATAATTCTTCTACCGACTCTGTTCTTAGCATAGCAATGCGGGTTTCCCGGAAATTAGGAATACCTTTGAACAGGGGAGTTGCAGCCAGGTGACGGCGTATGTGAATGATTCCCCGGCGTTCGTCCAGGCGGGCTACGCTGTTGAGCACTTCTTCGCGAAGCACATTCAGATACCATTCAAAGGTTTCGGGAGGAAGTTCGGTTCCTGTTTCCAGATAGTGTTTCACCTCGCGGAAGATCCAGGGGCGCCCGATACTGCCCCGGCCAATCATGATGGCATCTACTCCGTAACGGTCGAAACATGCTTTGGCAGTTGCTGCCGAGGTTACGTCTCCGTTACCGATGATCGGAATATGCATGCGGGGATTGTTTTTCACTTCGCCAATAAGAGTCCAGTCTGCCTCACCGGTATACATTTGTGCCCGGGTACGTCCGTGAATGGCGAGTGCGGCAATACCACAGTCCTGTAGTTGTTCTGCCAGATCTACAATGATTTTGTGGTCGGCATCCCAACCCAGGCGGGTTTTTACTGTAACAGGTATCTTTACGGCATCTACTACGGCGCGGGTGATCTCCAGCATCTTTGGGATATTCTGCAACATTCCTGCTCCGGCGCCCTTACCGGCCACCTTTTTTACGGGACACCCGAAATTGATATCCAGTATATCAGGTTGTGCCTCTTCTACAATCCGTGCTGCTCCTACCATAGCTTCGGTATCTTTTCCGTATATCTGTATGGCAACAGGACGCTCTTCGTCGCAGATAGAAAGTTTCTGCGTAGTCTTGTTGACGGAGCGTATCAGTGCATCGCTCGAAACAAACTCCGTATACACCATATCGGCTCCGAACTTTTTACACATCAAACGGAAGGCAGGATCTGTCACATCCTCCATCGGGGCAAGGAATACAGGGCGTTCGCCCAAATCTATGTGGCCTATTTTCATTTACGGTTTACTTAATTTTACGATTTGTGATTGAAGTAACTTTCATTATCGCTACAAAAATACGGAAAAAAGCCTACCTTTGTACTTCTTGATTTATTTAACTGATTGAATTATGAGAAAAAACTCGGGGAAGACCGGGGAGATAATAAGCTTTCTATATAATAAAAAGTGTATGAGTTTTAGTTTGAATGATTTCGAGATAATGGCTCCTGTTGGTTCCCGTGAATCACTTGCAGCAGCCATTCAGGGAGGTGCCGACTCTATTTATTTTGGTATTGCAAATTTGAATATGCGTGCCCGTTCGGCCAATACGTTTACCATTGACGATCTGCGCGAAATAGCCCGGACCTGTGATGAACATGGGATGAAGAGTTATCTGACGGTAAATACAATTATTTATGATAACGATCTGGAGTTGATGCGCACTATCGTTGACGCGGCGAAAGAAGCCGGTATTTCGGCTGTGATCGCTGCCGATGTGGCGGTGATGAGTTATGCCCGCCGGATCGGGCAGGAGGTACATCTTTCTACCCAGCTGAATATATCCAATATAGAGGCTTTGAGATTCTATGCCCAGTTTGCCGATGTGGTAGTGCTTGCCCGCGAATTGAATTTGGAGCAGGTGGCGGAGATCTATCGTCATATCGTAGAAGAGAATATATGTGGCCCTTCGGGCGAACAGATTCGTATTGAAATGTTCTGTCACGGTGCTTTGTGCATGGCTGTCTCCGGTAAGTGTTATCTTTCGTTGCATGAGATGAACAGTTCTGCCAATCGTGGTGCCTGTATGCAGGTGTGTCGCCGTTCTTATACGGTGCGGGATAAAGAGACGGATGTGGAGCTGGACGTCGACAATCAGTATATAATGTCACCCAAAGACCTGAAGACGATTCATTTTATGAATAAGATGATGGATGCCGGTGTACGGGTGTTCAAGATAGAAGGCCGTGCCCGCGGTCCTGAGTATGTGCGTACCGTGGTGGAGTGTTATAAAGAGGCTATCAAGGCTTATCTGGACGATACTTTCACTGACGAGAAAGTGGCTGCCTGGGACGAACGCCTGAAGAGTGTGTTCAATCGTGGCTTCTGGGATGGATACTATTTGGGACAGCGTTTGGGAGAGTGGACTAAGAACTATGGTTCGGCAGCTACAGAACGTAAGATCTACGTAGGCAAAGGAGTCCGTTATTTTAGTAATATCGGTGTTGCCGAGTTTCTTGTAGAAGCAGCCGAATTGAATGTGGGCGATAAGTTATTGGTAACCGGACCGACTACCGGAGCTTTGTTTGCTACCCTCGAAGAGGCACGTGTTGATCTTGAACCGGTACAAAACGTAAAGAAGGGAGAACGTTTCTCCATGAAACTCGATAAGATACGTCCGAGTGACAAGCTCTACAAACTGGTTTCTGTGGATGAACTGAAAAAGTTTAAAGGCGGGTTGTAAGGAGAGTTATCACTTTACAACCCTATCACTTTATAACATTACAACCATGAATTATATTTACGAGCTGGAGATGAAGGTACGCGATTATGAATGCGACCTGCAGGGCATTGTCAACAATGCCAATTATCAACACTATCTGGAGCATACGCGTCATGAGTTCCTTTCTTCTGTGGGTGTCAGCTTTGCTGCATTGCATGAGCAGGGAGTTGATCCGGTTGTTGCCCGTATCAATATGGCTTTTAAAACTCCATTGAAGAGTGGAGATGAATTTGTTTCCAAACTCTATATGAAAAAAGAAGGTATCAAGTATGTGTTCTATCAGGATATCTTCCGGAAGAGTGATGGCAAAGTGGTAGTGAAGTCAACCGTTGAAACCGTATGTGTCGTTAACGGGCGTTTGAGTGATAGTGAACTGTTTGACAGCGTCTTTGCGCCCTATTTGCAATGAGTAGTCGCGAAGAGTGCATTTGTAGCATTGCCCTGACGCAGGTTCCGGGCATTGGACATATCTGGGCAAAGAAGTTGGTGGATGGCATTGGAAGTGCTGCTGATGTTTTTCGTTTCCGGCAGGAACTTCCCGAACGTCTGCCGGGAGTGAACAACCGTGTGGTGGAGGCATTGGATTGCCCACAAGCATTGGTACGTGCCGGAGAAGAGTATGAATTTGCGGAGAAGAACCATATTCAATGTCTTACTTTGGCCGATGAACGTTACCCTTCCCGTCTTCGCGAATGTGATGATGCCCCTATTGTTCTTTTTTTCAAAGGAAATGCCGATTTGAATGCGCTTCGCATTATTAATATGGTAGGTACCCGCAACGCTACTGAGTATGGTAAACAGCTTTGTGCTTCTTTTCTCCGCGATTTGAAAATCCTCTGTCCGGAGGTACTTGTTGTAAGTGGGCTGGCTTATGGTATTGATATTCATGCACACCGTGCGGCCCTTGCCAACAGCCTTCCTACCATTGGCGTATTGGCGCATGGGCTTGATCGTATTTATCCTTCCGTCCATCGGAAAACTGCTGTTGACATGTTGCAGCAAGGTGGTTTACTGACCGAATTTCTCACCGGGACCAATCCCGATAAACATAACTTTATAAGCCGTAACCGTATTGTAGCAGGTATGGCAGATGCTACGATCGTCGTGGAGTCTGCTGCTAAAGGCGGTTCACTGATCACTGCCGATATTGCCGAAAGTTATCATCGCGACTGTTTTGCTTTTCCCGGACGTACGATGGATGCTTCTTCTATCGGCTGTAATCAACTGATTCGTGACAATAAAGCAGCTCTTCTTTTGTCTGCCGAAGATTTTGTGAAAGCCATGTGCTGGGATGCTTCTTCACAGTCCCGGAAAGCGGAGAATGTTCAGCGGAATCTCTTCCCGGAATTATCAGAAGAAGAGCAGCGGATTGTCTCTCTTCTGCAAGCACAGGGGGCTTTACAGATCAATACATTGGTAGTTGAAGCCGATATTGCTGTACATAAAATGAATGCTATCTTGTTTGAACTTGAAATGAAAGGGGTGATACGGATATTGGCAGGCGGAATGTATCAGTTACTTTAATGATAGGCATAAAAAAAGGAGCAACGCCTTGCTCCAACCTTTGTTAACCTTAAATCTAATACTATGAAAAAAATCACAGTACAAATGTAAGGCTTCCACTCTATTCCTCCAAATATTTCTTTCAATATTGGTTCTCTTTTAAATTCTTTCACGGTTTTTCACTGTTATCGTACACAACCCTATTTAAAAGGGGGTGTCAGAGATCGTCCGGTATATAAAATTGTACGATTCTGATATAACATCCGGTATACTTTTTCGCGCAGGAAGTGCTTAGGAGTAGCCTCGTTACTATTCCCCGGTATGGCTCGTTGTTTGAGTCAGGAAGCAACAAGCCGTTGGTCAGTATGCAACTGTGTTTTACATGTACATGTAAAGCAGTACGACATGCACATGTGGAGCAGTACGACATGTGCATGTCGAGCAGTGAAACATGTACATGTAAAACAACGTTGCATACCGGAGAACCATACGTTACTCTACGAGATAAGGTTTTATCCATACCGGGGAAGGCAGAGGCAGTAATGACAAATGCTGTTATCATCAGATGAAACACGGGCTTATGCGGATTTTCGCAGAATGGACGACGATTGTTGCTGCCATCCCTCTGCCTGCTGTGAAAATGAGTGCTGACCTGCATTGCAATAATCAGCATCGCCTGTCATATCTCCCGTGTGGGAAGTACTCCGGAGTTGCAAATATCTGTCAATCATTTCACTGTATGAGACATTCTTTCTCAGATTTAGTATTGATTCTGCTTTATTCTGGAATCTCTTTTCTATATTTGCTACCTGTTTAATGTGTTGTTATGAAAAGCCGTATCTGCATCATATCTATTTTAGGATTACTTCTTATGATACCCGGGGCAAACTATGCTCAGGGCACTCGTCCTATTGTAAAGAAGGATACGGTAAGAAGTAGTTATATTTATTTCTCTTTCAATCAAGATGAGATAGATCCGGATTATCTGGATAATAGTGAAACGATTGCTACCCTTGATGCTCTTTTGGCTGATTCTTTGGAAACGGCACATCCCGATTCTTTGATAATAACTTCATTGATAGTGCCGGAAGGCAGTCTGAAATTCAATGCCTGGTTGGCTGCACGGCGTGCCGAGGCAGTGAGAGATTATATAAACGAACGTTATCCCCGTCTGCATACTAAGTTTGTACTCTGTCGTAAAGAGACAGATTGGATGGATTGGCGTACTTTGATAGCGTCCGATCCGGGAGTCCTGATCAGGAAGATGTGTTGCGTCTGATAGATTATCATCATTATGATCCGGCAAAGTGTGAAAAGCTTTTGCAATATCTTAACGGCCAGAAACCCTATACGTATATTCAGGAATCGCTTTTACCTCGCTTACACCGGACGGAGATACAGGTGAGCTGGAATTATGCCGATTTGGTAGCTCCGTTGAACGGGGTAGAACCTGTATCCGGCTTTGCATCGACTGTCGGACAACAGTCTCCGGCTCTTCTGACAGAATCTATAGAACCGGAGGACGCCGGATCGGTTTTAATTACTCCGAAGCGGCGAAAGACGATTCTCGCATTCAAAAACAATCTGCTTTATGACATTGCTTTAGCCCCGAATCTTGAGTTGGAGATACCCTTGGGACGTCGTTGGTCAGTGAATGCCGAATACAAATGCCCTTGGTGGTTGAATAATGAGCGTAATTTCTGCTATCAGTTAGTATCCGGTGGCATTGAAGGACGTTGTTGGTTAGGCAATCGTCGCACGCGTGATCCCTTGATCGGCCATTTCTTCGGATTGTACGCCGAAGGCGGTAATTATGACTTTCAGTTTGGCGAAACAACAGGTTATCGGGGAAAGTATTATGCTGCCGGTGGTCTTAGTTATGGATATACCCGGCGCATAGGCCGCCATTTTTCGTTGGAGTTCAGCTTGGGGGTAGGCTGTCTGACTACTGACTTTCACACCTACCTTTCGGACCAGGGAGAACTAACTTGGAAAGACACGCGCCGTATTGTTTACATCGGACCTACAAAAGTAAAATGTTCTTTAGTGTGGCTTATTAGTGTAAAACGATAGAAGTCTCGCGAATAGAGAACCCCCAAACTTGCAAAAAACTTCCAATCGTTTCACGAACCCTTCCAGTGCCCTAAAATAGTTATCTAAGTATTGTTTTAGTTTATTTTCATCTTCTATATTTGTTGCATCAAAAGAAACAGAAGATGGAAAAAGTAAGAAAATCTTCTTCATGGAAAGTGCTGTGTTTTGTACTGTGTGAAGGAATAATCCTGTTGCTTTCATCTTGTTCTTTTCGTCCTATTGAGGATGACGTTGAGAGAGTACCCGATGGTACGGTTCATGTCAAAGTCAATTGGGGGAAATATAGTAAGCCGGAAGGAGAATGGTTGGTGTTTTATCCGGAAAGTCGTTCTTTGAAACCTTTTTCAAGAGAAGTTGGCGATGATGTTTATATCAATGATTTGTTGTCTGGTAAATATAAACTGCTGTTGCTTAGTATGGACAAAGCAGATCCCAATGTGAAGTTCAGTAATATGGATGTGGCGGAAGATGCAGCGATAGAGTTATTAGAGCCGGGAGTGAACGGTGATGTAATGCATCCGGAAATGATGTTTTCTTCTGTGGCAGAATTTAATGTCACCGAGACGAACGGGCCGTTAGTAGTGCTCTCACCTCATCCTTTGGTATTGAAAGCCTGTTTTGAGATGCCAACAAGTAAGAAAGTGAAACAGGCTGAGGCACATCTTATCGGATGATCAATTCGTTGAAGTTGTTCACTATGGAAACTGCTGCTTACTCTACTTCCGAGTACTACCATGATTTGATACCGGTATACAAGGAAGACAGAGTCTGTTTTGAAGGAAAAATGTTATTGCCTCTCCTGCATGAAATCAGTACTACAAGAGCTGGTGTAGAAGGAAAGACTATCTTGGAAATGAGTTTTACATATGAGAATGAAGAAAAAGAAACAATAACGACAGATATCACTCAGGTTATAAAAGAAGTACAAACCGAAGCACCTGCAGAGGTGACATTCAACTTATTGAAAATAGGTATGACTGCTACAGTAATTAGCTGGGTGATAGAAACAGGAAATGGAAGTGTGATATAAGAAACAAATAAAACAATAATATAAACTTTTAAAGACAAAAAGTATGAAGACATTTATCTTTTCAGCATTGGCATTAGGAATGATGGCAAGTTGTTCAAACACAGAAGTAGAGGGCATAGATGCAGTTGATAATGGGGAACCGGTAGCGATTCAATTGAGCGCAGGAGTGGAAACAACAACTGGGGTAACGCGGGCTGCTATAGAAGATGGTAACAAATTTAAAGCTATTGTATTAGGCTGGGAAAGTAATACTGAAATGACTGAATTCGCAACAGAACCCTCATGGAATGCAACGTCCAGTGATATAAACACTTCTGGTAATACACCTTCTATAACTGTACCAGGAAAGTACTATAGTACAGAAGATGGCTATAAAACTTATATGAAAGCTTTCTATGTAGATGGAGCAACTGCTACTCAAGAAGCTCAAACTTCTACTTATGCTTTAGATAAAAAAGATGGTTCAGTCGATATTTTGATGACTACTGCTGCCGTATATGGTGATAAAACGACACCTGCTGGTGCTTTGACCTTTGCCCATCCATTAACGAAATTGATTTTTAAAGTAAAGGCCGGAGTTGGATTAGCAAATGATGTAAAATTGACCTCTATTCATTTATTGGGTATGAGTGTTCCGGAAAAGATAAATCTTGGTACTAATGAAGTTCTTTTTGGGACAGCACAAGAGGTGGAGGTACCTATTATTTTCACCGATGCTATTACTACTACTGAAGAAACAGCTAGTACTGCTGTAATGGTAAAACCTATTAGTGGAAAATTTAATATTAAGGTGGTAACAAATAAGAAAACATATTCCAGTGTTGAGGTAACTCTATCTTCAGTAGCGGAACATGCTGATGGTAAAGGCGTTGCATATACTGTAACTCTTACATTTAGAGATGAGATTTCTACTAGTGCTTCTGTTACTGAATGGGCTACCGGTTCTGGTTCTGGTACTGTTGGATAATTATCGAATGATTAAGACCCCCTTCTTAATATCCATCATAGCACTATTAGCAAGCTGTACAATCATAGATACAGAGACTGATAGTGCTATGTCTCATTCCTACCCTAAAGAAATTCATCTTAGCGCAGAAGTGCAAAGAACGATAACCCAGTCACGTGCAGCAATTGGTGAGAACGCCCCCTTTTCTGCAACTATTTTAGGTTGGGAAACTACTTCAGATGCTACCACCTATAGCGATGCCTCTCCTTCCTGGTCTACCGATACCAAGGAATCTATCATTGCTTCTCCGACAAAAGGTTCCGCTGTTGTTCTCAAAAACGAACAGTATTACCTTGCCGATGGTGGTAAAACCTTTATGAAGGCATTCTCTCCCATTGGAAAAGTAACCGGACAGCTTTATACCTTTGGTAAGATTGAGGCAGACGGAAGTACAGATGTACTGGTTTCTAACGAAATTTTCGGTACCAAAAGTAGTGCTGCTCCTTCGCTGGCATTCAGCCATGCACTTACGCAGCTTACTTTTTATATACAAAAAGGCGAAAGCATACCCGAAGATGATATGGATGATGTCCGTGTGATTCAATTGAACGGTATTCAACTACCTGTAGGATTCGATTTGAAGAGTAGAACATTAACAGTAAGCGAAACTCAGAATCTTTATGCTTTAAATGCAACTGCCGGGAATGGAGTACCCATCCCTAAGGATAAGGCGGTAAGGCAGGAGGGTCTGTAATGATTGCTCCAATTACAGGTGATGCTGAATTAAGCCTTACAGTTGTCACTAATCATGGAGAGTTGAATGTATCTAAAGTAACTTCAACCACTGGTAATGAATTTCGGGCAGGCATATCTTATGATATTACATTGACTTTCATGCGGAAAGAAATTTCTTCCAGTGCCACAGTCACCAACTGGATAAAAGGTGAAGGTGGTGCTACCGTAGAATAGTCAGATTCCAATAAGTGTATAGCTTAAAAATTCATCAAAAACTTCTGCAAGTCTTCCGTTTGGGAGATTTGCAGTTTTTTACGTAGGCGGTTGCGTGCAGACTCTACACTTCGTACCTCTTTGAAAGTAATATCGGCAATTTCCTTTGTAGACAAGCCTAATCGTAGCAAGGCACACAAGCGCATTTCTTTCATTGTAATAGTAGGATATTCTTCGTTTAAGTTCTCATAGAAATGATGATGAATACTTTCAAATGAATCCCGGAAATCTTGCAATATATTGTTACTGTCAATCTGGTTTAGTTGCGAAATAATATCACGTATCTGTTTTTTTACTTGTGTTTCTTTAGGATTCATGTCCAATAACAATTGCTTCAGGCGATCGGTTAGTTGTGCGATGAACTCTTTGTTCTTAGTGTCTTGTAATGAGTAGGACATCTGTTTGCGTTCATTTTGTTCCAATTCTAACTTCAGCTGTTCCAGGTTATTCAGCAAAGAGATTATTTTTCCCTCTTGCCGTTCCATCTGATCGCGTTTCTGCCGGGCGTAATCACACAATGCTCTTCTCGTCTTTTTCTTCTGCTTTTTGAGCCAATAAATCGTACATACGGCTATAACAACCAAAAGTATTACTCCGGAAAACACCATTATATATACCTTCTGCATCACAACTGCGTGGTTGTTCTCTATCCGAATCAACTTTTCCTGTAGCATGCGTTCCTCATCATAAGCACCCGATAAGTTTCTCGTTCTTTCTTCCTCTTCCGAGTTATATAGGGAGTCTTTTAATGCCATAGACTGTTTTAACATTTCAAAAGCCGTTCGATGTTGTCCTATATTTGCATAATACTTAGAAAGTTCGGCAAGCAATACCTTTTTATCATATACATTATTATATTCATCAGACAGGGCGAGCGCTTTCTTCAAATAGCTACCAACCATCTCTTTTTGTTCCAATAAATTATATACATTGGTCATTATCAGATAAGTTCCTGTCAAATAGTATTCCTGATGATGCTTCAACTGATAATCCTCTACCTGCTTCAACAACTGCAATGCCATCCGGGGCTCTTTCTGTTTCAAATAGATAGAGCCAATGTTTCGTTGCATCAGTATGATCATATCGGAATCTCTGGCAGCATCCAGCTGATGTACAGCTAAGAAAGCATATTCAAGTGCTTTATTATAATCTTTTTTATGGGCATAGTTCACAGAGAGGTTATTGTAATTAACAAACAGTCTTTGAGGAACTTTTAGTTCTTCGTTGATAATAATAGCTCTTTTGAATAAAGAATCCGATTCGTCATATTTCTTTTGAGTCTGAAATATAGAAGCAATATTATTACAAAGTATTGCCTCCTCTTCATTCAGGTTATTTTTTTGGGCGATGTCCAATGCTTTCGTGTAGTAGTTCATTGCCAGATCGGTCAATCTCATATAATTATAAGAAAGTCCTGTCTGATTCATAATATGGATGTAAGTAGGAAGTGAATTACGGGGTATCTCAGGAAATACGTCTTTTATCACCGATAAACAATAGCTCAGATACTTTACAGCTTCTTCTTTGCGGTTTATATTGCACAATGACAATCCTACCTGAAATACCGTTTTAAAAGTTTCCTCTCCCGAGTATGTACTATGCATTAAAGAATCGATTCTTTTTACCAGTATCGTATCGGTGAAATAAGGCTGTGAAACATACTCTCTCGATTGGTTTAATATATTCTCAATTCCTTTAGCAGGAATAGGTGATTGTGAAAAAACCTTTTCAACGATACATAGTATGGATAAAGCGATTATAAGAATCTTATGCATTATGCTAATTGATTTTATATCCATTACAAAGATAATAATATGCTATATATTAACCAATTTTGACGTGCTCTTTTTAAAGTTATAGTTGCTTTTTCTCACAAAAAGCAAAAAAAGAAGGTTTTACAAAGGAAATGCAAGAGTCTGTTTATCAATTAAATAATAGAGTATGCAGTAGTACATTATTTTTGATTTGAAATAGTAAAGTAGTCAATGCAGGGAATTATATTATGATAATAAATCAAAAATCTTCTTTTTTGTTATCGTGAAAGTTAGATGGCGCTCCTGTGTGTCAAATAACAATTATTAATCTCCAAATACAATTCAAATGAAAAAAGTATTACTATTTGTGCATCTCCTTTTGATTGTTGTCGCCACGACGTACGCACAATCGTTGAACGAGGATTTTGAGGGTGATCAATTTCCACCGAAAGGTTGGGAAACACGTTGTATTGAATATTCCCTGCTCAGCTACCCTAAATGGGAACAGGTGAATAACAAGGACATTAATACCTTTGTGACCGGTTATAAAGGTGGAAAAGCTGCTCAGTCTACAAGTTCAGGTGCAGGTCTCTCTGCATTATGGACAAGCAATTGGCTAATTACACCGCAAATCACAGTAGGAAACAATGAATACTTGAGTTTCATGTTGGGAGCCAACGGTGCGTATAACGGCCTTAAAGACGTTAACCCCTACGAACTAAAGGTACTGGTCTCCACCGCCGGTAATGATTCGGTCAGTTTCAAAGAGACCGTTTTCAGCATTATTCCTAAAGGAGTTTTGCCATGGGGCAATTATACGATTGATATGAGTAAATATGCAGGCCAGAAAGTATATATTGCATTTTGGGATTTCGGACATGCTCTGAATGCGACAGGTAGTTTCTTAGCCAACAAGCTTTATCTGGATAATATTAAGATGACTCAAACTCCATCTCCTGATGTAGCTCTCTCTTCTATTGATGGAATCGAGAATGGCTGCAGGCTGGAACAAGCATTGAAGGTGACGGTAAAAAATACGGGAGCAGCTTCACCTGCTTATAAACTATGCTATCAAGTTGATAAGAATCCGATTGTCATACAAAATATAAATGAAGCATTGAGCAGTGGTGAAGAAAAGCAATGCTCATTCACAGAAAAGATAAAATTTACAGAGCCACGTCAAAATATAGACAGTGTTTATACTATTAAAACGTGGGTAGAAGCTTCTAACGATGCCAATCTATTTAATGATACATTGTCTGCTACTGTTGTTATTACTACCTCTATGGAGTATCCATATAAGATGACAATAGAAAATGCACAGGAAAATCTCCGCAGTTCAGCAACCGAAGGTAGACGGAACGCTTATTGGAAATGGCTTGGGGCTGATGAGGAAAATGTACAAAACTGCTGGTTATACTCTCCATACATGGGGCAATCTGCTATTTTGGCAAGTAATTGTATTACGTTACCCCAAGGAAAGGTACGTATCAATTTTGAATACCAGTGTGGGGAAAGTTTCACGGTAACTGCTTCTCTTGGTAATTTCGATTACAGTAAGTATGAACCGACAGGTACATCAGCGCGACTGCTGGCTTCGCCGTATGAATGGGCAAAAGGAGGTTTTACGATTGATGTAAATGAACTGGGTAAATATTCTCTTGGACTCACAGCAAGCGTTGCCGGTTCACAACTATTGATGCGCAATATAGAAATCTGTGATCCCTATAATGATGTAGTTGCGCAGAAAATCGTTTCTCCTTATGCCAATGCCATGATGAAAAACAATTCGGTTACCGTTACGGCTACGTTTATGAACATCGGTAAAGATGATTTGCAAAATATTCCTGTTCATTACCGGTTGAATGATGGGGTGGTAATAGACGGCGTGATTGCGGCACTATCCGTAGGTCAGAAAATAGATTATACCTTTGAAACGAAAGCTGACTTTAGTCAACTGGGAGCTAATGAACTAAAAGTATGGAGTGCACTGGCAGAAGACGGTGACAAGGGTAATGACGAAACAGCTGCCACAGTACAAGTGTATGAAGCAGCAGGATTCCCGTACAAAATGGGCTTTGAACCGGAAGAAAATTGGAAAAACTGGATCTGTTACAATCCCGAAAAGGATAATGTGTATTGGGAGGTAACACAGGTTACCAGCGGAGGAGCTACTTTTGCCAAAGAAGGACAGTATGCAGCATATATCAACTCTTTCAGTGGAATCACTCATAACGATTGGTTGATTTCACCAGCCGTCACGATGCCTAAAGGTAAAGTACGCCTCTCTTTCTATTATGCTACATTATATGCCAGCGGTGTTTCCAATCTGAAAGTATACTTAGGTAAGACCGATTCTTATAGCGACTTCAAGGAAGGAGCGCCTTTGGCTACACTTCCTATTGATAATGTTAAATACTATAAGCAAGGATATGTGTTGCTCGATATAGAGGAAGCTGGTAATTATTATCTGGCATTTTATAACGATGGTAGCGGACGTGATATTATCCTGGATGATGTACGCTTGGATCAAGACAACGATATGGCCATCAACGCGGTTGGTTCTTCTGCGAAAGACGGGTTCTATCTGACAAATGCTGACATCATTGTGTCGTTTATGAATCATGGTGCCAAAGCAATATCGAATGTTCCTTTAAGTTATGTTGTCTATAAAGACGGAAGCGAGGCGGATAAAGCTGTTCAGACAGTTTCCGAAACCTACACAGGAACCATAGAACCGGGAGCTACGATAGAATATACTTTCCAGAAAAAAGCCGATATTTCGACTCCGGGTACTTACTTCTTCTTGGGAGAAGTAAAGGAAACATCTGATTGTGATGCCTTTAACAACAAAATGTTCTCCTCAAACAGTGTAATCCATTATGAGGCGGCAACCATTCCTTATGTTGGGGATTTGGAAACAGACTTGGAACGTTCTCAATGGATATTCAATGGTGGTTGGGCAACAGGCAACAACTTTACAGCAGCCAATTCGGCCTATTCCGGAACAGGAGGAATCCGCCATGCCGGTACTGCATCCGGTGATGGCGACTGGGTATTCTCCGGCTGTATCGAAATTCCTGCCGGAACGTATGACTTCGGGTTCTTCTATCGTACTTACTTAAACATTAGCGGAACATCTACTCCTGAAAAGAACGGACAAGATTTTGAAGTATTTTTAGGTGAAGCTCCTACAACAGAAGCTATGACAATGTCCATATACAAAGCCGAAAAGGCATTAGTCCAGGGAAGAGAGTATCAAAAAGTAGTGAAGCAAATCACTATTCCTGCCAATGGGCATTACTATATCGGGGTGAAATGTACATCAACTGCTACATTAAGCAGCTCTCTCTTTATGGATTACTTCACAATCAAAAATCCTGTTACTACCGGATTAAGCATAGAAACAGAGCCGTATATTGCAGATTTTGCCAACAAGGAAAGTGAATGGTATCATTATTATCCTTCAGTGAGCCATTTTGAACAATGGACAGTTGCAAAGGTAAATAATGAAACATTTATGAAAACCCAGGTCACCAGAGATGATGCTCATACTGGTTTGACATATAAACCATGTCCGGGTGCTTATGTTGCTCCGGTAATAAGCCTGAAGAAAGGTGACATTGTCAAAGCTACTTTTGATTATAGTATTATCATTAAATCAACTGCTCCTGAAAGCACGGAACAGTATGTAAGACTTTATATGGCTGATAAAGACATGCCGGATGCTTTCACCACATTAGTAGCAAGCGGTGATGACAATTCCGGTGACAGGGCCACAGCAAGCGGTAGTATAACTGTTCCGGCCGATGGGCTTTATTATTTCGGTTATATGGTTGAATCTCCCGTTAGTACACAAGCTTTCAACCTCTACTCTACAAAGATTGAGAAGACAGGAAACGATCCGAACGTAGGTGTACAAAACGTAGAGACAGAGGACAACGGATATTACATAAGTGGCCGTACTCTTTGTCTGATTGGAGACTACCAAATTATTCGTATCTATAACGGAAACGGGCAATTAATACTCAACACCGGGAATACAAGTAAAATAGAACTGGATTCCTATGAAAAAGGTATATATATTCTCTCTCTAACTTCCAGGTTGGCTACGAAGACCAGTAAATTTCTGGTTAAATAACTAATGTTATGTTTCTACAAAAAGGGATGTGTTTACATCAAATACATCCCTTTTTTAAATTTCCACTAAAGAAAAAGTTATTATATGAGTAAAAAATCATTGTTGCTGTTTTATTTATGTATGTTTTTGGCATGTACAGAATGGATACAGGCACAAAACACTGATGTGAGTGGAATTGTCGTCTATGCAGAAGATGGTGAGCCTGTCATAGGAGCTAATGTACAGGTAAAGGGTACCCAACAAGGCACTATCACAGATATTGACGGGAAATTCCTGTTGAAAGGAATATCGTTGTCTGCCAAACTTCACATTACCTACGTCGGGTTAAAGCCCCAAGAAGTGAAAGCAAAGCCCAATCTGAGAATTGCAATGGAATCGGACGCTCAAATGCTTGAAGGAGTAGTAGTAACCGGTATGTCAAAAGTAGATAAACGTTTGTTTACCGGAGCTGCCGATAAGGTGGATGCATCCAAAGCCCGTATAGACGGTATGCCGGATATAAGCCGTTCGTTGGAAGGACGCTCGGCAGGGGTATCTGTACAGAATGTTTCAGGAACTTTTGGTACGGCTCCCAAAATTCGGGTACGTGGTGCAACTTCCATATATGGTAATTCCAAACCATTGTGGGTAGTAGACGGAGTAATCATGGAGGATGCGGTTGATGTCAGCACTGACGACCTTTCATCGGGAGATGCAGTGACATTAATCAGTTCGGCCATATCGGGTCTGAGTGCAGACGACATAGAGAGTTTCCAAATTCTTAAAGACGGCTCGGCAACTTCCATATATGGTGCCAGAGCAATGGCCGGTGTAGTGGTTATCACAACCAAACGCGGACAGGCAGGTCTTAGCAGTATTAATTACACCGGAGAACTCACGTATCGTATGGTTCCACATTATTCAGAGTTCAATATCATGAATTCTCAGGAACAAATGGATGTATACAAAGAGATGGAAGATAAAGGCTGGCTACTGTTTTCAGAGACAGCACGTGCTGCTAATAGCGGCGTTTACGGTAAGATGTATCAGATGATAAATACATATGATCCCAATACGGATTCTTATCAGCTGGACAATACACTCGAAGCGCGTTATGCATATCTGGAAAAAGCTGAAATGCGGAATACAGATTGGTTTAATATTCTTTTCAATCAGAATATTGTCCAAACACATTCCGTCAGTATCTCAACGGGGTCGGAGAAAGCGCGTATGTATGCTTCATTAAGCCTTTACAATGATCCCGGTTGGACGAAAGCCAGTTCTGTAAACCGGTATACAGCCAATATGAATGCCTCTTTTAATCTTTCAGACAAATTGAGTGCTCTGATTTTAGGAAGTGGTTCGTATCGTAAGCAAGTTGCCCCCGGTACATTAAGCCAACAACTGGATGTGGTAAACGGACAAGTAAAACGCGACTTTGATATAAACCCGTACAGCTATGCGCTGAACACCTCACGTACTTTGCAATGTACAGATGAAAATGGCAAAGAGGTGTACTACACCCGTAACTATGCCGATTTCAATATACTGCATGAATTGGATAATAACTATATCGATTTGAATGTAGCAGATCTTAAATTTCAGGGAGAACTCAAATGGAGACCTGTCAAGGGATTGGAATTAAGCGGATTGGCTGCTATTAAGTATTCTACTACCGGACAGGAACATAATATCAAAGACCATTCCAATCAGGCGGAATCATATCGTGCTATGGGAGATGCCACTATCCGAGATAGTAATCCGTTATTGTACACTGATCCCGATCTGATAAACTCTTTGCCCATTACTATTCTCCCGGAAGGTGGTATCTACACTCGTACTGATTATAGTATGAGGGGAATCGATATCCGTGCAACGGCTACTTACAATACGAGTATTAATAACACACATATTCTGAACTTTTTCGGTGGTTTTGAAAACAGTTCTATTGACCGTACCCGGAGCTGGTTCCGGGGTTGGGGTTATCAGTATGATAAAGGCGGTACGCCTTTCTATGATTACAATGTTTTCAAACAGGGTAAAGAAGAAAATACCAATTATTATACTAATGAGGCTGCCAATACTCGCAGTGTAGCTTTCTTCGTTATGGGTACCTACTCTTATGAAGGTAAATACACATTAACCGGAACCGGACGTTACGAAGGTACCAATCGTTTAGGTAAATCACGTTCGGCACGTTGGTTACCGACATGGAATATTGCCGGTGCGTGGAACGTACACGAAGAAAAATTCTATTCTAATTTCTCACATCCGGTTCTGTCGCATGCAACACTTAAAGCGTCTTATAGTTTGACAGCCGACCGTGGTCCTGCTTTCGTGACTAATTCGCAAACGATCCTTAACAGTTATTCGCCTTGGCGTCCTTCAGCCAGTGTCACAGAGTCGGGAATGCGCATTACGGAACTTGAGAACAGTGAACTGACCTACGAAAAGAAACACGAATTCAACGTGGGCGTCGATTTAGGCTTCCTTCATAATCGTATCAATCTTGCGGCAGATTATTACCGGCGTAATAATTTTGACTTGATTGGAGTAATCAATACCCAGGGAGCCGGTGGAACAATTGCCAAATATGCCAATATAGCTTCCATGAGATCGTCCGGTATAGAACTGACTCTCTCCACTCAGAATATAAAGAAGAAAGGTTTCAGTTGGAATACCGATTTTATTTTCTCCAAGACAAAGAATGAAATAACGGATCTGAAATCACATGCGAACGTACTCGATCTAATCTCAGGAAATGGATTCGGACGGGAAGGTTATCCTGTAAGGGCGCTTTTCTCCATACCTTTTGCCGGATTGACAGAAGACGGTCTTCCTACTTTTATCAATCAGGATGGTCAAAGAACAATTTCCACTCTGAATTTTCAAGAGTATGAGAAGTTGGGTTTCTTAAAATATGAAGGTCCTACTGATCCCACTATTACCGGAAGTTTTGGTAATATCCTTACTTATAAAAACTTTAAACTGAATGTATTTCTTACCTACTCTTTTGGAAATGTAATCCGTTTGGATCCGGTTTTCAGCAGTGCTTATTCTGATCTTGATGCCATGCCTAAAGAGTTTAAGAATCGTTGGATGAAAGCCGGTGATGAAAATACCACTAATATACCTACTATTGTAAGTTACCGCATGAACCAGCAGTATGCTTATTTAAATATGGCCTATAATGCTTACAACTATTCGGATGTACGCATTGCTGATGGCGGTTTTATCCGGTTAAAGGAAATTTCTTTGTCCTATGATCTCCCGGCCAAGGTTTTGAACTTTTTCCGATTGAACAAATTACAGTTCAAAATACAGGCAACCAATCTCTTCCTGCTATATGCCGATTCAAAGCTAAACGGGCAAGATCCTGAATTTTTCCGTTCCGGTGGTGTATCTACTCCTGTTCCCAGGCAATTCACATTTACTATCAGATTAGGATTATAAAAACAAGATTAAAAATAGAATATGAAACTAAGACATATCATCAATGTATTTATCGGATTAATCTTTGTATGGATAAGTACTTCATGCGAAAGCTATCTTGATAAATTACCCGACAACAGGGCCAATCTGAATTCGGAAGATAATATTACCGATTTATTGGTATCGGCTTATCCTACTGTTGCTATCTGTATGTTAGGAGAAGCCTCGTCGGATAATATTAAAGACAATGGAATAAACTACGGTACTTTGAACCAAGTAGTGGAAGAGTATTACAGGTGGCAACCTTCTACACAGAAAAATGCGGATTCTCCGACGCATTTATGGGAAGGATATTACGGAGCGATTGCTGTTGCCAACCAGGCGCTGGAGGCAATTGATCTATCGGATAATCCCGATGAACTGAATGCGCAACGTGGAGAAGCTCTTCTTTGCCGGGCATACAGCCATTTCATGCTGGTTAACGTTTTCTGTCAGGCTTATAATGAACAAACAAGTGATAAAGATTTAGGAATACCTTACGTAAAAGAAAGAGAGACAATTGTTAGCAAGAATTACGACCGGGGGACGGTAAAATTAGTTTATGAGGATATTGCACAAGATATTGAAGAAGGTATAGGACTCATTAACGATGAACTTTATTCCATTCCAAAATATCATTTCAACATCAAAGCCGCCAATGCCTTTGCCGCCCGTTTTTATCTCTATTACAGAAAGTATGACAAAGTAATAGAATATGCAAGTAAGGTATTGGGGAATTCTCCGGCAAATATGCTACGGGATTACTCTCCATATCCTTCGCTTTCATCTTACTTTGAAATAGGGAATCAATATATTAAGGCAGAAGAGAACAGTAACCTGCTTTTGCAAACGGCTGTATCGGCTTATGCTCGTATGACAGGGGTTTATAAGACGTATCGACGTTATGGGCATCCTATTGCAAAAATGCTGGAAACCTTACTTAGTGCAGGTATCTGGGGAAATGAGCGTTCGCTTAAATATTTCGACAAACTGTTCGGTACGCAAGAATATGGATTGGTATTTCCCAAACAGATTGAATTCTTTGAATATACTGATAAGGTGGCGGGTATCGGACAAGCGCATATCGTAACTACGGCTTTTACGACGGATGAGTTATTGCTCTGCCGTGCCGAAGCTTATGTGTATCAAAAAGAATATACCCAGGCTGTAGCTGATATACAGGCTTGGTTTGACACACATGCCTCCGGAGTAACGGTTTCACGTTCGGCTGTCAATCAATATTATGGTAGTCAAGCTACAGAAAGAACAAAGAAGGAACTACATCCGAAGTTCACTATCGAAAATGGCGAACAACTCAACTTTGTGAACTGTATCCTCCATTTGCGTCGGATAGAAACCATTCATGAAGGTCTACGCTGGTTTGACATCAAACGCTATGGTATTGAAGTTACTCACAATATAAGTGGCAGTAGTGATGATATATTGACTGTAGATGATCCGAGAAGAGCGATTCAGATACCAACAGATGTGATTGGCGCGGGACTAACTCCAAATCCCAGATAAAAACAGCTATAATACATGATAAAAAGAAATAAAAATATGATGCGAAGTTTTAAATATATAATTCTATATTCATTCTTGTTTTTCATCAGTATATCTACTTTCACTTCTTGTGGAGAAGATGATTTGGATGAAAGCACATTCGGTAAGATAAAGGTCGAACGGAATGAATTTGATAGCTGGTTGTTGGATAACTATATAAAGCCATACAATATTGACTTGAAGTACCGGTTTGAAGACATTGAAAGCGATATGAGTTACAATCTGGTTCCTGCAGAACTGGAGAAATCCAAAGAAATGGCTAAACTCATCAAACATCTTTGGTTGGGGGCTTATGACGAGGTATGCGGAGAAATATTTATGAAACAATATGGTCCGCGTATCATCAATTTGATTGGATCGTCGGCCGTTAATCCGGATTCTAAGACAGAAGTGCTGGGCACTGCCGATAAAGGAATAAAAGTTACTCTCTATAAAATTAATTCTCTCGATAAAACCAATATCGAGCTATTAAATTTATACTACTTTCGAACGATGCACCACGAGTTTGCACACATTCTGCATCAGACAAAAAATTATCCGACTGAATTTAATGAAATATCTGTTAATAACTATTCTCCTACGGGCTGGATGAATCGCACAAACGAACAGGCTCACCGTATGGGCTTTGTAAGCAATTATGCCAGTAGTGAAGCCCGGGAGGACTTTGTAGAAGTTATTGCCAATTTTTTAACCCGTACGGATGCAGCTTGGAACGAAATTCTTCGGCAAGCCACATTCACAGATGAAGAGGCCAAAGAAGAATTGCCGGACAAACAAGCAACCGGTACCGGCAATGGAAAAACAATTATTCTCTCTAAACTGAAAATAGCTCGTGAATGGTTGAAAAGTGCCTGGAATATCGATATAGATAAATTGAGAACAGTGATTGCAAAACGTTCTGCAGAAATTGATTCACTTTGAAAATCATACCGAATATGAAAAAGATATTATTTATTTTGATTAGTATACCTTTTCTCTTTTTAGTTGCATGTACAGGAGAGGAAAAGGAGATCTATAGTGGAAATTCAAATGAACGCCTTACGGAGGAGGAAGAAGCATGCCGTAAAGATCTCCAGGGAGCAGAAAATGGATGGATAATGGAATATTTTCCGAATACCTCTTTATATGGAGGATATCAGTTGATTGTGTCGTTTGACGAGGACGGCATGGCCACGTTTTCAGCAGAGAAAGCAGTAAGTGGAGATAATACCCGGAAAGAATCCGGCATGTATACGTTAAAACACGAAAACGGGATATTATTGGCATTTGACACATATAATAAGATATTCCATAAATTCTCCGATCCGCAATTGGATGGAGTCGGATTCGGAGGTGATTATGAATTTTATATCATGGAGCATAATTCCAACCAGATCATGCTTAAAGGTAAGAAAACAAATCAAAGGATAGAGATGCGCAAACTGTCGTCGGACATTTCCTGGAGCGAATATTTGTCAGGCATAGATAAAATGGCATCGTTGGTGGATACCAAGTATCTGGACATGTTACTCAATGGAGAGTCGATAAGCATGTTAGCCAAAAGTTCATCTGCGCGCTGTTTTAATCTGTCTTATACGGTAAATGACAAGGTTGAAACGAAGCTGATGTCATTTATTCTCACAGCGGATGGAGCGAAGTGTGCCAATCCTGTAACTATTGGAGGTACAACCATAGAAAGTCTCAAATGGGATGATGCAGAGAGAAAACTTGTTTTCAAAGATGATAAAAATACAATTGAGATAGGCACTTTGCCTATCAATCGTATTTTTAATCAGACAACGGATACATGGTATTTTGCAAATAAGCGTAGTAGTACCCGCTTCCGTCAGTTGTGGAATAGTATGGTTTATATCATGAATAATGACTTTGCAACTACCTTTAATGACTTCTATCTTGGTTTATATACCAATCCATTTGAGCCGGAAACAAGTCTTCAGGCTATTCTGGCTGTTTGTAAGGAGAACATAGGAAGCGTGTATACTACTCAATATGAAGTAGTAGAAGGGACTGATGATCGAATTCGTATTCTTTGGAAGGGTTATGCCATGAGCGCGCAGTATTATTATAAATCATATGAACCGATAATAAGTTTCTTAACTAAAGAGAGTGAAAATGAGTTCATTATTGAGGCTGATAATAATATTTATCCTCAGGAAATAAAATTCACGAAGGTGTCTAATCCCAATCATTGGTTTATTATTTCAACGAAACAAGAAGCACATTAGCTATTATTCCGGTCACAAGTATGTGAAAGGATATCGGAAAGAGATTCAAAATAGACAAACTGACCTGTATCCGATGGCATATAATGATTAATAAAATCCTCAAGTGAAACTTTTACTGCTTTCCTTGGGGATTTTTCTTGTAGGATGCTTTGTCTATTAAAATATTCTTGTACATTTGCGGGAAACATAAACAAATAATATATACTACTATGTCCGGTACCCCCACTTGTGGAGTAACGATGAACTGTTTGGAATGTCCTAAGGCAGTGAACAATGCTATTATTCATGCTTCTCATCCGAGAGGGTTTCATAAGCCTGCTCAGAAGTGTGAGGAGAATCTCATCATTTTTTTACTCAAAGGTGAAATACTTGTTAATAGTCAGGAGTACGCCGGTACGATGATACATGCTGGTGAGTTTATTCTTCAGGCCATTGGTTCAAAACTGGAAATACTTGTCATGGCAGATGCCGAATGTGTGTGTTATAGTTTTAATAAACCTGAACTATTTTGTGAAGAACGATATAACCATGTCATGCATAAGGTAACTCCGCCTCTGATTTTCTCCCCATTAAAGATCGTACCCGAGTTGCTGCATTTTCTTGAGGGGTCTGCTACTTATTTGTCTAAAGAAAAAATTTGTCGTGAGCTATTGTCATTAAAGCGAAAAGAACTGGCCTTTATTCTTAGTTCTTATTATTCCGATTATGAGTTATCTACATTGGTACATCCGTTGTCTAAGTATACTACCAGTTTTCAATATTTTGTTCTCGAAAACCATGCTAAAGTAAAAACAGTGGAAGACTTCGCTCAGTTAGGAGGATATACTGTAACCACTTTCCGACGTATTTTTAATTCTGTATTTCATGAACCCGTCTATGAGTGGATGATGAAGCGTCGTAAAGAGGGAATCATCTATGATCTTCGTTATACGCAGGCTACTATATCTGAAATATGTTACCAATATGGTTTTGAGTCTCTACCTCATTTTTCCAATTTTTGCAAGAAGAACTTTGGTGCATCTCCCCGTAGCATACGTTCCGGACAAGAATGATAGCATTTCCTTATAGGGAATATACCCAAAAAGGGCATCGCTTCACAGCGACGCCCTGCCTAAATAGATGCCTGACAGTTTGCACACACGCTCGTGTGCTTTTCATAAAGATTTATCAGCTGCCGGCATCCTCTCTTACATAAGGGATGATAAAATTCTATTAACTATTAAATCAGAGTTATTTTTTGTGGCAATGGGCTTTATATTAATAGCTTTCATGCCTGTATTTTGTTTTCTTGTAACTGTTCACTGTTCCTCTTCTTGTGTACATTAATTCTTTTTAATACTCTCTATAATAACAATGGATGCAAATATTTCGGAAGGCGCTTGTTTTGTAAAACGAGAGCGTGTGACCGAAACATTATTCTAGACTGCGGTCCGACCAAGAACCTTCCTTCGAATAATGAGTCAGCCCACGCTCCCTTTATTTGTATATATACGAAAAAATCTATTTGCGCATAAAAAGCACAAATATAACATATATATGCAATAAAGGTTGCGGGACTTTCTCTGTGCCGAAGTTTGAGATGAAAATTGGTCGGTTTCAGTCTGGCACAAATATTTGTTCGCGCAACTAAAAAGATGCACTGTAATTTAGCTGTTTATGCATTGAATACGTGATACATCTTCTTTTCTTTTTGCAAATATAATGTATTAATAATTATTAAGCTTGTGATATTCTATTTATTTTCTTAATTCCTAAGAAAATTGGTTAAGTTTTTGTCTGAAACAGCCTCTAATAGGTGAAATGAAATGTTTTTTCGTTTTCTATTTCTTTGTAGAAAGAGGCGTTTCTTTGTGATTGTATTTTGCAGAAATTCTTCTATTATGTAATAACGAAAGTATATTACTTCTATTCTCAGTTCAAATTCTTTTAGATTATCAATCTTTTCGGATTAAGAAATAAAAATCCCCCACCTATTATTGGTGAGGGATTCTTCTGCTATTAATCAAATACTAAGTATTTAGTCTTTCAGTTTTGCAAGGATGAAATCACGATTCAGACGAGCAATGTTACTGATAGAGATGTTTTTCGGACATTCAGCCTCACAAGCACGAGTGTTTGTACAGTTACCGAATCCGAGCTCATCCATCTTAGACAACATAGCCTTCGCACGGCGTGCAGCCTCTACCTTACCTTGTGGAAGCAGATTCAACTGGCTAACCTTTGCTGAAACGAACAACATAGCCGAACCATTCTTACAAGCAGCTACACAAGCACCACAACCGATACATGCAGCAGCATCCATAGCTTCGTCAGCGATGTCCTTAGAGATAAGGATAGCGTTGGCATCCTGAGGAGCACCTGTGTTTATGCTTACGTAACCACCGGCCTGCATGATCTTGTCATAAGCGGAACGGTCTACCATAAGGTCGCGGATTACCGGGAAACCGGCAGAACGCCATGGTTCAACAGTGATTGTGTCACCGTCTTTGAAACGACGCATGTACATCTGGCAGGTAGTAGCACCTGTTGCAGGTCCGTGTGGGTGTCCATTAATGTACAGAGAGCACATACCACAGATACCTTCGCGGCAGTCATGGTCGAATACGATTGGTTCGCCACCGTCGTTAATAATTTGTTCGTTCAGAATATCCAGCATTTCGAGGAACGATGTGTCACCCGGGATATCTTTCATTTGGTATGTTTCAAAAGCACCTTTAGCTTTAGGGCTTTTCTGACGCCATACTTTTAGCGTGAATGATATATTTTTATCCATTTTTTGTTTTCCTTTAATTGATTAACCGAATTATGACTTGTAGTTACGAGTCTGAACTTTCACAAACTGATAGTTCAAATCTTCTTTGATCAATTCCGGTTCCGAATCTTCACCGGTGTATTTCCAGCAGGATACGTAAGAGAAGTTCTTATCGTCACGCAGTGCTTCGCCTTCCGGAGTCTGGTATTCTGTACGGAAGTGGCCACCGCAAGATTCTTCACGGTTCAAAGCGTCACGGGCCATTAACATACCTACTTCGATAAAGTCAATCAGACGAAGTGCTTTTTCAAGTTCTACGTTCAGTTCGTTTACATCACCCGGGATACGTACATTTGTCCAAAAGTCTTTCTTCACTTCCTGGATACCATTCAATGCTTTTTGCAGTGATTCTTTGGTACGAGCCATACCTACAAAATCCCACATAATGTGACCCAGTTTTTTGTGGATAGAGTCAACGGAGTGTTTACCGTTAACGGCTTTAATCTTTTGGATCTTCTCCTTAATAGCTTTCTCTGCTGCTGCAAACTCAGGCAGATCTGTAGAGAAGCGTGGAACCTGAATCTGATCGGCCAGGTAATTCTGGATTGTGTAAGGCAGTACGAAGTATCCGTCAGCCAGACCCTGCATCAAAGCAGATGCTCCCAGACGGTTGGCTCCGTGATCAGAGAAGTTAGCTTCGCCGATAGCAAACAGACCCGGGATAGAGGTCATCAATTCATAATCAACCCAGATACCACCCATTGTATAGTGAATAGCGGGGAATATCATCATCGGAGTTTTGTATGGGTTCTCGTCGGTGATTTCTTCGTACATGTCGAAGAGGTTACCATAACGGGCGCGAACCACATCTTCACCTAGACGGTCGATAGCATATTTGAAATCAAGGAATACAGCCAGACCGGTATTGTTTACACCGAAGCCGGCATCGCAACGTTCTTTGGCAGCACGTGATGCTACGTCACGAGGTACGAGGTTACCAAATGCAGGGTAACGACGTTCCAGGTAGAAGTCACGGTCTTCGTCAGGAATATCAGTTGGTTTCTTTGTTCCGGCTTGCAATGCTTTGGCATCTTCAATTTTCTTCGGAACCCAGATACGTCCGTCGTTACGGAGAGACTCAGACATCAGCGTCAGTTTAGACTGCTTGTCACCGTGTACGGGGATACAAGTCGGGTGAATCTGTGCGAAACATGGGTTAGCAAAATAAGCGCCTTTCTTGTAGCATTGGATAGCTACAGAGCCGTTGGAACCCATAGCGTTGGTAGAAAGGAAAAAAGCATTTCCGTAACCACCAGTACCGATTACTACGGCATGAGCTGCGAAGCGTTCGATTTCACCGGTTACAAGGTTACGGGCAATGATACCACGTGCACGTCCGTCGATGATGACGAGGTCAAGCATTTCATAACGAGTAAACAACTTGACAGTACCTTTTTGTACCTGACGGCTCAATGCTGAATAAGCACCTAACAACAACTGCTGTCCGGTCTGACCGCGGGCATAGAATGTACGTGATACCTGTGCACCACCGAATGAACGGTTGTCAAGTGTGCCACCGTAATCGCGGGCGAAAGGAACGCCTTGGGCTACACACTGGTCGATGATGGCATTAGACACTTCTGCCAGACGATAAACGTTGGCTTCGCGTGCACGATAGTCACCACCTTTGATTGTATCGTAGAAAAGACGGTATACGGAGTCACCGTCATTTTGATAGTTCTTAGCTGCATTGATACCACCCTGTGCAGCAATAGAGTGAGCACGACGGGGAGAATCCTGGATACAGAAGTTGAATACTCTGAATCCCATTTCGCCCAGAGAAGCGGCTGCAGATGCGCCGGCAAGTCCGGTACCTACAACGATAATGTCAAGACGACGTTTGTTGGCAGGATTTACAAGTTTTTGGTGAGCTTTATAGTTACTCCATTTTTCGGCTAACTGGCTTCAGGAATTTTAGAATCTATTTGAGTCATAATGCTATTTACGATTTAATCAGTTACAATTATAAAATTTAGCAAGCGCCGCATGCCAACGATTTAACGAAGAATACGACTACTACCAGGGCAAAGCAGATGACAACGATAGTTGAATAAATGTTGGAGATACATTTCCAGCGATTGATCCATACTTTGTTGTTCCAGCCCAGTGACTGCATAGAACTCCAGAATCCGTGAGTAAGGTGGAACCAGAGAGCAGCAAGCCAAATGAGGTAAAGCACTACGTATACAGGATTAGAGAAGGTGTTGATAATGTGATAAACACCGTCAGCAGCATAAGTAGTGTCTACTACTGACCCCATGTTGTGCATCAATTCGGGGAGCTGCATCTTAGCCCAGAAGTTAAACAGATGAAGACCCAATCCAAGGATTACGATAAAGCCCAACACAAGCATGTTTTGTGAAGCCCATTCTACAGTTTTGGGTTTGTCTACTACGGCATAACGTTCATTACCGCGTGCTGCACGATTCTGCATTGTCAGCCAGAAAGCATAGATAATGTGAATCACGAAGAGGGCAGCCAGTCCTAAAGTCGCCACTAACGCGTACCAGTTTGCTCCCAGGAACTCACAAACCATGTTGTAACCCTCAGCCGAGATGATCGCAACAAGGTTCATCGCCATGTGAAACGTTAGAAACAGGACAAGGGCGATACCTGTAACGCTCATCACCACTTTCCTTCCTACAGATGAATTACTTAACCACATAAATGATTGATTTTAAATTATTTAATTGTTAGAACTATGATTTTTATTTTACGTGTCTACGTCTCTTCGTGCAAAAGTACAGGAAATACATTGATTAACCAAAGAATTAAAGAAATAATTCTTTAATGTATCCACGTGTCAATGTACTGGTTAGCTTGTGTTGTTATGGTGAAATTAACCGATATGTCAACTATTCTTTCTTGCTGATCTTCTCGCCTTGGGCGGCACGTGATCGAAGAGCACGGGGAGAATCACCAAAAGAGGCTTTACAGAAGTGAGCAAAATGTGATAAAGAATCGAAGCCATAACGAGTGCTGATGTCGGTGATTCGTTCTTTGGTGTGTTGCAGATCGTCAAGAATCCCTTCACGTTTTTTATCGAGTATCCATTCGTATACCGGTACACCATACAGGTTTCTGAAAAGGCGGCGAAAAGTTGTGACAGTATATCCACCCAGATGGGCAAACTCTTCTACATTTTTGACTTTCCCATAGTTTTGCATAACGAAATATTGGAAACTTTCAGTATAGGTACTGATAGGATAGAAGAAACTGGCGAGTTGTGGCTGGGGATAATAACAAGTGAGAAGGAATACGAGTTCCTGGCACTTCAAATCAATAAAAGGACCACAGGAGATACCTTCCGTCAGGTATTCACTAAGGCTGGTTATAAGGTCGTTAAGGCGGGAATTCATCATTAAAGGAGTATAAGTCAACGGAGCTTCGGCGCCATTCAGAATTTCGCGATAATGGTCTTCGCATATTTGTGGAAGTTCGTTGAACCAATAAACAATGTATTCCACCTCTGTCAATGCTAATATTTCAATTTTAGAACCAATGGCCTGAAGAATAAATTGTCCGGAGTGCAAGCTGGTACCGGGATATTCCTGCTATTTACGAGTAGTTCGCCTTTTATCATGAATATCATACAGTTCTGTGTACATTTATCGGCAGGGAAGTGTTGTCCTCTGGGAAAACTCCGGTAGACAAGTGTACTTTCAGCTGCTTTGGGACACTGTGCACAGTTGGTGAATCTTTTACAAGAACTGTTTTTTATCATGAATTAAATAAGGACATGTTATTGGTTAAGGGAACAAAGATATTATTTTTTTTATGAATACTCAATGTTTTTGCTATATCTTTGTCCAATCTAATAAGTAAGAATACGATGAGAAAATTTGTGATTATCTGTGTTTCGATGTTCTGTATAATAGGCGCTCAGGCACAAAATTGGATATAAACACGTTGCATAAAATAAACAGTATGGATGGGAAGTTTGTGCGAAATTATAGCAAGGTATTTTCTCGTTCGGCACCTTATATTTCGGTAGGTGTACCTGTGGCTATGGCTATTTATGCAGGTATAGGAAAGGATAAAGAACTATTGAAAGATGCTGTATATATTGGGACAAGTGTTGCTGAAGCAGTAGTATTAACCTATGGTATAAAACATTTGGTGGGGCGTGAACGGCCTTATGACCGTTACCCGGGACGGGTACATCCGTACAGTACGGAGAGTAGTCCTTCTTTTCCGTCCAGTCATACGTCGGCAGCTTTTTCATTGGCTACATCGTTGAGTATCAAGTATCCTAAATGGTATGTGATTGCTCCATCGGCCCTTTGGGCTTGTTCGGTGGGATTTTCACGAATGAATGAGGGTGTGCATTATCCTTCGGATGTAATAGCAGGTGCGGTGATCGGTACTGGTTGTGCGGTGGTCAATGTATATGTAAATCGTTGGCTGAACACCTGGTTGTTTGGTGAGAAGAAGAAAACTCCCGGATTGGTATATTAAAAAAAACTGCTAATTTATTGATAATCAGTGTTTATAAGAGTGTGCGTTTTTGATATGCAAGAGTGTACACCTTTATATAATAAGAATGTACACTCTTGTTTTATAAAAGTGTACATTCTTGCAAACGTCTCTTCACGTTCTTATTTATTTCAGCATTTGCTCGTATTCCTTCGATTTCAATATTTCCAGTGCCCGTTCTACACTTTTGTTTGTTTTATTCATCACTTGGAAATATTCATTCATATCCCATAAATCACGGGCTATCAATGCTTTTAATTGTGTTTTGATCAACGGCAGAGCTTTGTTATATTGTTCTTCATTGAACTCAATCTTCTCCTGTTCTGCCATGTCACGCATCATTTTCAACAATTCATCATCTACCTCAAACTTTTCATTGAAGGTTTCAAATTTCTTGTATTGGTTTGTGAGCTCTTTGCGATACTTCTCGATATACTTCATGGTTAATTTAATGATAACTCCTTTGGCTACAAGATTACGATGGTAATCTGTATAAAGAGTGGTGTCAATCGGAACAAAGTAATCGGGCATGATACCACCACCACCGTAAACGGTACGTCCCAGTTTCTTGGTCTGGCATTTTAGTGAATCGGGGAAGTGGATGCTGTCTGCATTCATTAATTCGCCGCGGTTGAAGCGGTCTATTAAATCCTGATTGTACCGTTTTTGGTTACTTTCATCGCTGTTATTTCTGCCTGAGAGTTTAGTATCTACTGTACTTTCATAGGGTTTTTGAATGCAACGACCGGCGGGTGTATAATATCGGGCGATAGTCAGACGGATCATAGAACCGTCCGGTAGGTCGATGGGGCGTTGCACCAGTCCTTTACCGAAAGAACGACGGCCTACAACTACTCCTCTGTCCCAGTCCTGAATAGCTCCGGTCACGATTTCACTGGCCGATGCAGAATATTCATCTACTAATACCACCAAGCGTCCTTTGCGGAAATTTCCTGTACCCTTAGCAAAGAATTCACTACGCTGTGCAGTACGTCCCTCTGTATATACAATCAGTTCCTTCTCTCCCAGGAATTCATTTGCCAAGTCAATGGCTGCATTCAGATAACCGCCTCCGTTGCCTTGCAGGTCGAGGATAAGGTCTTTCATTCCTTTCTTTTGCAGTTCCTTCATTGCCGTAAGGAACTCCTCGGCTGTGGTAGCTCCAAAACGGTTGATACGGATGTAACCTGTTTTGGGTTCAATCATATAAGCAGCATCCAGACTGAGAATAGGGATTTTATCCCGCTTTACGGTGAAAAGTAATGGGTCTTTCACACCCCGGCGGATGATGGTCAGGTTTACTTCTGAATCTTTTGGCCCACGGAGGCGGGCCATGATATCTTCCGTACTCATTTTTACACCTGCAATCGCTGTGTCGTTCACAGCTACAATACGGTCACCGGCAAGAATGCTACTTTCTCAGAAGGACCATTGCTGACGGGTTGTACAACCAGCAATGTGTCTTCAATCATCTGGAATTGGACCCCGATACCTTCAAAATTACCTTGTAGAGGCTCGTTCATTTTCTTCACCTCTTCGGCATCCGAGTAGGTGGAGTGAGGATCGAGTTGTGCGAGCATCTTAACGATGGCTTCTTCTACGAGCTTATCTTCGTCTACTTTGTCTACATAAAGGTTGGCGATAGCAAATTCGGCCATTTGAAGCTTGCGCATGGCAGGCGTACCAAAGTTTTGTGCCTGTGCTGTAATAGCCCACAGGCAGGCTAAAAGGATATATAGTTTCTTCATCATCTTAATTTACTTAATCACTCATCATTAATCAATTTCCATTCCTTCAGGAATGAACATGCTGATGTCTTTATTATAGCTAAGAAGTTCGCGTACAATTGTAGAACTGATACAGGTAAGTTCCGGTTCGGTGAAAAGCAAAATAGTTTCTATGCCTGCTAACTTTCGGTTGATGTCCGCGATGGTCTCTTCGTATTCAAAGTCTTTTACCGTACGTATGCCACGGACTATAAACTGAGCGTCTACTTGCTGCGCAAAGTCAATGGTCAGGCAATCATAAGACATCACTTTAATTCGCGGCTCGTTCTTGTAAAGCTTCTGAATCATCTCTACACGTTTCTCAATCGGGAAATAAGTGTTTTTATTTTCATTGATACCTATTCCTATAGTTACTTCGTCCATAAAAGTCAATGCACGTGTAACTATCGAATAATGTCCGATAGTAAACGGGTCGAACGTGCCCGGAAAAATAGCTCTTCTCATGTGTTGTTTTATGCTATATCTTCTTCTATAACCAGATTGTCTATAATAAAGTTTTGTCGTTCCATTGTATTTTTACCCATGTAGAACTCAAGCAGTTCTTTTACCAAGTCGGTCTTACGCAGTGAAACCTGCTCCAGGCGCATGTCTTTGCCAATGAAGTGTTTGAATTCATCCGGAGAGATTTCTCCTAAACCTTTGAATCGGGTGATTTCCGGATTAGGATTCAACTCTTTGATGGCTCTTTGGCGTTCCTCATCACTGTAGCAATACAACGTTTTTTTCTTGTTGCGTACACGGAACAGAGGTGTTTGCAAGATGTAAACATGTCCTTTCTTTATCAGATCCGGGAAGAACTGAAGGAAAAAAGTGATAAGCAACAAGCGGATGTGCATACCGTCCACATCGGCATCTGTAGCTACAATTACTTTGTTGTAGCGTAATCCCTCTATGCCATCCTCAATGTTGAGGGCAGCTTGCAATAGGTTGAACTCTTCGTTTTCGTATACCACTTTCTTGGTTAACCCGAATGAATTAAGAGGTTTACCACGAAGACTAAATACGGCTTGTGTATTCACGTCACGGCTTTTAGTGATAGAGCCACTTGCCGAATCTCCCTCGGTAATGAAGATACAAGAGTCTTCTTCCAGGCCTTTGCCTTTCGGATCATTTAGGTGGATGCGGCAGTCACGTAATTTACGATTGTGTAAGTTTGCTTTTTTAGCACGTTCGCGAGCCAGTTTGGTTACACCGGCTATGGCTTTACGCTCTTTTTCAGAGTCCTGTATTTTTTGAAGCATGATTTCTGCCACATCTCCGTGTTTATGCAGAAAGTTGTCTACTTCTTGTTTAACGAAGTCACCAACAAACTTATTTACTGTTACGCCACCAGGTGACATATTGGTAGAACCCAGTTTGATTTTAGTCTGACTCTCGAACATCGGTTCTTCAACGTTGACCGCGATAGCAGCTACCAGCCCATTGCGTATATCCGTATAGTCCTGATTTTTATTGTAAAATTCTTTAATGGTTCGTGCTATATGTTCCTTAAAAGCACTTTGGTGCGTACCACCTTGTGTGGTATGCTGGCCGTTGACGAATGAATAATACTCTTCACCGTACTGGCCTGTATGTGTAAAGGCTATTTCAATGTCTTCTCCTTTGAGGTGTATAATCGGGTAAAGTCCGTTGGCAGTCATATTATCGTTCAGAAGATCTACAAGACCATTTCGTGACACGATGCGCTGTCCGTTATAGATAATTGCAAGTCCGGTGTTGAGGTAGGTATAGTTGCGCAACATCGTTTCGATGAATTCGGGGCGGAAACTATAGCCTAAGAATAGGGTAGCATCCGGTTCGAAGAAAATATAAGTTCCATTTTCCTCTTCCGTATCCTGTGTTTCGTCTGTCAGCAGATCACCTTTGGAGAAAGTGGCAATACGCACTTTTCCTTCTCGATAACTGCGTACTTCAAAACGTGAGCTTAGTGCATTGACTGCTTTTACACCGACACCGTTCAGTCCGACACTCTTTTTGAAAGCCTTACTGTCATATTTTCCACCGGTATTCAGCATACTGACTGCTTCAATCAGCTTTCCTTGTGGAATACCTCGTCCATAGTCGCGTACGCTAACACGGAGATTCTCTTCGACAATAATTTCTATCTTTTTGCCGGCTTGCATCTTGAACTCGTCGATACTGTTGTCTAACACTTCTTTCAAAAGGACATAGATTCCGTCCTCGGCATGTGCGCCGTCGCCCAACTTCCCGATGTACATACCGGGACGCGTGCGGACATGCTCCATGTCGCTCAGATGACGGATGTTGTCGTCTGTGTATTCTACTGGATTGTTGTCTACAGGTATCAGCTCGTTCTCTTCCATAAATAATAATTTTTTAATATGCTATTATATCAATGTACCATTGACATAGTAGTACATTGACACATTATTCTATCTTTTTTGTAAACGCGCGACGACGTTTATGTTGTTCCGTTTTGAAGTATTCCCACTGAGCTTGTACTTTCCCGTTCATCTCCAACTCAGGGTTGCTTTCTGCAAAGATAAAACCTAATTTTTGATAAACCGGAATTAAATCGGAAAATAACAATGCGTTAACACCTTTATTTTGATACTCCGGTTTCACGGCTACAAGCAACAAATCAAGCATTTTTGCCCGGCGTTTCATAAACAAGGCCTTTAATAAATAGTACCAGCCAAAGGGTAACAAACGGCCATGAGATTTTTGCAAAGCCTCTGAAAGTGAGGGCATTGAAATACCTACCGCAATTAACTGATCATCGGCATCTGTGATAAGCGTTACCATACGCAAGTCAACAATCGGGAGATACATCTTCACATATTGGTCTATCTGACGTTGTGATAAAGGTGAGTAACCGTACAACGGACTATAAGCTTCGTTCATTAATTCAAAAATGGCTTGTCCGTACTCGGCAGCGATTTTTTTGGATGAACTGTATTTTTTTATTTTGAGATTATATTTTCTTTGGATAAGTTCAGAGATACGTTTGTGTTTGTCCGGTATGGCATCCGGAATGTAGATTTTATATTCCACCCAATCGGCATCTTTCTCATATCCCAGTTTTTCCATGTGTTGCGGATAGTAGGGATAGTTGTAAATAGTTGCCATCGTACTGAGCTGGTCATATCCTTCTATGAGCATCCCTTCTGCATCGAAGTCAGTAAATCCTAAAGGTCCCTGGATATGCGTCATGCCTTTGGCTTTTCCCCACTCTTCTACCGTTTTCAGTAGAGCAGAAGAAACCTCAGGATCGTCAATAAAGTCAATCCAACCAAAGCGCACGTCTTTCTTATTCCATTTCTCGTTGGCTTTGTGGTTGATGATAGCGGCAACACGTCCTACCAGTTTATTATCTTTGTAGGCCAGAAAATATTCAGCTTCACAAAATTCAAATGCCGCGTTTTTCTTTTTATTGAATGTGTTGAGCATATCGTCGAAAAGATCGGGAACAGAATAAGGATTGCCCTTGTACATTTCATAATTGAAACGAATAAACTTTTTTAGCTCTTTCTTTCCGGATACTCTTTTAATTGTAATAGCCATAATTTGTATTTATTTGAGTTGCAAAGATACGTGATAATCTTTAAATTACAACGTGTGAGCTGCAAACTCTTTCTCTGTCAGTATTACTTTTTTGAGTGCTTTCCACCCGGGGAGGTACGTAAGGTGATGGTTCTATCGAACTGATGTTGTATTTAGCGGTATTGTGTTGATTTGTAGACATGGTGTCCTGGTTTGTGACTTGTCTCCAATAGTGCAAAAAGTGTCTCCAATAATGCGTCTGTTATCAGAGGACATTTTTGGCATAGGATGGAGCTTGGGTGTCTGCAACTTGCTTTATATTTGTGACGGTTAAAACTAAAAAATGTGCTATGAAAGACAATTCCAGTTAGCTTCCGGATGCTATCATATTATTATTTTTTTGAGTTCTTATTTTATATAAATAACTCGTGTGAATAATATTAACACCTTACAATATAACTTTAAATTTATGGATATCAAATTAAAATTGAAGCATCTGCTTCTTATGTTGTTTCTATTGAACATGGGAATATTGAATGCACAACAGAAAATCAAGGTGACAGGTCAGATTGTCGACAATAATCAAGAGGCGATTATTGGTGCAAATGTTCTTATTAAAGGGACTACCATTGGTACTATTACTGACTTTAATGGTAATTTCACACTGGATGCCAATATCGGTTCCGTATTAAATGTAACTTATTTGGGATATGTTCCGCAAGAGGTCACTGTCACTGCACAGCAGCCTATGGTTATTACTCTGAAAGAAAATGCCCAGGAGTTGAATGAAGTTGTTGTGGTAGGTTATGGTACGCAGAAAAAGATCTCTACGATTGGGGCACAGTCGGGTATTAAAGTTGTGTCCGAATTGAAACAGCCCGTAGCCAATCTTTCTACTGTTTTGGCTGGCCGTGTTTCAGGTATTGTAGGATTACAACAGACCGGTGAACCGGGAAATGATGCTGCGAATATTTGGGTACGTGGTATTGCTACTTTAGGAGGTACGTCTCCTTTGATTCTGGTAGACGGTGTAGAGCGTTCCATGGATGACTTGAATCCGGAAGATATCGAATCCTTCTCTATTTTGAAAGATGCTTCTGCTACGGCTGTATATGGTGTACGTGGTGCAAACGGTGTTATCATTATTACAACGAAAAATGGTGAAATCGGTAAACCTCGTATTCGTGCGGAATATACTTATGGTTTCACCCGTTTTACTAAGTTACCGGAATTGGCCGATGGTATTACTTATATGCAATGCGCCAATGAAGCTGCTACAACCCGTGGTAAAGATCCTCTGTTTTCTGCAGAAAAGATCGGAATGACTGCTTCTGGTCTGGATCCTTATTTATATCCGAATGTAGATTGGTATGATCAGATTTTTAATGATTGGGGGCATAACCAACGTGTTTCTGTCAATGTAAATGGCGGTTCTGAAAATGTTCAGTACTATGTATCTCTGTCTTATTATGACGAAGCAGGTTTGTTTAAGGTAGACAATATGCAGGATTATAAGTCGGAGATAAAATACTCCCGTTATAACTTTAACTCCAGTTTGAATATGAAGGTGACCCCTACTACAAACCTCAAACTTAACATTAAAGGAAATATGGCGGATAAGAACTCACCTTATGTGAAGTCTGACGATATCTTTTCTGCTGTATTCCGGATTCCGGCTATTCAGATGCCTGTAATTTATCCGGGTGATAGAGTTCCGTTTCTTTCTACCGGTGGTGGTTTGATGAATCCACTTGCTGAATTGACTAAGAAAGGATATAGAAGTACGACTCACAGTAAGGTAATGGCTGATTTGAGTCTGGAACAAAAATTGGATTTCATCACAAAAGGATTATCTTTCAAGGGTATGTTTGCTTATGATATTGAGAACAAAACATACCTGAACAGAACGCGTAGTTATAATACATACTGGGCTGATTCTCGTGATGAGAATGGGGAATTAATTATTGTACAGCAAGGTAACTCTGTTGATGAGTATTTAAAGCTGGAACGGGGTACGGATAAAAACCAGCGTAAATATTATATGGAAGCGGCTCTGAATTATAATAGAACCTTTGCTGATGCCCACACTGTTACCGGTATGCTTCTTTTCAATAGAAGTGATCGTTCGGATTTGAACTCGAATTCTTTGACTTACTCACTGCCTTATCGTTCACAGGGTTTGGCCGGGCGTGCTACTTATTCGTTCAAAGATCGCTATATGGCAGAAGTGAACTTTGGTTATAATGGTTCTGAGAACTTTACTCCGGGTAAACGTTATGGTTTCTTTCCTTCATTTGGTGCCGGTTGGGTTGCTTCCAATGAGCCTTGGTTTGAACCGGTTTCAGATGTTATCAGTTTGTTGAAAATACGTGCTTCTTATGGTCAGGTAGGTAGTGACCAGATTAAAATAGGTGATACCACTTATCGTTTTGGTTTTTTGTCCGAAATGAGTTCTTCCAGTAATGTATATCAGTTTGGACTTCCTAATAATACGTATGGTGTGACGGGAGGAAAAGATGTTTCCAAGTATGCCGTAAATGTGGGATGGGAAGTTTCTACAAAAGCCAACCTCGGATTGGACTTGGAGTTGTTCCGGGGGGATCTTACTTTAAACTTTGATGTGTTTAAAGAAAGACGTGAAGATATCTTTATACAGCGTCAGTCTATACCTGCAACAGCCGGAATTAATGTAGTTGTTACCGGTAATCTGGGTATTGTAGAGAATAAAGGTTTTGAGGTGAATGCCGATTTTAATAAGAGATTCGGTGACTTTATCTGGGGAGTAAAAGGAAATCTGAGTTATAACAAGAATAAGATCATTGAAGACGATACTCCTTCCAAACCTTATCCATGGATGGAGAGTCGTGGAACTTCTGTTGGTCAGCGTTTAGGATATATCTGTGATGGCTTCTATACAGACGATGATATCAATAATCCGGATGTAGCGAAAACGGTAGAACCTGTAATGGCTGGTGATTTGAAATATCGTGATTTGAATGGCGATAATGTTATTGATGATTATGACAAAACTTATATTGGCAAAGGTACCGTTCCGAATATCGTATATGGTTTTGGTACTACTGCCGAATGGAAAGGATTCTCTTTAGGTGCGTTCTTCCAGGGTGTAGGTAGCTGTGATATTTTTATGAATGGTACAGACTTTGTTCCTTTTGAGAATGCTACCGCCAGAGGTAATCTTTTCTCTAACATCACTGACCGTTGGACGGAAAATAATCCAAGACAAGATGCCCTTTATCCCCGTTTGGCGATAAGCGGAACAAATCAGAACTATGCAACAAGCGATCACTGGATTAAAAATGGTGCATTCCTTCGTTTGAAAACATTAGACTTCGGCTATACGATTCCTAAAACAATAACCAGTAAGTGGCATATTTCTAATTTACGTTTTTATGTACTCGCTACCAATGTTTTCACTATCTCTGGCTTTGATATGTGGGATCCGGAACTTGGTAACGGTACCGGTACTAAATATCCTAATATCAGTACCTATAGTTTAGGTTTGTCATTCCAATTTTAAATAAAACAAAAGATATGAAGATGAAAAGATATATTATAGCTTGTTTATTAGCAGGTTCAGGGGCATTGATGACTTCTTGTGGCGATTACCTGGATATTGTGCCCGATAATGTGATATCTCTGGAAGAAATATTCAAAACACGTAAAGGAGCAGAAGAGTTTCTAAATACAGCCTATGCCACTCTTCCACGGGAGTGGGACCCAACCGACGGTTGTGCTGCTATTTGTGATGAGATGGATTTTCCCTGGGCTGAATATGAGGAGAACTCTATCAATGAGGGAGGTATGAGTCCTTCAAAAGGATGGAGACAGAAATGGGGTGGTTATTATAAGGCCATTCGTACGGCTGCTACTTTTATCTCTCATATAGATATGTGTCAGGATGTTAACATTACCGACAAACTGAAAGCACAATATAAGGCAGAAGCCCGTTTCTTGCGTGCTTACTATTACTTTTGCATTTTCCGTTGGTATGGCCCGTTTGTAATTATGCCTGAAGTAGAGGTAGACGTAGATGGTTCTATTGATGAAATGAGTATTCCGCGTAGTAGTGTGGATGAGTGTGTACAGTATATTTATAATGAACTGGAGAAAGCATGTAATGAAGGTTTGCCTGATTGGTATGAAGAATCTACAGACTATGGTCGTGCTACTATAACTGCGGCACGGGCTATTCAGTCTCGTCTGTTGCTTTATGCTGCCAGCCCTCTGTATAATGGTAACACTGATTATGCTAATTTCAAAGATCAGGATGGCAACCAGTTGGTAAATCAGACGTATAGTGATAAAAAATGGCAAGATGCAGCTAAAGCGTCGAAAGCCTTTATTGACCGTTATACAGATCGTTTTGCTCTGTATACGGAAAATAAAGAAGACGGTAGTATTGACCCATATGCCTCGTATCAACAGCTTTTCCTGACAGGATGGAATAATGAGATAATCTGGGCACGTAACAACTGTTCTTTCTGGTCTTTTGAGGCAAATGCTCCCCGGTTCTGTAACGGATGGTCTGGCTGGGACCCTACCCAGAATATTGTGGATGACTATTTTACGTCTAAAGGCTTGCCTATCTCAGATGAACCTTATGCAGACAAGGATCCTGACTACACTACTGAAGGAACTTGTGCCACAACAATAGGTTATGCTCCTAAAGGAACTTCCAATATGTATGTGAATCGTGAATCGCGTTTTTATGTATCTATCTGTTTTGACAACAGTAAATGGGTAGCTACAAAGAATGCAGCAACCTGCGAACTTTATTTTGGAGGAAATACAGGACATACAGGTAAAACTCGTAACTATTCTACAACCGGATATATTCTTCGAAAATACAGTAATCCTTCGGTAGACTGGAAAAATAGTCAGAATGTGTCCAATCGGCAACAGGCTCTTTTCCGTTTGGCAGAGATTTATCTGAATTATGCCGAAGCTCTCAATGAATGTGAAGCGAGAGATGTGGATGAGGTTTTGAAGTATGTGAATAAAGTTCGTGAACGTGCGGGCCTTCCGGGGTATGGTGATGGTCCTGAATTTATCATGCTGAAATCAAAAGAGAAAGAAGCCATCAGAGAGTTGATTCGTCGGGAACGTCGCATCGAATTGGCTTTTGAAAATCATCGCTTCTATGATGTACGTCGCTGGAAGATAATGGAAGAAACGGACAAATGTATTTATGGGCTGAATATTTCCGCCACCCGTCCTTTGTTCTATCAGGTGATAAAGACAGAAGATCGTCCTCATGATTTCAAATACTATTTATGGCCTATTCCACAGAGCGAGATTTATAAGAATAAGCGTCTGGTACAAAATCCGGGATGGCAGGCTATTGACTAATAAATTCCAAAGAGTACAGTTATGAAAAATATATTTAGTTTTAAAAATTTAGGATTGTTCTTGTGCAGCTGTCTGGCTGTGAGTTGTTCGGAGGATGAAACAACACCTGTTACTATTGGCGATTTTCAGGTATTAACTCCTGATTTGGAAGTTACTATTTCTTACACGGATACTGATCCGGGAGAATATGTAGATTTGTCTTGGGATCGCGCAAAAGCTTCGGATGGTACAACGGTCTTTTATGAAGTACAATTTGCCGGCAAGGATAAGAATTTTGATACTCCTTCAATGACTATAACGCCGGATAAACTGGGTTATGCCAATGTTGTTCAGCTGTCGCAACAACAAATGAATATAGTTGCAGAGCGGACAGGGATACGTCCTTTACAAACTGGTGAGATCTATTGGCGTGTACGTGCCATCACCGGATTGGTGGAACATGTCAATTCTACAGTACGTACAATAAAAGTAACCCGTCAGGGAGGATTTGCCGAAACTCCCAAAGCGATATTTGTATATGGTGAAGCTACAGGGCAGAGCGATATTGCCGGTGCAATTCCTCTGAAACAGACTACAGATAGTGAGTACGAAGGTTTTATGAAACTGGGCAATGGTACATATTCTTTTGTAAATGCCAAAGAGGGAGATATACGTAGCTTCAGAGCTGATGGCACTGACCTGGTAGAAGATGATAATGGAACGATTGAAGGTAACAATAAGATTTACCATGTTGTACTGAACTTTACCAAAGCAACCTGTACTATAAATGAGGTTAAGTCTTTCAACCTTTGGTGGGTAGACAATACTTTGGTACCGCTTACATTTGTTGGTAACTCTACCTGGGAATTGACAAACTACGAATTGCAATGGGTAAAATTCGGTAGAGGGAAAAGTCAGATGTACAAATTCCAGATGATAGAAACGGATAAAGATGGAAACGAAATAGTTGTGCCATTCGGTAGTTATAATAAAACTCCGCCGGCAGAAAACCCTACAGAAACTACAGCGCTGGATTACTGGACGATGGACATGGTAGATCCGACAGCTACTATCGGAGAATATACCTTTAAGTTCAATCTCTCTTATGAGGCTCAGTTGGTTGATATCCGGGTAATGCTTCAACCCGAATCGGAGTCTTATTTCCACTCTGTAAAACTGAGTGTAACTGAATAAATAAAGAAGTAACGGAGCCTCTTTCCTGTAAGGAGGAGGCTCTTTATATATTGACTTATAAAATTTGCTATTATGAAGAAAAACTATCTTGATTTTTGGAGGAAAGGATTAACATTAGGCAGTATGCTGATGTTTACAGCTTTTAGTACATTTGCTTACGAAGTGAAAGTAGAAGCAGAAGATGCATTTGATTTTTATCATTCGGGAACGGCTGTTAAAGTTGATACTCCGGCGGAAGAGACAACGGCTTCAGGTGGTTCTATTGTGGCTAATATGGCAAGTAATAACGCTATTGCTTTTGAGTTGACTGATGTACCGGCTGATGGTACTTATGACCTGTCAATTGTTTATTTTGGTACGGATACGAATAGAAAATGCTATATTAAAGTAAACAAACAGAAAAAGAGTATTGTCCAGTTCTCTGAAAAATCTGAAGATACAAGTTGGAACGGAACAAAAGGGAATCCGGCAACTATTGTTACCCAGGTTTATCTGAAGGCAGGTACCAACCGTATCGAAGTCGGAGCTTATGGTGGTTATGCTGCTAATTTGGATTATTTTACAGCCACTGAGTCAGAGTTATCTATTCCCGAACCTAAAGATGAAACGTTCTGTTTGGAGTGGGACTATACCGATGAGGCTGCAGTAACAATTGATGGTGTTTCTAAAGAAGAAGTTTATAAAGCAATTGACAATAATGAAAATACTTCATTAAAGGTAAATGCTGATGATTTGGAGATGATTATAAAGATTGTTGATACCGCTTCTCCCAATATTGCTGTTACGGGTGCTTTAGTGACTCCCGGTGATGAAAATACAGGTGATGTGACAAGCTGGAGTGTACAGGCTTCTTATGACGACGGAGCTACCTGGGAGTCTACAGGCATTGGTTTTGTCGCTGCAGAGAATGGAAGTGTTTATCGTGCAACTTTGAATGCCTTAGCTGCTACCGGAACTAATCTCTTTAAATTAGTAGCCAGTGGAGAAGGGGTTATTGACATTAAGGAGTTTCAACTTTTTGGTGTACCTACCGGTAAAGATACTGATACGGCAAAAAGCTCGGGATATCCGAAGGATTATACCGAAGCTGTTCCGGAAGAGGGTGCATTGATTTGGACAAGCTCAGTAAACGGTATTAAAAATGAGGAAGTTAAGAATCTGTTTGATGATAACTGGGCAACAAAATTCTGTCAGACAGGTACCAAGACAATGTCTTTGGAATTTACTACAGCAGAATCATATTCAGAACCTTTGGATATTAAGTCATTTACAATGACTACCGGTTATGGAAACTTTGAACGTATCCCGACAGAATTTACCTTGTATGGTCGTCAATATGATGACAATGGTAACCCGTTGGCTTGGGAACAAATTAATAAATATTCATTTGCTCCGCTTCCAAGTGCCCGCTATACTTGTTATCGTTTTTATGTTGATATTGCTGAAGGTAAACAATATTGGGATTTCAAGTTAGATATTACTGCCATTAACGGTGGAGGTGATATTCAGTTTGTGCAGTTACAGTTCTTAAACTCAGAGCAGACACCTGAAAGATTCCCGAATTCCGGTCCTGGTGTTGGAATCACAACTCCTGTTGCCAACGAGAATAATACAGTAGTGTCTGCTCAGGATGGAGCTATTACTATCTCTGCCCAGGAAACTACGGTATATAAAGTCTATACAACTACCGGTACAATGGTAGCTCAGGGCACTGTTGCCACTTCTGGCAATGTTCCTGTACAAGCTGGTTTATATGTTGTTGTAACTACTAATGACAGTGGAAGTCAGACAAACAAAGTCTTGATCAGAAAATAATGCGGAAAGCTTAGAGCCTGTTTAAATTTTCCTCAGCATTCTTTTGAGAGGAAAATTTAAACAAGCTCTTATTTTCTCAGACTCTAAAAAGTAAAGTACCGTTCCACAGCCATTAAGTGAGGACTTTTCTGTGATTATAACCGCAGAAACCATTCTTTGGTTGTGGAACGATATTTTTATTTTTAAATCTATTTATAACAACATCTATATGTATATAAAATCGATTATTACACGAACGGTATGCGGTCTTGCCTGCTGTGTGTTTCCTTGCTTGAACTTACAGGCACAGGAAGTGGTTGCCTATAATGACCTGACAGATTTGAATCTGAATATAACGGTCAATTATGGAGATCAGAACCTGATAAGCCATCTGATTGATAATTCACTGACTACGGTTTATACACTTGATAAGTTTGACGGAGCCTGGTCTATTGATTTTTATTCTCCGGTTCCTTTGGTTGTTACGGGAGTTAATCTTGTGAATGCTAATACAGGGAGAGAAAATGACCCGAAGTCTGGAACTTAAAATGTTCGGAGGACGGACAAAATTGGGGGAGGGCGGTACAAGGAGTGAATGCTGAGACTTTTGCAGATGCTTATACCGCTAAATACTTTTCTGTTGGAAGAGAACTTGCCCGCCAGTGGTGGCGTATCAGTATAACTGAAGTGAATGGCGGAGAGTCTTTAGCACTATCGGAACTACAGCTTTTGGGTTTTCAGGTTAGTAATGATCAGCTGGTAGATCTCAGCGAAGCTACTATTAGTTCTTCATATTCGCCGTCAGAAGGAAAACTGGAAAATCTGGTTTCGGATGATATGAATCAGGGAGTTGTTTTTCGTTCTGTCAATGGTGGGTATATTCAGTATGAATTACCGTCTGCTATCCAGTTAAAGAGTTATCGTATCTGTACGGGAACCAATGGAAATGCTCCGCGTAGCTGGGTCTTGAAAGCTTCTAACGATGGTGAGCAGTGGGATGTTTTAGACAGGCAGACTAACCGGAACTTCTTTAATGTTCCACATTCCTCAATGGAGTTTTCATTGACCGATCTTAATCGAAAAGTACTTGACTGGTATGACCTTGCTAAATTGTCTCATGAGGCTTTGAATACCCGTTACTGGGATAACACCAAACAATATTATTTGCAAAAGAATAGTATTCCGCCTCATACCGGGTTTAATTACTGGTGGATGGCCCATGCTCTGGATGCCTTGGTAGATGGTTATCAACGTAGGGTGGAAGTTGGCGGTTCACGTGGTGAATTACAAGCTTATCAGTTGAAGATGAATCAACTCTATATTGGTGTTCCTCGAAATAATACTTCAAAAAAAGATGCCTGGTGGAATAGTTTCTACGATGATATGGAATGGATGGCCATTGCTGCATTAAGAGCTTATCAGACTACGAAGGAACAGAAGTGGATGGATGTAACGACCGAACTTTATGACTACATAAAAGGGGGATGGACCGATGTGCATGGTGGAGGTGTGATGTGGGAGAAAAATAGCCCGAATTCTAAGAATGCCTGCTCCAATGGCCCTGCTATGATTCTGGCTGCTCGTCTTTACAGAGAAACCGGTAAACAGGAATATCTGGACTTCGCTACAAAAATTTATGATTGGATGTCAGTATCGCTGGTCAACGAATATGGGGGTGTTTGGGATGGTTATGGTAACTATAACGAGGGAATGCTCCTGACTTATAATCAAGGTACTTGGTTAGGAGGCTGTTTGGAATTGTATAACATTACTCAGGATAAAAAGTACTATTATTCTGCACTGACTACCGCTAAATATGTAGTAAATGATCGGAAACGCTTCTCTGCTTTTGGTGTTTTGAAAGGAGAAAACTCTGGTGACGGTGGGTTATTCAAAGGTATCTTTATGCGTTATCTGGCTCAGATGATTACAGACAATGTACTGGATGAAGAGACAGAAGAAGAGTTTACCAGCTTCTTTCTTGAAAATGGTCTGTCTTGTTATCACGCTGCTATGTTGAAAGGAGATAATTTAACTTTCGGACATAATTGGGCCGAACTTCCGGAGAATACTATCACCGACTCATCCATCCATCTTAGTGGTATTATGCTTTATGAAATGATAAGCAATCTGGAACGTAGCGGGAAGCTGGCAAAGCTTTTTGATAAGTATGCCGCAAACCGGATGAAATCCTACAAATACTTCCGCCTGGAAGAATTGGGACGCCGGGATAATTATAATCTGGAGCTATCTAAATTCCAGTTACTTTCGGATACTTCGGTTGGCTTGGAAAATGTACTTTCCGATCTGAAGCCATATTCTGTAACCATAGAAGATAAAAGATTAAAAGTTGTAGTGAAAAATGGGAGTGGCGGGAGTATTTGTATCTATGATTCCGTAGGAAGATCAGTATGGAAAGATCAATATTTTAGTGGAGTTTATGAGAAGCAACTTTCTTTGTCGGGATTGCATGTGATACACATACAGACAGATAATGATTTTTATTCAGCGAAATTACTTTTTTGATCGGAAATGAGCAAAACTCACCACAGAGTAGCACAGAGTTCCACAGAGTACTATTTATCTGATAAAACGCGAATTAACACAAATGAACGCAGATTAAAAGACTGTAGTTCTATATCATACATTTGTTTCCCTTTGCGAAAATCTGCGATCATCTGCGTTTCAATAAAGATTTAAACTCTGTGGAACTCCGTGTTACTCTGTGGTGAAATACATTCAAAACCGATCAGTGACGAAGCTTATGGCCCAATCTTTTCGGTAGCGGAAGTATCCATAGACGGTATCGATCCCCTTGTTCGGTGTTGTACTTTGTTTTTCTTAGAAAGGAACGTCCCTTTCCCCGGTGAGTAGTCTTGTTTTAGATGTACATGTAAAGCAGCATGAGATGCACATGTCGTGCTGTCCCACATGCACATGTCGTACTGCTTTACATGTACATCTAAAACAATGTTACCCACCGAGGCTTCCTATGTTACTCTACGGGATAGAGCTTTATCAATACCGGAGAAAGAGACTGATGGCAATGACAAACGCCATTAAGCTCAAAACCGTACAGATATGAACTCACCACAGAGTAACACAAAGTTTCACAGAGTACTATTTATCTGATCAGCTACTGATTCTTATGAGTAATAGCTCTCTAAAGATATCATTTCATACTCTTTTCTTTTTGTCAATCCCTGCTTTTTTGTTTTCTTTGTAATGTAAAAGAGCCTTTTGTATAGGTGATAAAGTATTAATGTATATTAGATGATTACTGCTTGAAGAAAATTGTGTTTTACTATGAATTGAATTTAACCTTATGTAGGATAATATGGAAACAAGAATCAGGAGTTTTTTGATAGGAATATTCTCTTTAGTTGCACTCTTTTCCTATTCTCATAATCTTAAACAGATAACCAATCGGGATGGTCTTTCCAATAGTTCTGTTATCTGTCTGTTTCAAGATAGCGAGCGTTTTCTGTGGGTGGGTACTTATGATGGGTTGAATATGTATGATGGCCGGGATATTTATGTCTATAAACCACATGTCAATAGCCAAAAGAGTCTTTCGAGCAATGTAATAAGAGAAATAATTGAAACAAAAGACCAGTGTTTATGGGTAAATACAAAGTGGGGACTGAATAAACTCTCCCGTAAGAAAAACAGCATAGAAGAATCTTATGATGAGTTTCGTGATAGTTATTTTATAGCAAAGGACAGCAAAGATCATCTTTTTGTATTAGGTAAACAGGGATTCATCTCGTTTTATGATGAGGTGAATAAAAGGTTCATAGATATCTCTGTTGGCGAGGACATAACGAACTTATATGCTCACAATTTTACCATTGATGACAATGATACTATCTGGATTACATTACAAGGCAAAGTCAGGAAGTTTACTGTCGATTTCAAAAATGAAAAGACGCCGCGGATTGTGAGACATCCCGGTCTCACTCATTCGGCAGAGATAATAAACTTCTGTTATAATGGGGGGCGTTTCGCTTTTGTTGATCTCAAGCGTGATTTATATACAGTGAATAGGGGGAAGGCAGAGTATATCGCGAATATCTCTGAACTTGTCAACCAGAACGGCATAATCTCTACCATCATTTTTGATGATGATGATATTCTGATTGGTTTTAAGACCAACGGTTTGTTCCGGCTTATTGCAAAGGAAGGTTATAGAAGTGAAAAGATTGATATAAATTGTGGCGTTTTTTCGTTGTGGAAAGACGAATTACAGAATATAATCTGGATTGGTACTGATGGGCAAGGTGTGTTTGCTTATACAAAAGATGCTTATACTTTCTGTAACATAACTTTGAATCAGCTTCCTATCAAGAAAAAACGCCCGGTTCGTGCTATTCAGACAGATAAAGACGAAAACCTCTGGCTTGGAACAAAAGATAATGGAGTAATCTGCATCAAGAACTATCGCATGGCAAAAGAATATTCTTCTTCCAATGTCATTCAGTATACGATGCAGGATGGACTGGCTAATAATTCTGTTTTCGCTTTTTCACTGAGCCGGAAAAATATTCTTTGGATTTGTTCCGATGGACCTGGAATCAGTTATTATTCTTATGATGATCAGAAGATACATCGTATTTCCGATGCCCGGTATGTACATACCATTTATGAAGCCAGTGATTCTGTTTTATGGGTAGGAGCAGACAAAGGATTGTTAAAACTGTCGGTGGAGTGGAAGGGCAATAAACCTATTGTCAAGGATAGCAAGGCTTTTCTCTCAGAGGTAAGAGGTAAGCGTTTTGATATACAGATTTATTCGATGTATGCCGAGAATGATTCTATTCTTTGGCTCGGTACACGTGGTTCCGGAGCGTTTCGTTTCAATATGTATACAGGTAGTTATCAGAATATCCGGTTTAACAAAGTGGGTATTCCGCCTATTGATGATATTCTTTGTATTCTGAAGGATAGTAAACAACGTTTGTGGTTCGGCTCCAGCTATGGTTTGACCCGTTTGGACAGTTATCAGAAAGATAGTGTATCTTTTACCAGTTACAGTGAAAATAAAGGTTTGCCTAATAATACGATACATGGGATGAAAGAAGATAGCCGTGGCAATTTGTGGCTCAGTAGCAATACCGGTATTATTCAGTTCAATCCCGATAGCGAAGTCTTTCGTCAATATAACTACAAAACAGGTTTGGATGTTTTTGAGTTTAGTGATAATGCCTATTATCAGAGTCCGTTCACCGGTTCTATCTTTTTTGGTGGGATCAATGGAGTGGTATGGCTTCAAGAGGATTCCATAACAGAAAATAAAATGGTGCCCGAGATCTATTTTACCCGTTTACGTATTTTCAATGAAGACTATAATATCAACGATTTGATGAAAGGAGAGGGCGAGAATCGATATCTGGAATTGAAACACAATCAAAATTTCTTCTCTATATCTTTTGTTGCTATGGACTTTATCAATGGGGCAAATAGCAGTTACTCATACCTGTTGGAAAACTTCAGTAATGTCTGGATGAATACCGAACAGACAAACGAGGCACATTTCACAAGTATTCCTCCTGGGAAATATGTGTTGAAAGTACGCTATAATAGTGGTACCGATGGTTCTAAAGATCAATATGAAAGTATTACCATTGTTATTCTTCCTCCCTGGTATTTTAGTATTTATGCCAAGATCGGTTATTTTTTATTGATTATTGGTATTGGTTTCTATGTTTTCCGCTGGATAGGGCAACGAAATGAGCGAAAAAGAAAAATCATTGCCGAGAAGCTTGAGGAGCGCCATAAAGAAGAGGTATATGAAGAAAAATTACGATTCTTTACTAACATCACCCATGAGTTCTGTACACCATTGACTTTGATTTACGGACCCTGTGAACGAATTCTGACACATCCGAATACAGATTCATTTACCCGGAAGTATGTCCGGCTTATCAAATCGAATACAGAACGTTTGAATGCGCTGATACAGGAAGTTATCGAATTTCGAAGGATGGAGACAGGACATAAAACATGTAATATCCAGCAGGTGAATATCAACGAAGTGCTGAATGATCTTTCAGTTTCCTTCTCCGAATTGGCGGAACAAAACAAAGTCACGTTTGAGATGGAGGTCGATAAATCCATTTACTGGAATACGGATTTCAGATGTTTGTCTAAGATACTGAATAACTTGATTTCCAATGCTTTTAAATATACCCCGGAGAGGTATTATTCGTATCAGAGTATTGACTGAAAATAGTCACCTCTTGTTGCGGGTGTACAATACCGGAAAAGGTATTCGCGAAGAAAACAGGGAGCTGATCTTCAATCGGTATAGCATATTGGATAATATAGAAGAGAATGCAGTGAAAGGGCTTTCTTCCCGTAACGGTTTGGGAATGGCTATTTGCCACAGTATGGTTGAGTTATTAAAGGGGGAAATTCATATTGAAAGTGAGGTTGATAAATATGCAGAGTTCATTGTGAGTCTGCCCGAACTGGAGTTAACTCCGTTGACAGATGGAAAACAGATTTCCTCTGTTTCTTCCCATCAGCCGGATAAGGCAGAAATGTCTGAAACAACTGAGAATGAAACGATACCTGTACCGCTTGTTTCGTTAGAGCAACTTCCAAATGACATGAAAGCGAAGATATTGGTTATTGATGACAATAAAGAGATATTGGGATTAGTTCAGGAGATTCTTTCTGACAAATATCGGATAGTAACAGCTGATGACGGCGAGAAGGGAATGGCTATCCTGAAAGCCGAGATGCCCGATCTTGTTATTACTGATATCATGATGCCGGGAACGGACGGCTTTGAACTCACCCGTCAGATCAAACAGAATAAGCATACGATGTACATTCCATTGATCATTCTTTCGGCAAAGAATACGAATGAAGAAAAAATAGAGGGTATCGAAGCGGGAGCGGATGCCTATATACCGAAACCGTTTAATGCGACTTATCTGTGTGCGGTGGTAGACCGTTTGCTTGATAATCGCAATAAATTAAAAGAGTACTATAATTCTTCTGCCAGTGCGTATGAGTTTACAAACGGGCAACTTATGCAGAAAGAAGATAAGGACTTCATGCAGAATGTGATTGCCTTTATTAATGAGAATATGGATAATGCCGAACTTTCTCCGGAAGATATGGCGAGTTATCTGCAGCTCAGTATTCGTAATTTGTATCGCAAGTTTAAAGAGCTTGATCAGCTACCTCCAAAAGACTTTATCAAAGATTACAGGGTTCATCATGCGGCTAAGTTACTGAAAACTACAAAGCTCACGATTCAGGAGATTATCTATAAGTCGGGATTCAATAATCGTTCTCATTTTTATAAAGAGTTTGATAAGAGATTCAATACCACTCCGAGAGAGTTCCGCGAGGCTCATAATCATAAGGATGAGACTTTATCATAAAAATCGCATCTATAAGTGTCCTTTTTCGTGACAAAAGTGACTTCAATAGTGTAAAGACATTATTGGAGACATTTTTGTCACAAAAAAGAAGTTTGATTTGTATTTCGGCACATATTTTTGTAGAGTCAAGCACTTTGGTGTAGCTGATTCTTAATAGTATGAAAACAAATCCGCTGATTTATGAAGAAAATTCTTTTACCTTTGTTATTATTGTGGCCCTTTATTTCTATTGCTGCCGAAGACAAAGCCAGCATTACTCCTTCAACCCGGGAAGGAACTTCGGTGTGGCTTATTGAAAATGAAACCTTGTCAGCTCAAATAGAACTGAATTCTTCAGGGCAATTACTTTTTACTCATTTGTATAATAAAACTTCTCAGTCGGAATGCCTGACCGGACACGGAAGTTCCTCTTTATTCCATTATAAAGGAAGGGCGGTGGCTCATAAAAAAACAGAAGAAGGAGAACTTGTATCCTATCCGTTTGAATATTCTGCCGGAATGAAAGGATGGAGCCTGGCCGGTTCTTCTGTAGAAGACATTCTGATGACAACTTTTTCCGGGAAAGAGTCTTTGGGAAAACGACTTTCTGTTGTTGTTCAAAACGAAGATTTGGAAGTAACTATATGTGCCGAAATCTATGATGGCAAGTCAGGGCTACGTATACAGAACTATTTAAAGAACCTCACCGGTAATTATCGTTTTGTTATTGAAGAATCAACCGTTTTGCGTTTAAATCTTCCTAACAATCCTCATCATTTGCATTTTTCCTGCAATACGAAGTGGGAAAGTACTACTGGAGGTGTGGAAGAAGCTCCTTTGTATAATAAAGGAAAAAGAGTGGCTAAAGTTCTTTTAAACAGATACGAAGATGGGACAGGATGGTATCTGGCACCGGAAGTGAATTGGCGGACTCAGTATGGCCCGGAAGTTCCTTCATCCGCTTATGAATATATGCACCGCTCTTTTGCCGGTGCAACAGCCTGGTCTTCATCCGCTTCCGATTATGTACAGGTGATTACCCATCCGGAATCGTTCCAGTTGGTACTCTTTCCACAAGAGAAATTTGAATATATAGCGGTTAACCTCACTTTATTTACCGGAGATATGGTAGACGGTAAAATGGCAGTAGAAGAGCATTTGCGTAAACGCTATAAATATCACGATACGCAAACTTTATTTAATACAAATGACTGGGACTGGTTTACTACCGGAAAGCGTACTGACCGTTTTTACCGTGAAGTTGTCATACCTAAAGCAAAGGAGGCAGGAATGGATATGGTGATGTGGATGATGGATGGAATAACCCTAACAGTACGAATACCGGTCTTGATAATAGTGGCACACACCGGATGAAATAGTTCCCTCTCCTATGGTAACGACCGATTTTAAAGGATTAACCGATTTTATCCATGACAACGGGCTTATGTTTGGTCTGTGGTACAGTATGAGTGGAGGCAATCATAACATGGGGTTTGACTTGTCTGATCCGGCTTTTATTTCAGCAAAAAGAGAGAAAGTAAGAACATTGTTGGAGGATCATCATATGTCTCATCAGATGGTTGATCTTACAGAGATGTGGCAAGTGCTTGATGAAACTTCGCATAGTTATCCCAGTGACAATGTCTACAGGAAGGTAGTCAGAACAAAGAACCTGATGAATGAGCTGGCTGATAAGTATCCGCAATACATCGTAAAAGTAACCAGTGAACTGGACATCCATCCTACTCAGGGAGACAGGGCGGTGGAACTGCTTCATATTCCCTATAACGGATTTATGACTTCTGTAGGAGATGCCGGAGGAGGTGTTATTGGGATGGTAAGTTATTGTTTTGGGCATTACCCTCTCAATTCTGTTTACTTTGGAGGTACACATAGTGCCCTGATGGAGGATTATTATAAATTTATGGTAGCCCGTGATATCAAATTCGGTGTTTGTCCCGATCAGTGGAGTCAGAAAGGGATAGAGCTGATGGCTAAGTTCAATAAATGGCGTAGAAGTAAACGTATTGCTGATATGTCTACACAAATTATTCGCCCGGTTTATCTGGGGAAGGGTTGGGATAGCAATGAAGTGGCAAACTGGGATTTTGGTTCGGGGCCCTATCCTGGATGTATACTACTGAACAGAAAGATAAGGCTCTACTAATCAGTAGTAATTGTGGCGAAGTAGGACATATTGGTAAGATGCCTCTTCCGATTCGTTGGTTGGATGATCGGAAGTACTATCTGATTGAAGATATAACACTTGATGATACCCGGCAGTTTACCTATCATTTTGAGGGCGTTTTTACGGGAGCTGATTTAAAGAAAGGGGCATTTGCTATCAATATGTACCAGAACAGTTCTCGTGGAAAAGCATTCTGGATACAGGAAATGAAAGCCGGTCAGCCGGTGCAGGTGCTTTATATGGACGAGAATGTAGATGACTACCAGGAAAACTATATGGATGATGTACTGACTGTTACTCTTAAAGGAAAGGCGAACGAAGAGGCTTTGGCTATTTTATATTATCAGACAGAAAATAAAGTAAATCACTATCGGATCCTGTTAGACGAAAATGGGCAGGGAGAATTACGTTGCACTTCTGTTCCCGAGGGTGAAGAAGAGGTGGATGGTTATCCTGGCTTTAGTGGTGGTTTGCGCTATGATCTGGAAAACCTGCACGACAATCTTATTCTTTCTGATGATAAGATAAAAATGTCTTCTGTTTTTAATGGTAATCCCGATTCGGAAGGGGGGTACAGTTCATTTGCCGGTATGAATGCGGTAGGAGACTATGTTGTCTATAAATTAGAGATTCCTTCAGCGGGGACTTATAACATATCATTAAATTATAAATTGTCTAAAAGTAGCCGTGGGGAGTGTGGATGGGCAGTATCTGAGGATAATATAAATTATACGGATATCGGAAAACCATTCTCTCAGGCAACAACGGGTGCTGAGAAAATGGAAACACTGAATATGGGAGATTATACATTTCATACCTCCGGCACCAAATATTTTAAGATGTCTTTAACGGCTGTTTCCTCGAATGGAGGGAAAAATTTGTCTACTAACTATCTAAAACTAACTCTTCAATGATCATGATAAAGAAACGAAACCTGTTAGTAATTTTATTCTCTCTTATTGCTGTATCTTTTTTGTCGGCAAAGAGTTATTATGTGAAGCCGGTAAGTTCCGGTCAGGGGTCTGGTATCTCTTGGGCTCATGCTTCAAACAATTTGCAGGATATGATAAATAATGCATCTGCCGGTGATACAATTTGTGTTGCCGCAGGTACTTATTATGGCGGATTTACTCTGAAAGACGGCGTTTGTATGGGGGGAGGTTTTGATGGAACGGAAAGATCCTTTATAGACCGTCAGTTCCCCGGAAGCGGACAGAATCTGACTATTTTGGATGGAGGGAATAAGCAGAGAGTACTTACTCAGGAGAAAGACTTCTCATCCCGTACTGTTATATCGGGATTTGTTATTCAGAATGGATATGCCCTGTCCGGAGCAGGGGCTTGTCTTTTCAACAATACTGTGTTGGAGGCTTGTATTATACGCCATAATATAGGTGGTAATGCTAATATAGGTGATTATATAGAGTCATTGGGTGGAGTTGTTTTTTATGCAAGTGAAGGTAAAGCTCATATTTTGGCAGTTGAAGAATACGGGAAAAATTTCCAGTCTTCTGTTGTTGGGTTGAAAAGCTACTATAAACTGGAGAATGCTTTGCAAGATTGGGACGGTAAAAAGAATACGGAGGCACTGGTGCAATCCCGGGCTGCAAAAGCTCTTTCGGAGTATAAACCGGTTACTTCAGCCGGAACAATCTCTGATTGGTACATACCTTCTATCGGCGAATGGAGCACTCTCCTGTCACCGGACACTTTATCCGGAACTCTGTCTGAAACCGGAGTCCTGGTTAATGAAACTCTGAAAAAAAATAATAAAACTCCCATTGAAGGCAATCGGTACTGGTCGTCAACAGCAGCGTCGACTACTGGGCTGGGAGAGTTGTGGTATGTGAATTTTGCAAGTAACTCTATTAATAAGATACACTCTTTGCAGTACAATAAGCTGCGTGGAGTAAGGAGAGTGGATGCGAATACTATCAAAGGAATGGGAGGAGGTTTGTATCTGAACGAGGGGTCATATGTTATCTCTTGCCTTGTATATGATAATCAAGCTCCCGAAGCATCGGCTATATATATGAGCGAAAGAGCTTACATTTATAATTCTACAATTGTGAATAATGTTGCGATGAAAAAAGGAGAGTATGCAGTAGAAATGGCTTTAGGTGCTGCTTTGTCAGCTATCAAAAATTCTTTGTTTTGGAATAACTATGACGTAGATAATTCCCCTTTGGATTTTGTGGATATACCCGCCTATAATTGTGCTGTCCGACAAGCGACTACCACAGTAGATCAGCCAGTCATTGTATTGCACGAAAAGAATGAGAATATATCCGGTCCTAATTTTGTAAATCCTCTGAATGGTGATTTTCATCTGCTTGCCAGTTCACCGTGTGCTAAAGCGGGGACAAAATCAAATATTCCCGGACGATATGTCTTTAGAGATATGGATGGTAATAATTATAGAGATATGATAGATATTCCTGTCGGAGCGTATGCAGTCGCTACAACAACCGGAGTTGTTAATCCGTCTGTAAATGGAAATCAGTTTGTGGTTCATCCGTCATCTCCGGTGAAAGGAGAGGCGATGGAAATTCATTTTCATACGGCTGAAACAGGTTTATATCAGATTGAGATACTCTCTATTGATGGTTTAAGTATATCTCGTTCAGACTTTTATTCGAATAGCCCGTTGCTGTTGTCGGCACCTTCCACTCCGGGAGTATATCTTCTGAATATAAATCAGGATGGAGTAAAGAAACAGTCTGCGAAGATTATTGTTCGTTGATGTTGAGAATGATTATTTATATAAATGATAACCTATGTTGTTTTATTTACGTAGAGGATGATTGATATGGAGGCATTGATTGTTTTCTTCTAAACATATACTTTCTTATACTTAATCATAACGTACTTTATCTCTATAGATCGTTTGCTTTCTTCATCTATTATCTACAAAGATGAGAATTAAAAACATCCCCATGTTTTGGAGCACAACATGGGGATGTTCTTTTGCTGAACATCCGGATGTTATCACTAAAATCATCCGGGTGTTTTATAATCAGAAATCAAATAATAATCATGCAATATAGTATGTTTCAATTGTTTAATTCTAATATGCTTTGTTGTTGCTAATATATACATTTCAACAGTGTTTTTTTCAATTAGACAACTATAAAATCAGATTAAGAGGTTGGAATTATCATTTTATTGTGAGAAAAATATTGGATAATTTAATAGAAGGTGTTAATTGTTTGAATTAATTCGGATAAAACTGTTGTAGTTTATGCTTTCTTACAGAATCAGACAGTTTTGGCACTGTTGTATACATCTTTTGAATATACTTTATGTTTCTTTGTAGCATCAATCTTTTGGGAGAGAGTAGACTTATTAAATATTGGTTGTGCGAATTATTTTGCTCTATATTGTGATTAAGAGGGTGTATTCTCTTAATCATTAAAAAATAAATAAAATATGAGAATTTTGATCAAGGTTGTTATAGTAATACTGGGTGTGCTGGTAACTGTATCCTGTAAGGATAGAAATAATGAGAAAGATATTTTTCCTGTTGTTGAGGTGGATTTATTTAATCCAGTTGAAGAAGTGCCGGTATCGTCATTTATTGACACTTTAATTTCGGTTAGATTAGAGTTGCCAAAACCTTTGTTTTTTGGTGTTACTGCAGATGTCTTGTTTGCCGATACAAATATCTATGTTCATGATAGTAAACAAGAAATAATATTCCGTTTTAATAGTCAAGGAAATTTTCTAAATATGATAGGAAAACTTGGAAATGGGCCGGGAGAATTTTCTTCGTGTAGTTCTTGTTTCTTGAATGGAGATACTGTGTTTGTAAGTGATCTTGATACTCGGAGGATATTTAGTTATACTCAGGAGGGAAATTTTATAAATGTGATTTCATTTCCGTTTAGCTTTGTATATGAGGATATTGTATATTTGCCGAATGGGGAGTTTTTATGTCATCGGTTAGCGCCTGCAAAAAATAACCGTGGAATTTGGATTATGAATAAAAAAGGTGAAAAGTCAGAGGTAGTGTATGCAAATGAAGATGTTTATCCTTATATTCATAGTAGTTGGAACACCTTATCTGTGCTTGGAGGCGGACTAATTGGTATCTACGAACCTCCTACCGGAAACTATTACTCTTTTAATACGAAAGATCATTCATTAAAAAAAGTGATACAGTTGAGAGCAAATGCGAAAATGCTGGGTGATTTTAAAGGTATTGATAGTACGATTGGTCTCAAAGAAGAGTATTCAAACTGTTCTATAATACTTAATACTGACAATTATATTTTCTCGTTGTGGGTTTTGCCCGGTTACACTTCCGGAGTATTTTCTCTATATTCTAAAGAGGCAAAAAAGATGACAATCTTTAAGAAACCTTTAGTGGATTTTCCCGGTTATTTTTCTTTAGGAACGATGAAGTCTTCTAATCTACCTAATACATTAGTAACCATATTAACAGATGAATATCAATTTGATGATTGTCCGAAGCAATACAAGAATCTGGAGTTTAATGAGCGGGTTATGATTGTCAACAAATGGGTGTTTAAGTAATTCTATTCTATTTTTATCACTTATTGTGAAAATTCGCGATATTATGTTACCCAGTTTTGCTTAAAAAATAAGATATATAAACTTTTTTATCAATATCCTGTCGTTTGTAACCGATTTAAAGAAGTTGATATTGTAGCTCCCAAAATATTAGATGAGTCGTTTGCATATTCTATTGTTTCTTCGGAGGCTTTAGATCGATTTATAAATCCGGATTTATTAGATGAAGACAACGAGAAAAGATATAATTCTGTAAATCAGGATAGTAATCCGATTATCATTCGATATACATTCAAAAAGTAGAGCCTGCTTTAGGCTTTATTCAATTATCCATTACTGATGATCTAAACTATATTTATTGAAAGATTATTTTAAGGGTGTTTATATCTCCATCCGGTTTCCTTTTTCGTTACAACAAAGCGAGGCTGTTTTCTTCACCCTTTATGCCTGTTGTTAAATATGCAAACTTTCATTTCGTTTCTCTACGAAGATCGCCTCGATGCTCTACGAGAAACGACCCGATCTCCGTAGAGAAACGACTCGATCTTCGTAGAGAAAAAATAGATTTTGTAATACATTGATTATTAGCATGCTGGTTAAGGACGCGTATGTAGCATATTTTCAATCTATAAGACTCTCCTTTACCTCTCCTTTCACCCTATTTGTATTTCTGAAATAACTACAATTTCAGGATTCTGCTAAATGTAATCCCTATCATATCGTTATTGCTGAGCTACCGAACTGTAAATAGCATACAATGGTTTGTTAGCGATATTATTTAGTAAGTAATTGTTCTAAATTATATGATATTATTATTGAAACGCAAATGATTGTAGATTAAATAGCTGCGCTATACTTGAGTGATGATATGCTTTGCGTGAATCTGCGAGTTTCTGCGTTTTAATAATAGTATCCTATAATTTTGAACAGTTACTTATGCATTTGTTTATCGATACATTGAATTATATTTGTGATATGATTTTGCCTCCAGAACTGATTACTGGAGGCATATCTTATTTTGCGTATTTTATTTATCTCCGGAGGAGTCAGAATAATCCGGTTCTTTCCGATTGTAACTTGTATATGTCTGTCAGTACTTTCAGTCGGGTTGTTTGTCCGGGAGTCGCTTTTAGCTGTGTACCGCACAAATTGCTCCAGTTGCGTAAGGTGCTCTCATCTATCGGCTGTTGTAATGAAGCATTCCAGTCCGGAAGATATCCGCGCAGGCCCAGATATTGTACCAGTGGGAAAGCATCATCCGTTGGTTTTACATCTCGAAAATAGATAAGGGTGGCTTTTTGTTTTATCAGAATATCCTGTAGTGAAGGTATATCCACATTTCGTACTTTCACTCCTTTGTCTATGGCAAGTGCTGCTGTGATACCGGCAGCTTGTCCCAGAGCCATCCAACAAGGTTCCATGCGTAAGGTGGAGAAACCGATGTGAGAACCGGATACAGGTACCGGCAATAGCAGGTTGTCTACGTCTTTAGGTAGAATTACTCCTAAAGGTACGGTGTAAACGGCTGTGGGATAACTGATGAATCCATCCAGATGTACTCTTCCTGTTTCTCTTTTGCGGGCAGCATGAGAGTCGAGGGCATAATGACTGGCGGTCACACTACTTGAATGTAAAGGAGGACGTTTACCCGGACTGACCGGAAGTGCATCGGCTGCTGTGAAGAAGTAAACTCCCTCAAAACGACGGCCTTCGCGTACGTATACTTGCCGGGGAAAGGATTCATTATCGGGATATTCGTCTTTTGCCAGTCCCCATTTCAGCATTTCCTTGCGGAAGTGGGACGGGAGTTCTTTATCATGCTGGGCAAACCAGAAAAGCCCTAAAGTATAGTCTTTTAAGCGTTTGGCAAATTTATCCCGCCATTCCCACGAGGAGGTGGGCCATGGCCAGTTTTCTTCGGGCAGATCGGTAGAAAGGAAAGCAGCGTGCTGATTGTTACCGTCAGTCTTTTGGTTCGGCAGGTTGACGAGATACTTAGTTTCCAGATCCCCCAGCTGTCTCCGGGAAGTTTGGTTCTGTTGCCTTTTGCGATATGCCGGCGATTTTCTTCCAACATCTCATTTGTCACTTTCAGCATGGCCCGTTGTGTGTTACGTCCGGTCCATACATCCTCTATGAGAGAGACGTATTCGTCTCGGTTGTAGTTATCCGGTCGGGTGAAAGGAACCATGTTCTTTGGATCGTTTGTGAGACACAAACGATAGTTATAAGCTTGCACAGCGTTATCTGCCTGCCCGGTACTTCCATCGGCAGGGAGGCTTTTCCAGTATTCATAGGTCCTTCCGGCTCCCGGTTCATTAAATTCTTCCCGGCTTTCACGACCGACACGGAACGGCACACCTGCTGCGGCTCCTAAATCGCCTCATAAGTGGCATCTATAAAGATTTTCCCCTGATAGGTTTCTTTTTGTCCGTTTTCCCTGTTCAGGATACAGATACTCTCGATACGGTCGTTTCTGATGCAGATGTTTTTGTTCTCTGCATCAAACTGACGCATCAGGCGCACGGTGATCTTCTCTTTCTGCTCATTCAGCATCTCTTCAAAAATACGGGCGGCTACGGATGGTTCGAAGTGAAAACCGTTACTGCAAGTTTTCACTTGGGGTGAATCGGCTCCGTAATGACTGATGTAATACTGTCTGATACGAGAGGTGAATTCAGAGAATAGTCCCGTAGTAGCTTCGCGGGTTGCAATGTCGGTAGCTCCAAGTCCATTGGCCGGAAGTCCGCCAATGTGGTTGGTTCGTTCCAGTATGACGGAAGTTTTGCCTTGCCGTGCTGCAGCGATGGCTGCCATGATACCTCCCGGATTTCCTCCGACAATGACGAGGTCGAAGGAATTCTGTGCGGGTAGGTTACTGCTTAGAAACAACAATAGAATGAGTAGGCCGTTTCGTTTCATGATATATGTTTTTGTTCTTATTTCTTCTCCGGTAGTCTGTTGAATATGGATTTGATAATCTCCATATCAAACTTCGGGGTACGGTCGTAATTATAAATACCGTTCTGTTCCTGTTCTACATCTGTTAGCTGGGTGTAGCAATATCCGGCCACAAAATCAAATTCGAGAACAGTAAATGTAATGTCCTTCAGTCGGGCATAAAACTCGTCAAGTGTTTTGGGACCTTGTCCGTAGCCCCAGCTGTTTTTGGCAAACTGCTTTCCATGCACCCATTTGATACCACCATATTCGTCGAGGAAGTAAGGCTGTCCTTCATAGGGAACTTCTTTCTTCACATCTTTCTGGGGGAGCTTACCGTCCTTTATTTCCAACCGTTTTTTCATCTCTTCACCGCTCTGTGCATAATGATGTACACTCCAGATGTCTGTCATCACATGGTAATTTCCACTGGCATCATTTACCGGACGATAATCCAGATTGTGTGAGAGTTTATAAACGTCTGAAATGAAACGGTCGTGTTGGCGTGCCTGTTCGTTGTCATTCGGGCGGTCCCAGGTTTCATTGAATGGGGTCCATACAATGATTGAAGGGTGATTGCGGTCGCGAACTACTACTTCCTCCCATTCGGTGAGGAAGTTCCGGGCGGCTTCCGGGCTACTGGTATTAAGACCCCAGCTTGCCGACTCTCCCCAGGTAAGGTATCCCAACTTATCGGCCCAGTAATGGAAACGTTCTTCAAATACTTTCTGGTGAAGGCGTGCTCCGTTGAAACCTGCGGCCAGACTAAGTTCGATATCACGTTTCAGATCTGCATCTGTGGGAGCAGTCCATACACCTGTGGGATAGAATCCCTGATCGAGTACAAAGCGCAGATAACAGGGCTCATTATTGAGAAAGAATTTATTTCCTTCGATATGTACCTTGCGCATACCGGCATAAGAATTGACATGATCAATCACTTTTCCTTTGGCATCCAATACTTCCAGTTCGATGTCGTATAAGAAGGGCGAACCGGGTGACCAGGTTTTTACAGTTTTCAATGGTAACATCAGTGTCAGAGGAGTGGCAGCAGTTTGTGTCTGTTTGCTGACTACGCGATCACCATCCTTTACACTGACACGGAGCTTTTGTCCGGCTTGTAATCCGTAGAACTCCGGTTGAACGGTGAAACATTTCTGGTCCAGTTCCGGTGTGATACGAACAGACTTTAATCCACAGGCATCTACTGCTTCCATCCATACGGTCTGCCAGATGCCGGTAGTACGGGTATAGTCGCATCCCTGTGAATAGAAGTTACCCGATTGTTTTCCTCTTCCCTGGGTTCCACTACGCTGGTCGTCTTCTACGTATACCACAAGTTGTTGTTCTTCTCCGTATTTAACAAACCGTGTAATGTCTATTCCGAATGAGGAACTACCTCCCCAATGTCTGCCTGCCACTTGCCCGTTGATATAGATTACTGAGTAATAATCTACTCCGCCAAAGTGAAGGATAACCTTTTTATCTTGCCAGTCTGCCGGAACTTGTAACTTACGGTGATACCACATGGCTGGGATGAAATCTTTGTATTCTACTCCCGATAATTTACTTTCCGGACAGAATGGGACGGTGATAAACTCGTTAAATCCTGTACTGTTGTATAACTTACGGTCTCTGCCCGATTTGCCAAAGTCGAATGTATAGCTCCATTGGCCGTTCAGGTTTTTCCATTCTGCGCGTTCAAACTGTGGACGTGGATATTCCGGACGTGGTATCGAGTTATTTTGTGCGTTGGCAGTCCAACCGGTCAATAATAGGAAAGAAGATAAAATGTAAATAATAAGGTGTTTCATATTGTGTCAGAATTAGAGTTTGGTTGAATCGAGAATCAGTTTCTCCGATCCTTTTTTGATTTCAATTTTACGTGAATTGAACAAGGCTTTGCAGTAAGGATTGTCGTAACGGTATTTCCATCTGAGTTCCTGTTCTTTTCCTTTTATAGTAAACGGAGATTGCCAGCCAAATGTTACATTTCCGATAGACGGAGAAGTATAATTAACATTTAGTTCCTGGCAAGACACTTTAGCCGATGAGATCGCATTTACAAATTTAGTAAAGTCGCCCCATTCTGTTTTTGTTCCGGTCTCGCAGATCCAGATGTTTTGCCGGCCCGATGCAAGTAAATCGCATATATCTCCTCTTTCACCCGCCTGATATGTAGTGGCATTTTGTGAATAGAGCGCTACGTAGCCGTCTTTTTTGCGTCCGAAAGTCCAGTTACCTTTTATCAGTACTTCATCAAAATCATTTTTGGGGAAGTAGGCATGTGTATAATCGTTTTTTTGGTTTTCGGGGATGTTGTAGATACATACTACTACATTTTTGTGCTGTGCCGCCCGTGGTAGGATTTCATTACCTGCCCAGTAGTTTGGCGAATATTTCAGGTTTTTGCCTCCGGGGTGATTGGTGTAGACGATAGCACGGTTGCCCAGAGTGGCCTGCCAGATGTGTTGTTGATAACCCGGAGCTCCCGGACGGTAATCCTGTACACTACTGAGCATATATTCCGGGGTACGATAAGTTTCCACGTTGGCTTCGGATAAAGCAAAACGGTCGAGGTGTGAATTTACCAGTTTACCGTAGGTTTTAATCTGTTCTTCGTACTTACGGATATATTGGTCGTAGTTACGATAGGGCCAGGTGTCGTACTTTTCTGAGATCTGTTTGGACATTTTGATTGCCAATGGGTGAATAAATTCCTGCATACCCCAAAAGAGGTGACAGTCCAGTTCATTGTCATAAGAGAGTCCGTAAGAGGGTGCATCTTCCACATTGATACTTATACGCTGACGGTTGAGCATGGGGCGCTGATAATCGATAGCGATTTCCTGTATGACTTTGGGACATTGATATTTACTGGTGGACAGGGCAATGGGAGCCATTACTTCATCACGGTCGAAAGTGCCGACTCCGAACATCAGCTTTGTCAGCGGAGAGGTATTGTGTGAGCCATTGATAAGAGAATGAGCATACATACGTCCGCTGGTAGAACCCATCATGCCTTCGAAATTATTCAGAGCCATGTCGAACATCAACAGATCCAGCACCATACCTGCTTTTTTGCGTATAGCTTCGTCTTCGGCATAATCATACAGATTGGCGAGTAGCATTGCTTCTACCTCGTAATAGGTAGACAGCCATTCGCTGAATCCGAATCGGAACCGGAAATCCAGCCACCGTTCCAGGCGTTCTTTGGCATGTTGCACGTGCTGTACACCATTCATGCCATTGGTAAATATCCTGTCTTTGTAGAGCTGTCCGGCAAGCAGTTCGGCTGTGTGGTAGAGTGCCTGATGGTTTTCCGTATGATAACACCGGTAGGTCGTATCACGCGTCCGTCGTCCCACCAGTATTTAAAGTCGAGTACGCAAGCCTCTATCTCTTTTTTAAGATGTGCAGGAATCACTGTTTTTTCCCGGTCCATATAGAGGAGCCGTAGCATACCGTTGATTGAGAAGTCATTACAGTCGCGGTTAGAACGTACCAAAGCAACTGCTTTATAGGTTGGTTCATCTTCCATTGGCTGGCCAATGGCAACACGGGCTATCTGGTTGAAGATTCCCGTTAGGAAATCTTTTCGCCCGTGTTCGGCATAATATTTCAGGAAGCTTTCTTTCCGTTCTTCCGGACTTGCTTTAGGTGTATACCAGTATTCATCTTTTCCCTTGGCTTGTATGGTTTGTAAAAGGGAGAGTATAAAAAGGATACTTACTGTGATTATGTGTTTCATGATTCTGTCTGATTATTTATTCATACTTTCCTTCCCAGTTGTAGGGGAAAGGGATTCTTTTGTAATATTCAAGTGTGTGTTGTGGGTGTTCGTATTGTGACGGTATCGGTCTTTTAGAAAATGTCTGGAAATAAAGAACACAGCCGTCTCTCCACCAGATAGCTTCGTCCTCCTGTACTTTTAGTAGTTGTTTGACGTGATTGAATCGTTCGGCATCGATTTTACCTTCCATAGAGTCCCAGAGTTTACGCATCCCGCGTACCTCATCTACTCCTTTATAATAGTATGCTACCAATTCGTCCCATAAGATTTTTCCGGACGGCATCTTGTAATCCCAGGGCAGGTGATGGAACCATAACAGATCTTTTTGCGGGCAGGTATTCAGATTTTCAAGTATCTCTGCCAAAGGTTTGGCATATTGATTGACAACATTGCTCCCTTTGGAAGTACGATCTACGCCAATACCGGTTTCGTCCGCTTTATGATAATCTTTGGCATCCCAGTGAGGGTCTTTGTACCAGGGGCCGGGACCGTAGTGAGTCGCAAAATTCATGATATGATTCAATCCCAGCGGATTGCGATAGTTTACTACCGTTTCGCGTGATTGCTGCATCATTTCTTTGATCGGATTCACAAAGCTTGTATTGTTATTGAACGTCATACGCAGCCATTCATCTGCACTTCTTCTGACGAAAGTTCCGGATTCCACGCCATGCGCCCGAAAGCATACCAGTTGGACTGTCCGAACAGATGTCCGCACCAGTTGATATCCGTACCGATATTGGCAACTCCCGCAATGCCGGAGATGCCGTGTGAACGGTTGTAATCTTCCAATACATTGGCAACGGTTGTCCCTTTTCCTTTGGTGTATGTATCGGCGTCCAGACACTCTTCGAATAACGGACCCAGATAGGCGAGGTTGGTAGCATATCCGAGGTACTCTTGCGTTATTTGGAATTCGAGCATCAGTGGTGTCTGAGGCATTGCTCCGAAGAGCGGATGGAAAGGTTCGCGTGGCTGGAAGTCAATCGGACCGTTTTTGGGCTGTACAAATACGTTCTTATTGAATTTTCCGTCCAATGGCTTGAACTCTTCATAGCCATTGCCCGCACGGTCTACGTTCCGGGAGTTTTCGTATACGAAGGCACGCCACATCACGATACCGCCATAGGGCTCCAGTGCTTCTGCCATCATGTTTGCTCCGTCGGCATGCGTGCGTTTATAGTCCTGAGGACCCGGTTGCCCTTCGGAATTGGCTTTTACGAGGAATCCTCCGAAATCAGGGATATACTTATAGATCTCTTTCACTTTATCTTTCCACCATTGGCGTACTTCCGGGTCCAGCGGATCGGCTGTATTCAAAGCTCGCAGTTCTTTCGGGGCACTGAAACGGGCTGTCAGATATACCCGGATGCCGTAAGGACGAAAAACATCTGCAAGGGCGGCTGCCTTTATCAGATATTCGGTGGTCAGGCTGCGTGCGTTGGCATTTACATTGTTCAGAACGGTGCCATTGATACCGATAGAAGCGTTGGCACGGGCATAATCGCGATAACGCGGATCGATGTATCCCGGTAAGCGCTGCCAGTCCCAAAGTGTGTAGCCTGCATAACCGCGTTCGATCGTTCCATTCAGGTTGTCCCAGTGGTTCAGCATACGCCTTTGCAGTTTGGGCATCTGCGTGATGTTTAACTCTTTGATATCCGATTGGGTCTGCAAAAGCCGGAGGAAATGAAAAACACCATACATTACGCCCATGTCCTTCCGGGCTGCAATAACGGTACAGGGCGTTCCGTTTACCTTCAGGGTTTTGATGAGGAATCCTTCATCGCCCAAGCCGGATATTTCGTTGGTTATCGCATGGATACCGGATAGTACTTTTGAGGAAGCCGGAGTACCTACCAGCAGTGTACCTTTGGAGATACCGTCTGTTTCCGGCAAATTAGTATCCAACAGGCCATCCAGTCCTTGTTGCAGTTCCTTTTTTGCTTCTGTCAGTGTGGCGGAGTTTACAGGGAAGTTCAGTTTAGCTAACGTTTTTGAATAACTGTTCAATAGTGGCTGTTGTCTACTTTCTGATAACGGAGCCACAAGTCGTAGCCATTCTCTGCATGCAACATTGGCATACAGAGAATCAGGGCGGCTATATAGACGAGTTTTAGTTTCATATTCCGGGATGTTATTTGATGACACCGGCCCATCCGCCGTTGCGTACCATTTTGATGGTAAGCTGTGTCGCATTGTTTACTTTACTCTCCCTTTGCTTATAGTCCATGGCCTGGCGGTCGGCATTGATACCATCTTCAAACGAGGTGAGGGTGAATGATTGACCGGCAGGCAGGAAACTCAAGTCGAGATTGATTGTACGCCCTTCGTTGTTGGTAATACCACCAATGAACCATTTGTCACCTTTTCGTCTGGCTACCACTACGGCTTCACCTACTTTGGCATAAAGTACTTTTGTTTCGTCCCAGGTGACGGGAACGCTGGATATGAACTCTGTACACGGGCGTTCACGGTAGTAGTAAACCGGATTGTCTGCCAACATCTGCAAACCGCTTTCGAAGACTACGAACAATGCCATCTGGTAGGCACGTGTACCCGAACCCATGGCGTTGGCACGTGTGGAACGATTGTCTTCCGGTTGAGCGGAAAGCATTGAACCGGGCGTAAAGTCCATCGGGCCTACTGCATTGCGCATGAATGGCAGATAGATACTGTTGGCCGGGCGGCAGTTGCCTCCTTGTTCCATGCCCAATACCCCTTCGTATGAAAGTACATTTGGATATTTACGTTCCAGTCCGGCAGGTTTGAACGAGCCGTGAAAGTCAACGAATAATTTATGCTTGGCTGCTTCTTTGGCTACGCGTTCGTAGTAATTTACCATCCACTGGTCACTACGATCCATGAAGTCAATCTTTACTCCGGCTACTCCCCAGTCGGCAAATGTCTTGAAGAGGTCGAAGTTGTTCTCTACGGCCAGCCATGTCAGCCAAAGCACGATTTTCACATTGCGTTCTTTGCCGTATTGAATGAGTTCGGCTAAGTTGATGGTCGGGTTGGGAGTATACGGATCACGGGTACTTTTGGCCCATCCTTCATCCATAATGATATAAGGTATGCCGAATTTAGAGGCGAAGTCAATGTAATATTTGTAAGAGTCCATGTTATACCCCGAACGGAAATCTACTCCATACAGGCGGGCATCGTGCCACCATTCCCAACTTACCTGTCCGGGCTTGATCCAGCTGTAATCTTCGAGTACACAAGGAGTAGACAAGTTGTAAACCATTTCGTTCTCCAACAGTTGTTTGTCTTCTTTGGTAATCACCATGAATCTCCAGGGGAAACTACGTTTACCGGCTGTTTTGGCTATATAATCCGCTTCTTTCAGAATCTTGAGACTGCGGTCACCATCTTCTCCGAATTCCAATGGTACTTTTGGGAAAAGAGATTGCATTCCATTCCGTCCGGTGCTCTTCAGAAACATACAAGGATAGTCGTGCAGGTCTGCTTCAGAAATCAGAATCTTGTAAGGCTTGTCCGTTTCTAACAATATCGGCAGGTAGCTCATACGGTCGGTAGCTTTGTATTCTTCCGAATTTACGTGCGTATAAGGATATTCGTAGGAAGTTTTGAATCCGTTGGGTTGTGACAAATGGGCCTTATAGTTAGCCGGAAAGTTTAGTACGAAATCTTCTCCCATGACAATGTTGTCACCTTTCTTATCGGTGATGAAACGGTAGGCCACTCCATTATCGAATACGCGGAACTCTACAGCGTAGTTGCCGGCAAAGTTCATTCGTAGTGTGTTGCAATGGTTCTTTACAACAGCGTTCTTGAGTGGAATTTCACGTTTTACACTTTCGTCAATGACTCCTTTTTTGGTACTGCGGAGCTTGGGATTATTACCGAGTGTTTCATTCTCCAGTTGGAGGTTGAGATAACAGTCTTTCAATAAAAGATCATTCCCGTAAGATACGGAATAGTAGATTTTGTCTTTTACATCGACAGAGATGTTCAGTTCTCCATTGGGCGATTTTACGTCTATCACCTTGGCAGAGAGGTGGCTGCCCCACGCAGTGGCGAAGGTTAGCAGCAGTGCAAAGAGTTTGTATACTTTCATGGCTATTGAGTTTTTGTTTTATTTTTCAAGGAAGGCATTTACGCACCACAGTACAGGTGCTTGTCCGTGCATATTGCCCGGAAGGGTTTTCCGGTTCAGGTAGAATTGGCGGTCGTTGGTTTTATTGGTACCTTCACATACGCCATCGATGTCTCCGTTTTCATCAATGTGCCCGATCAGAGCAATCCATGCTTTGCGTACCAGTGGAGCATAGGTTGCTTCGTCCAGCCAGCCCTTCTTTACGCCTTTTACCATGGCATATACGAACATGGCCGAACCGGAGGTTTCCGTCCAGGTAGTTTTGTCGTCTACCAATTGTCCCCATAAGCCATCCTCCTTCTGATAATCGCGCAGGCTGTTCATCATCCTCCGATAAGATTCCAGTATTCTTTCCCGGTTCGGATTGTCTTCCGGAAGCATGCCTAAAAGTTCCGTCATTCCGGCAGCCATCCAGCCATTGCCACGTCCCCAGAAGAAGGGAACATCTTCAGCGTGGTAGAATAAACCATTCGGACGTTGTATCTTGTCGAGGTACTTCACCATTTCGGCAGCAGCACGGTCTATGTATTTACGGTCTTTGGTAACGAAATAGGCTTGCGACTGAATGGCCGAAATCATAAACATATCGTCAATCCAGTAGCGGGTTTGCCAGGACAACCCCTGATCCAGCAAAGCCTGGTACGCTTCACGGTGTTTGGTGTTACGCGGCATTTTCCATTGTTCGTCTGCATACCACATTCCCATGTGGTAGTAAATCTCCTTACCGGTTTGTGCATATAGCTGGAGCGGGATAGTACCGAATACGGTATGATCTACATGATCCGGTAGGGGTTGTAGTCTGCGTTCCGGACCAAAGATCGGCAGGAAACGTTCTTCCAGTTGGCGGAGGAGTTTCTTGTTTTTGGTGATATGCGCGTAACGCAAAGCACCAAACCATGCACATGTTTCCGGATAGGTGATTTCATTAGGAGGTGCCGGATTACCGTTGAAATTGGGATGTGGGACGGCTACAAACCGTTGGCTTACTAACTCACCTACTTCTTGCGGCGAACAACCCTTGGGCCATTTCCTAAACTCTTTTTGTGCCATCAGTAGTGAAGGCAGACAGGCAACCATTAGCGCGAGCATCCCTGCCTTAACGAATTTTTTACGTGTTTCCATGTTCTATATTTGTTTTATTTCAGATTCATGTTTCCCAGATTTGCGTACATTTCCACCATTGCCGCCTGATTAAGCAGCCATTGCTGTTTTTCTTTCTTTTCTCCGCTCCAGTCACTGTTGATGAGTCCATTGTCATAGCGGGCACTTTCCCATGCCAGTTCCAGATTGTCGGCAAAGATTTGCAGATATTCCGGATTGTTATCTTGCAGATAGAGTTCTATATATCCTCTCATCATGATAGCCACGAACCATGTTCCCCGGTTGCGGAAGAACCTGATATCTGTACCGTCCTGTGTCTTGAATGGTACTGTGAAGTAGTTTATTCCTGCACGGGCCACGTTTTGTGCTTCTGTCAGAAATTGACGGTTGCCGGTTAGTTTGTATAGCAGACTGGCTGCTTGCAGCATTTGTCCCGTATTATATGCATATTTCTCTGTGCCGGTGCGTCCGTCTGTTTTGAGGTTGTCGAAGTAAATGTAATCCGAATCCTGTAAGTTTACTTTTGTCCATGTATATAGCTCCAGTCCTTTCTGATAATAGGCACTGTCCCGGGTGGTCTCAAAAAGTTGAAGTGCCAGTACGGATGCGGGTGCATTGGAGCAGGTATTCTTTGATTCCTTTTTTTGCTCACACCAATAGATACCTCCGTTTAGTACATCGTCATTACCACTCAAGAGGAATTTCCATATTTCTTCCGATTGTTTCAGGTATTTCTTATTTCCTGTCAGGCGGTAAGTTTCGAGGAAGTCAATGCCTAACCAGATATTATCATCATAGAAACGGTCGGAATGCCCGGCCTCACTGATGTAGGATTGAAAACAGGCAGGAGTACGGGTTGTGTCATAATAACATTCTAATCCGGGAATGATTTTCTCCTGTAGAAGTGCCTGATATTTGTTGTCTCTGGTTGTTTTGAGTAGTGCATTTACTCCTGAAAACAACCCGGAGGTAGGCCATAAATAGGCTACTTTGTCTTTGGTAACCGTATCTGTAGAAGCCAGGTAGGTTACTTTATCATTGGAACTTTTAGGATAATTCTCATTAAATAAATTGCCCCCTTCTGCCTGATAGTATTTGAAGATACTGTCGAGCAACATTTCAGAGCGGGCAATGGAAGTGTTGTTCTCCTGGGTTACGGACGTTTGGCATGCCAGCAAAGAGATTGCCAGAAAAAGTGCACTGATTGCTTTGGGTAAGAATGATTTCATACGTCTGCTATTCTATTGAAATTTACCTAAAGGGAAATTTGGTTTTTAGAAAAGAAGAGAGTCTGTGGCTCCCTCCTTTTTTTCCTGAACTAAATCCTACCTTCTTTTTACTTTAAAAAAACTATATTCGTTCTCAAAAATCACTTCACAAATATAGGCAGTTGTTTCTCAGTAAATATTCACAGTTTTGACAATAGTGTATAGGGGACAACTTTAGCAGAAATGGAGACAAAGGCGATATGGGGGTAACTGTATGCATTTATGCCATATTTGTATTCATATAGGCACATATGAGGGTTTTCCGTACAGGGAAGTACGGTGGACGATGGATTATCGTTAAAATGCAGATGAATACAGGTTTGTGCAGACAAATAGATAGATGAGAAAGAGTGTCCGTCTTTTCATCTGTGCTGATTCGCGATTATCTGCGTTTCGCCAGGTAACGAAACTCTGTGAAACTCCTGTGGAATTTCAAATTTAGTTCATACTATGACAGCGTTTTATTGAAACGCAAATGATCGCAGATTTTCGCAGATTAAATAGCTGCGCTATACTTGAGCGATGATATTCTTTGCGTGAATCTGCGAGTTTCTGCGTTTCAATAATAATATCATATAATTTAGAACGATTACTTATAGATAAGAATTGTAGTATATGCTATGTAGCAAAGTATCAGGATGCTTCCTTCTATCCGCGTTATAGTACGTTTGGCGAAAAAGAGCCCGAATAACCATAGCAGTACTCCTGAGCCTACCAATACCAACAAATCGAAATTCGTAATGCCGCTTAGGCTGAGCGGAGTGATGGATGCACTACATCCAAGTACAAAGAAAATGTTGAACAGGTTGCTGCCGATAGCATTTCCGATAGCTATTTCCGGATTCTTTTTCAATGCGGCAACCACCGAAGTTGCTAATTCGGGTAGCGAAGTACCTCCTGCTACCAACGTCAGTCCGATGACTGATTCACTGACTCCCAAGCTGCGGGCAATATTACCGGCTCCTTCTACAAACCATTGTCCACCGAAAATGAGCCCCGCAAGTCCACCTATGATATAGAGCACCGAGCGCCATATGGGTAACTGGCGTATCTCCTCATCTGCTCCTTCACTCTTACCGTTGGATGCGATGGCAAAGGTATATCCTAAAAAAATAGCGAAGAAACACAGAAGCAGTAGCCCGTCGGTGATGCTGAGCACGTTTTGGGCAGCATGGTCCAATAGAACATCATTGGCGCATATCAGTAATACGATGGAAGAGAGAATACAGAGAGGGATCTCTTTCTTTAGTGTGTTCTGAGTGATGACGATAGGAGCAAACAATGCAGTGCAACCCACTATCATCAGTGTATTGAAAATATTGCTTCCCACTACATTTCCGATAGCAATATCTGCACTTCCTTTTAATGCGGAAGATACACTGACTGTCAGTTCCGGGGCTGAAGTGCCGAATGCAACGATTGTTAATCCGATGACAATGGATGGGATACGAAATCGTTTGGCAACAGATGCGGCTCCGTCCGTCAGGCCATTAGCGCCTATTAGAATGAGGAGAAGTCCTCCGATGAGAAGTAATATATCCATTTGGGTCCTGATTTTTGCTACAAAGATAACGGAATTAATTAAAACTGGAACCGTGTTGAGAATTATCGGACGTATCTTTTTGAGCAAATAATATATTCATTCCCACTGAAATATCAAAAACATTCCGTATGTTTGGCACGTTTATTTGTCTATAGCAAGGTTAATAAGTGTTTTTTGTATGAGGAAGAATCGTTTATTTTGTCTTTTCATCTCTTTGGTATTTACTATCGGAGCGTCTGCTCAGCTGGTCGAGAAAGTTCGTGAATTTCTTGGTGACGATACGTTGAAAACTCATTCTGTCATAAGGAGTGATTCTGATTCGGCGAACATTGCCGACATGAAAAGGGAACTTGAAACTGCCAGGCTGAACGAAGCCAATATGCGGATGGAGATGGAACAACTGAAATTGCAGGCATATGCTGCTGATTCTGTAAAATTGGTTCAGCAAAAGTTGCGTATAGACTCATTGCGTAAGTTCACTCAAGGTGTTCCCGTGGTTGTGGAAGGGGATACGCTTTTTTATATATATGCCAAACGGGGCGGACATACCCCCCAACAACGGGCGGTGATGAATGCCACTGCTATCACAGAGTTGGGCAAGCGATTCAATCTCAAGCCGGATTCCCTGTATTTGGAGAGTAGCGACATTGTGACCGATTTAATGTATGGCGATAAAGTATTGGCTTCATTTACTGATCAGGACGGGTTGTGGGAAGGTCGCACACGTGACCAGCTTGCTGCCGATAAACGACACATAGTGGTAGACAAGCTGAAGGATATGAAAAAAGAACACAGCTTGTGGCAGTTGGGTAAGAGGATTATATTTTTTGTGTTGGTATTGCTCGGGCAGTATCTGCTGTTTTGGGCTACTACTTGGCTATTTAAGAAACTAAAGATACGTATTCAACGATTGAAGGACACAAAGCTAAAGCCTATTTCGATTCAGGATTATGAATTACTGGATACTCAGAAACAGGTTAATCTGCTTATATTCCTGGCCAATATATTGCGTTATGCCTTCATGTTGCTTCAGTTAGTTCTTACGGTCCCCTTGCTATTTTCCATTTTCCCGCAGACCGAAAAGCTGGCCTATCAGATATTCTCATATATCTGGAATCCGGTGAAAAGTATATTTGGTGGGGTGATAGATTATATTCCGAACCTGTTCACTATTTTCGTAATATGCCTTGCTGTGAAATACTTGGTGCGGTTGGTTCATTACCTGGCTACAGAAGTACAGTCTGACAGATTGAAACTGAATGGCTTTTACCCGGATTGGGCGATGCCTACTTTCCATATTATACGTTTCCTGTTATACGCTTTCATGATTGCGATGATCTACCCCTATCTGCCGGGTTCCGATTCGGGAGTCTTTCAGGGAATTTCAGTCTTTGTCGGACTGATTGTTTCATTGGGGTCAAGTACGGTGATTGGGAATATTATTGCCGGGCTGGTTATTACCTATATGCGTCCGTTTAAGTTGGGAGATCGTATCAAGCTGAATGATACCACCGGGAATGTCATAGAGAAAACCCCGCTTGTGACACGTATTCGTACGCCAAAGAATGAGCTGGTCACTATTCCCAACTCCTTCATCATGTCTTCTCATACAGTGAATTATAGTGCATCGGCACGAACCTACGGATTGATTATTCATGCAGAAGTGAGCATCGGATATGATGTACCCTGGCGTAAAGTGCATTCGTTGCTCCTGAAAGCAGCACAAGCAACGCAGGGAGTCGCGGCGGATCCCGAACCGTTTGTACTTGAAACGGAATTGCAGGATTGGTATCCGGTGTATCAGATTAATGCGTATATAACAGAGGCGGACCAGTTAGCACAGATTTATTCCAATCTGTATCAGAGTATTCAGGATGTATTTGCTGAGGCGGATGTTGAGATTATGTCTCCGCATTATATGGCAGTACGCGATGGAAATGAGACGACTATTCCTAAAAGCGGATTGAAACCGGAGGAGACTAAAGAAGGGTAAAACCGAGATCATATCGTTTCTCATTCAGAAAGTTGGCAGCCTACTGTATATGGGCTTTATTAGGTAATGCTTGGAGCTATGTAAAGTAATATTGTCATTCATGCATATCCCGAAACGATAAAATGCGCTTCTGTAACCTCTTGATTATCAATGTCTGTTTGGCCTCTTTTTCTCCCCGGAGCCGAGCAGCCTCCTCCTCGAAGCCGAAGCACCTCTTCCCCGGAGCCGAGGAACGTCCTCCCCGGAGCCGAGCGGGGCGTGCAGCTCCGGAGAAACATCCTATGTAAAATAATAGAACTTTGTTTGGCAAGAACTTATTATTTATGCGAATCAGTGGTTATTTATAAAGAGTCAGTTAATCCTGTATCGGATCTCTTATTCATTCTATACTTTACTGCATTTTATAAATACCTTCTGCTCGTTGGATAGAGTGGTTGCAAAAAGATAAACCTCCCCTCCATCCGACAACTTGGTTCGCTTTCGTATTTCTGCTACCGTAGCCGGGAAATTACGAACGGTGATATTGGCTTTCTTTAGCTCCCCGATGGTTTCTTTTATTTCTTTCTTATTGAAGGAACATTGTCCGGTTATCAGGAAAGATCTTCCCGGAAAGTTCTCTATCCACAGATCCGAAGTGTAGAGATGGCTGTTCGGATGCAGCTTCTTTACTTCATACCGGGAGGCAATATTGCGAAATGCACCCGCTTTAAGGATGGAAGCATTCGGCTCATACAGATACTTACCAAGCTCTTTGGTATAGAGACATTCGGAAGTAAGTTCCCCTTCCCGGGTGAAAGTGAAGGTTTGTTTCTCTTTGGAGGTGAGATTGATGCAATGGATAGGAATCAACCGGGAGGGTTCGTTTCCTATTATCAGCAATAGCTCTTTGCACTCATTGTTTACCGAGATGACATGCACCTCCCGGGCGTGCTTCATACTTTTTAGTGCAAGGGTAAGGTCCAGCATGGGTGATAACTTGATTATGATCTGTTTGCCTTTGCTCAACAATAACTCTTCTAACTCTTCTACATCAGGTTCACAGTCTGATATGGCGATTGTCTTTCCTCCATGTTCATTCCGGCGTGCCGGATCAATAAAAATACAATCCACCGGTTCCATCTTTTGTAAATGAGCTACTCCGTCTTCATTATATACCGTAATATGTTTCAGCCGAGTAGGGGGAAGTTATGTTTTGCGATTTCACAGAGCTCTTCTTGCCGTTCCACATAGGACACTTTACGAAACCTGCTTGCCATAAAAGCACAGTCTATCCCGAAACCTCCGGTCAGGTCGGTTAATGTCTCTCCGTCTGCCAGCGTCGATTTGTATTGTGCTGTTATTTCAGAGGAGCATTGTTCCATCGATAGATGACGCGGATACCATAGCTCCTCAATAGATTGCCACGAAGGTATTTTATTGGCAGCAGCCTGTCTTCCGGCTATTTGTACAATAGCGGCAGGCATATCCACGTCCGGATATCTGGGAGCCTGTAATGCTAGTAGCCGGACGTCATCCCGACTATGGGCACGAATAAACTCGATAGTAGGTTGTGATAGTTGTTCCATAAATTACATGAGATCTTCTTCCTGATCTTTATAATGAACATCGAAGCGGCCGTTAGTGATCCGGCCTCCACTGAATGTTCCGCTGATGATATTTCGTTCCGTATCAAAACGGGTGATGGTAACTGTTCCGTTTTTTAATTTCTCTTCTCCAAAGCGTGCGTTAGTAAACTCCGATTCTTGTCCTTCCTGAGGAGATACTATGGTAAACCGGATGTATCTGTCTTGCTTTACCATGACAGATACGTCTACTTCTGCCTGCTTCTCATTGTATAAGAATTTGATTGACGGACTGTCTACGGAAGGGCCGAACCAATAACCGTAATCCCGGTATCTGCCTCCGACATATAACCAGCCGTCTATCAGGCAGCCAAACGTCTCTGCACCAATAGTAGTAGCAGGTGGCATCACTGTAATGTCTACTGTTTCATCTTCTCTGTCACAACCGATACAGCAAAGAACGGAAAGAAGAATGAGGATATATTTCTTCATCATATTGTATATATTTCAGGTTAAAAATTGAAAGAGACTCCTGCTGAAAGATTAAGTCGGCTTACCGATAACGGGTCGTTGCGGAATTTAACGGTAGTCGTTTCATTATGATAACGTGGGTATATTTTGTGAATATTGGAGGCTACGTATTGTATATCGGCTTCTATATTCCATTGCCGGGTTATTTTCAAGGTAGCGTTGAGCCCTGCATTAGTGGCAAAGGAAGTTGCAGTTACGCGTCTGCTTTTATCGAATACTTTACTGTAGTTCCTATATGACAATATACCTATACCTGCATCCAAGCGAATGAAAAAGCATTTTGTCCGAAGGCAATAGATCCCTGCCTGGGGAGCAAAATAGTGTGTGTATAGATGATCGCTTCCTTCTTCGTGGCTTCCCTGGGAAGAGAATCCTGAATACAGGAATCCTATTCCGACTATATCTGCCGGACGGTAATAATATTGAGCATCCCAGCTAACCCCTTCTGAAAGGCTACGCTCGTAACTTTTTGAACTGTTGGTTAGTCCGGCAGTTCCTTTCAGCATATTCCCGTATCCGGTATGGAAGGAGAATGTGTGCTGTTGCTTTGTGGTTTCTTGTGCCGGTAAGGCGATACACCACATTGTTAGAAAAACCAACAACAGGTTTTGTTTTCTTTTAAGCATAATAGATGGTATTATTCGATTCGTTTATATCTTTGTTTAGCTACTTCTCTGCTGCACAGGTTAAAGTGCCACCACTCACTGTTGAGTGCACGAAAACCTGCTTCTCTCATAATGAGTCGGAGTAGTTGCCGGTTTCTTACAGCTTCCTCGCTGATTTTTCTGCTTTTTACTAATTCAGCTTCGTGGGTGATATGAGCTTCGACACCCAAATGGTCTACTTCCGTTCCCATAGGAAGAGGAACTCCATTATTATCGAGAATGCTGATGTCTACTGCCAGTCCGTAGTTATGGAGTCCTCCACCGCGGGAAGGATTGGATACATAGATGCTTTTTGAAGTACCTTTCACTACATTCCACATCTTTTTCTGTACGGACATGGGACGGGCAGCATCGTAAACAATCAGGCTGTATCCGGGGTGTTTCTCTTTCAATAACTGTTGGGCACGAAGCAGTGATTTTAAAGCATCCGGATGCAGATAGGCGTCCTTTAAATCTTCGTAGAGTAGTTCTCCTGTAAAGTTTTCCGGGGTTGCATACAGTAACTTTACAGCAATACTACTGTCTGCGCTTTGGATATTTATAAGTCCGAGCGAGTCAAGATAGAGTGCTATACGGCTCTTCTCTATAACGGGCGATTGGGTTTCTTCTGTTGTAGCAATAGTTTCTACAGGAGAAATGACTGTTGTCTTTTCTCCCGTCGGTTTTCTTCCGGTATGACATGCTGTGAGTAGCAGACAGAATGCCAGGAGTCCCCATTTTCTGTATTTCATCGTTGGAGCGTCCATTCCATGAGTTCAATATCCATTTCTGTTTCTGCTTTCATGAGGTAATGATTCCGTTTCCGGCATACACTATTATATATTTCTTCCGCAGCTTTCCGATCTTTCTTCCATAAGAGTGCGAGTGCACATTGCAACCTCTGTTTGCCGGTTGAGGTTTCTCCGAACCGGCTGATATATTGTTGCAAGGAAGTACTGTATAATTCCTCTATTACTTCTGAACGACATTGTCCAATCAATTCCAGAAAAAGTAATTCACACTCGGCTTCCAATACGAAGATAGGAATAATCTCTTCCCGATGTGCAAGTATCTCTTGCAATAGTTTTTCAGCCTGTGCAAACTCTTTCTGATCTATAAGCCGGGATACACAAAATCCCTTAACACCGGTCAGCAACGGATTACTGTACTCTGTGTCTTCTCCTGTAAACCATTCGGCAGGCATATCCCTCAACCGGGTACCTTCCTGAAACAAAGCATTTACCTTAAGCTGGAGTATTAAGGCATGGCGGCTTTCCAACGACTTTTGCATCAGCCTGAGGTTATAGCCGTCATTGACAATACCACTTCTTTTCATTGGAATTCCGTTGAGTAGTGCGAATAGAATTCCGATAAGGGCGGTAAATAGAAGGAATAGTTTGAAGGGAGTAAAAATAGAAGGAATTGTAGTCAATAATAAGATTGCTACTATTGCCGAGAACAGATTCATTAATACACCTCCCAGATTGTAGAGAATGAACGGGAGTTGTTGCGGACTTACATCCGGTGGGAGAAGCAGACATTGGCCAGCCGTTCCGGGTATCTTAAAGTACTTTATCTTGAATCTTCCTTTTTCTTTGATTAATGTTAGTTTCCCGATACGGAAAGAGATAAATTTGTAACCGGTGGCTAATCCAAAAAGCAAATGTCCTGCTTCATGTAGGATAATTTGCAGGTAACCGGCAATAAAAAGACTTATGAGCGATATAAACATACTACTTAGTAGTGTCTCGATTTTCAGATGTTCGAGAAATGCAGTCAGTGAGGTCCCGGTAAACCAGCTGATTCCCAGTATTACACCGGCAGCACCCATACACATACCAATAATCAGGCTACCTGCGAACTTGAGGACTTTTTTCATAACAGTTTGTTTCTGATTAGTTTTTGTACCTGTTCTTATAAAAAAAAGACTATAAATCATCGATCTATAGTCTTCTTTTAAGTGGGCCATCTTGGGCTTGAACCAAGGACCTCCAGATTATGAGTCTGTTGCTCTAACCAACTGAGCTAAAAGCCGTGTATCCTTTTATCTTGGATGCGGGGACAAAATTAGTATTTTCTCCCGAAATATGCAAACTTTTTAGAGCAAAATCAAAACAGTTTCTTATATTCTTTCAATGTTTCAGAATTTATAAGTACGCTTGGGGTTTTTCGGGAACCATCCTTTTCTAACCCGGTCTTCTTGTTCAAAGACCTCTTTGATAGTCCAGAACGAAGAAAAAGCAAAAACGCCTAACAGGGAAGAAACGAGAATATTGTCTACACTTAATGAAGCTAATACGCCGGCTATTCCCAATACCAGAAAAATCCACCAACATTTAGTACCCCAATAATATTCGGCTTTTACCACGACCGGGTGAAAGAGTCCGATGATTAAAAAAGTACAGATGCCAATTAGAAGTCCTGCCAGATGATATTCGTTCAAGAACTCCATTGGTTTACTTATCTATGCGAATAGGAATTTCTTTCTTGATACTTTGTTCCAGGGAGATCAGGGTCTCAGTAGCTACAACGCCTGGTATCTCCTGCATCTTATTATTCAACAAGTCCATCAGGTGTTCGTTGTCGCATGCATAGAGTTTAGTCAGCATGGTGTATGGACCGGTAGTGAAGTGACACTCTACAATCTCCGGTATTTTTTGTAACTCGGCTACCACCGATTTGTACATAGAACCCTTTTCAAGCTTAATACCAACGTATGTACAAGTTCTGTATCCAAGTGATTTGGGGTTTACGTGATAACCCGATCCTACAATAACTCCCAGATCTATAAGGCGTTGCACACGCTGATGGATGGCTGCACGTGAGACACCACATTCTGCTGCTACATCTTTAAAAGGTATGCGGCATTCTGAGAAATGATCTCAAGAATCTGCCTGTCAAGGTTGTCTATTTTTTCCATAATTAATGAGTATATTTTCCAATTGTTATCAAATAGTAAGCAAATATAGAGATTTATTTTAATTTCTCTCTATAAAACAGATAAAAAATAGGAAATAGCAAAAAAGAGGCGCAAATTTCTTTGCACCTCTTTTTATTTATAGGGATAATTTGCTTACTTTTCGATGCTAAGCAATTCAACTTCGAATACCAAAGTTGAGAACGGTTTGATCTGGCCCTGATCTCTTGAGCCATAAGCCAAGTCTTGTGGGATGTAAAGTTCCCATTTAGAACCAACAGGCATCATAGTTAATGCTTCTGTCCAACCTTTGATAACCTGGTTAGCACGGAAAGTAGTTGGCTCGTTACGTTTGTATGAACTATCAAATTCAGTACCGTCAATCAAAGTACCTTTATAGTTTACTTTCACTTTGCAAGTATCAGCAGGAATTTCACCCTTACCTTCAGTGATTACTTTATACTGCAATCCGCTCGGAGTTGTTTTTACACCTTCTTTAGTCTTATTTTCAGCAAGGAATTTTTCACCGGCAGCTTTGTTGTCAGCGTATTTTTCTTCCATAGCTTTTGCTTTGATAGCTTCCATAGCTGTCTGAGTATATGACTGAGCTTTTTCCATAGTCATCAAGCCACCTTTTTCCAGTGTACCTGCGATGAAACCTGCAAGGAAGTTTTCTTTGCTGATAGTTTTTACTGAATCTTCACCAAATAGTTCGTGGTTAATACCCTTCATCATCTGGTTACTGATCTGCTGACCAATCTGAAGACCTGCCATGTAAGCGGCTTCTTTCTTTCCGGTTTTGTTGGCACCTTCGGTTACACCTTTGATGAACTCAGCCATGTAAGCTGTGTCAACATCCATACGTCCTACTAGATAGCCTTTCAGACCTTGAGTCTGAGCCATACCGATTGAATAAGACAGTGAATCGAGTTCTGTTTTTAGATTTGCTTTAGGAGCCTGGGCTGTACATGATGCAAGACCAGTTACGGCAGCGATTGCTGCCAGGATTGTAATCTTTTTCATTTTGCTTTTAAAAAATTATTTGTTTAAAACTTCAAGTAATTCTACTTCGAATACCAGTGTGCTGTGCGGTGGAATCATCTCTCCGGCACCTTGTGCGCCGTAAGCCAGATCTGACGGAATATACAGTTTCCATTTAGAACCTTCCGGCATCAACTGCAATGCTTCTACCCATCCCGGGATCACTTGGTTTACACCGAATACGGCAGGCTGTCCGCGCTTGATAGAGCTGTCAAATAGTGTTCCGTCAAGAAGTGTACCTTCATAGTGACATTTCACCTGATCGGTGGCTTTGGCCAGTTTGCCTTTTCCTTCGGTGATTATTTCGTACTGCAGTCCGCTTGGAAGGGTTACAACACCCGCTTTTTTCTTGTTTTCTTCCAGGAATGCTTTTCCTTGTTCAATGCTGGCAGCACTCATCTTCTGTTCCAGTTCTTCGAAATATTTATTTACTATTTCGCGGGCTTCCTGGTGGCTGATAGCTGTCTGATTACCTTCCAGTACATCTTTAATTGCCTGAGCAAAATCTTCTACCGAGATGCCTTTGGCACCCATACCTAACAAGTTCTGGCCGATTCCAAGGCCGATTGCATAACTAAATTTATCCATATATATTTTTGTTGGAGATTGGAGGAAGAAACTTGAATCTTTCACTCTCAATCAATTGCAAATTAACAATTGGCAAAAATACATGTTTTATTTGAATGATCGGGCTTTTTGGATTTAAAATTTCTTATCACTGTATAAGTTATCTGTTTTTATTCGCTTTATTATTCAATTATTCTGTTTACTTTTGCTATATATCTGAATCAATGTAAAAAAGGAAGCATGAAGAATTTAGTCATTTTGTCAGGTGCGGGGATGAGCGCGGAGAGTGGGATCAGTACATTTCGTGATGCTGGTGGGTTATGGGATAAGTATCCGGTGGAGCAGGTAGCAACTCCGGAGGGGTATGCACGTGATCCGGAACTGGTGATTCATTTTTATAATGAGCGGCGTAAACAACTGTTGGATGTGAAGCCTAATCGCGGGCATGAATTGTTGGCAGAGTTGGAGAAACACTTTAATGTGACTGTAATTACCCAAAATGTTGATAACCTGCACGAACGGGCAGGGAGTACACATGTGATTCATCTACACGGTGAATTGACAAAAGTATGTTCCAGCCGTGATCCGAATAATCCTCATTATATAAAGGAATTGAAACCGGAGGAATATGAAGTACGTATGGGGGATTGTGCCCGAGACGGTTCTCAGCTGCGTCCTTTCATAGTCTGGTTTGGTGAGGCTGTACCAATGATAGAGGCAGCCATTGATATTGTGGAGAAGGCGGATGTATTTGTTATTATCGGAACTTCCATGAATGTCTATCCGGCTGCCGGGTTGTTGAATTATGTGCCACGTACAGCAGAGGTTTATCTGATCGATCCTAAACCGGTGGATACTCATACTTCCCGTTCCATACATATTATTCAAAAAGGAGCTTCGGAAGGCGTTGTCGAACTTAAACACCTTCTTGGCCTATGATTGCAAATATTCGTCAGATAAGTCAGCAATTGCTGAATCCGTGTTTTAATTCTCCCAAAGAGGTTGTGTCATGGATGGGAGCTATCCAGGGACAGGATTATGCTATGGCTAAGTGGGCTGTAGGTATCCGCTTAAAATCACCCACTCTTAGAGCTGTGGAGGACGCCTTGCACGGGGAGAGATAATACGTACACATGTGATGCGCCCTACTTGGCATTTAGTGGCAGCAGAAGATATACGCTGGATGCTGAAACTGTCTGCACAGCGTATAAAGTCGGCCAATGACTCCTTCGCGAAGGGACATGGAGTAGATATTTCAGAAGCACTTTTTTCTCGTTGTAACCGCTTAATAGAGAAACTGCTGGAAGGAAATAAAAGTCTGACTAAGCAAGAGATAGAAGCCGGACTGGCAAATGAAGGGATGACTGTTGATAATCGATTGATGACACGGTTTATGGCACGTGCTGAGGTGGAAGGTATTGTTTGTAGCGGTGTTGATAAAGGGAAGAAAGCAACGTATGCTTTGCTTGAAGAACGTGTTCCTCCGGTAAAAGAACTGACAAAGGATGAAGCTTTGGCTACATTGGCATTGCGTTATTTTCGTAGTCATTCTCCGGCAAGTCTGACAGATTTTGTATGGTGGTCGGGCTTATCAGTTACCGAAGCAAGAACTGCTATGGGGCTGATTGATTCACAATTGGTGAAGGAACGTTTTGACTCTTATGAATTGTTCGTGCACGAGTCTTATCAGGGAGAGATTAACTCTGCTGATATACTTCACTTTCTGCCATCTTATGATGAATATCTTATTAGTTATAAAGAACGTAAAGCTGTGCTTGCCGAGGAACATCATCCTAAAGCGTTCAATACGTACGGGATATTTTATCCGGTGATCTTGTATAATGGTAAGGTAGTGGGTAACTGGAAAAAAACTGTTGGCAAAAACAAGAAGATTGAAATAGTAACTTCTTTTTTCGAAGGTTGTCCCCGTATTCATAAAGAAATGATAGAACAGGCAGAAAGCAGATTACGGGTATTTTATTCAGAGTCCGACTGAACTGATAAGGAAAACGCTTCCTTCCTCCGGGTAGCTTTTTATTTTTTGGAGATAGCCCGTATGATAAACCAGGCGTGATGTGCTACGGTGCTCATCACTCCATAATGCTGGCACATAATACGAAAACGCTCTTTGAGAGATGCTTTCTGATTCCGGGTAGTCATTCCTTCGTCCAGATAATCAATGACGGTGAGATGGGTATTGTGTAGGGTACGTGCCTTTTTCATAATCCGGATACACCAGTCAAAATCGGCAGAAAAACGATAATTCAGATCATATGGTTCTATAAGGGTATGTTTGGCAAAAAAAGCCTGATGGCATACCAGCATTCCTTGTTTGAAGCTTTTCCAGGTTAATACGTTAGGAGCCGAAAGGCGGCGCATACGTAAAAAATGTCCGTTTTTATCTACAATTGCCGTCTCACCGTACAGTACATCGGGAAGTTCGTTTCCACTGATCGAGTGTACCATTTGTTGCAGTGTATCATCTTCATGAAAACTGTCGCCGGCATTGAGAAAGCAGAGATAATCACCTGTCGCCAATGATATTCCCTTATTCATAGCATCATACAAACCTTTATCCGGTTCACTGACCACTTTATGAATCCGTTCGCGGTATTTGTTTATAATCGTCTGCGTATTATCTTTTGAGGCTCCATCCACAATAATGTACTCTACATGTCGATAGGTTTGTGAAATGACGCTTTGTATCGTGTCTTCCAACACCTGTCCGGCATTGTAAGTTACGGTGATAATTGAGAATTTAGGGGTAGGATGGTTATGCATGCTTTCCCGTGATTTTGTTATAAACTTCGATGTATTTCTTGGCAATGATACTTTCCGAATAGTTAGCTATGGCCTTTCGTGAGGCCTGTTCCGCCAATATAGGGTTTTCCGATTCTGTCAATGCCCAGTAAATTCCGTTGGCAAAGTCCTCAGACGATTTGTATTGTGCCACATAGCCATTATGTAGGTGGTCTATCATCTCCGGGATACCTCCGACATTGAATCCTACACAAGGTACTCCGCATGCCATTGCTTCCATGATAGTATTGGGAAGATTCTCTTCCAGTGAGGGAGTTACAAACAGATTGACAGCATTGTATATATTCACTAATTCATGCTCATTGCTGACGTAATCGAGTGCGTAGACCGGAAAAGGCAACAAATTAGTCAGTTGTTGTGATTGGTTGCCAAATACCACAACTCCGAGTGAGGATTTCAACTCAGGATGTTTCTCTGCCAATAGCTTACATGATTCTATCAGATAGTCGATTCCTTTACGTTTGTCTGTGATTTTGACAGAGCCGAACAGTAACAATTTTCCTTCCTGGGGTAACCGGAAATGTGTACGGGCCTCCTGTTTATTACGGGGTCTGAACAGATTGGTATTGATAGGATTCGGAATGCTTGTTACGGTGTGTCCGGTGAGCAATGCACTGCTTTTGGCTTTCTCTTCAAGCCAATGGCTACAGGTTACAAATGTGATAGGAGCAGCTTTATAAAGTTCTTTTTTCTTTCTGAATATGCGGGCGGACAAGTCTTTTTTATTGCCTCCGCCATAAAGGAAGGGACAATGGTGACATTCATGCTGGTAATTGGTACATTCGCGTGCATGGTGACAAATACCGGTAGAAGGCCACATATCATGCATAGTCCATACAATAGGTTTCCCCGATTCCAGTATTTTGCTGAGATTTTTGAGTGAGAGCATTCCCTGATTGATCCAATGCAGGTGGATAATGTCTGCTTGCCGGAATTCCGGGAGGGAGGTAACATCTGTACCTGTATTGGCTATGTCCACTGCAAAAAGATTGTTTTTCTTGAAATGGTTTGCTTTCCAAATGACAATGCGTTCCCAAACGAATTTCCATAAAGTCAGCCAGCTACGGTCGAGTCCGACAACACTTATCTGGTCGGTTTGTTTGTCACGTACCAGCATTTTGGCTTTGATTCCATTGTTTTTCAGTGCTTCCATCAGACGGCTGGCAGCTACGGCCGCACCACCTATTCGTTCGGATGTATTTATGATCAGTACTCTCATGCGCCAGAATGTTTTGGCAAAAATAGCGGTTTTCTGTGAGAATCCGTACAAAGTCATGGATTATTTGTACTTTTGCAGCACTATATATAAATAGGTTTAACATATGAAAAAGGTTCTGTTTTTGGGCTTGGGATATATTGGTCTTCCTACGGCGGCAGTTGCTGCAACTCATGGTTATCAGGTGATTGGAGTAGATGTGAATCCAGTGGTAGTGGACACTATCAATCAAGGGAAAATACATATTGTAGAGCCGGATTTGGATAAGATAGTAAAGGAAGCTGTTCAAAAAGGAAATCTTCGGGCTGTGTCGAAACCCGAAACAGCGGATGCTTTCTTTGTAGTGGTACCTACTCCGTTCAAACAGAACCATAGGGCAGACATTATGTATGTGGAATCTGCTACACGTTCGGTAATTCCTTACCTGAAGGCGGGAGATTTATTTGTTATTGAATCTACATCTCCTGTTTTTACCACCGAGCGGATGTCAGAAATTATATATAAAGAACGACCGGAGCTGAAAGGTAAATTGTACATTGCATACTGTCCGGAACGTGTATTACCGGGAAATACACTTTATGAACTGGTTCATAATGACCGTGTGATTGGTGGTATCAATCCGGAATCTACGGAGAAAGCGATTGAGTTTTATTCTGCTTTTGTAAAAGGTACTTTGCACCGTACCAATGCCCGTACGGCTGAAATGTGTAAACTTACTGAAAATTCGTCACGTGATTCTCAAATTGCTTTTGCCAATGAACTTTCGATGATTTGTGATAAGGCAGGAGTAAATGTATGGGAGTTGATAGAGTTGGCCAATAAACATCCGCGTGTTAACATTCTCCAACCGGGATGTGGTGTAGGAGGGCATTGTATTGCTGTAGACCCTTGGTTTATTGTCTCTGATTATCCGGAACAGGCACAGCTTATCAAGCGTGCCCGTGAGACGAACGATTATAAAGCCGACTGGTGTGCTAACAAAGTGATGGAAACTTGCCAGCGGTTTGTAGAGAAGAATGACCGGGAGCCGGTTGTTGCCTGTATGGGATTGGCCTTCAAACCCAATATTGATGATTTGCGGGAGTCTCCTGCCAAATATATTGCTTCCCGTATTATTTCAGAGTCAAGAGCGGATGTACTGATTGTGGAACCGAATATATGTTCACATCCTAGTTTTCATTTGACGGATTATAAAGAGGCTTATGCGAAGGCAGATATCGTAGTCTGGCTGGTCCGTCATACCCCTTTTGTAGAGATGGTGCGTGAGGAAGGCAAACTGGAACTGGATTTTTGCGGAGTGAGAAAGTAATGAAGAAGATATTACTGGTATTCGGAACACGACCGGAAGCCATCAAGATGGCTCCTTTGGTAAAAGCTTTGCAACGAGATACAGAACACTTTGAAACGAAGGTTTGTGTCACGGCACAGCATCGTCAGATGCTGGATCAGGTATTGGAAGTATTTGGTATCGTACCTGAGTATGATCTGAATATCATGGCCCCCGGGCAGGATTTATATGATATAACCTCCAAGGTATTGTTAGGTTTACGTGATGTATTCAAAGAGTTTGCTCCCGATGTGGTACTTGTACACGGTGATACAACCACCTCAATGGCTGCCGGCCTGGCTGCTTTTTATCAGCAGATCAAGGTAGGGCATGTAGAAGCCGGTTTACGTACTTATGATATGCTTTCTCCCTGGCCCGAAGAGATGAATCGTCAGGTAACCGATCGTCTCTGTCATTACTATTTTGCTCCTACCCATCAATCTGAAGAGAACCTGCTTCGTGAGAATATTGATGGTAATCGTATTTTTGTAACGGGAAATACCGTGATTGATGCCCTGTTGATGGCGGTGGATATTATATCTGCCAGTCCGGAGAAACAGCAGGAGCTACATGAGATTCTGAAAGCCAAAGGTTATATCTTGACAGACCGTGAATATATTCTTGTCACCGGACATCGCCGTGAAAACTTTGGCGAAGGCTTTTTGCATATTTGCAAAGCCATTAAAGAGATAGCAGCAGAACATCCTGATATAGATATTGTCTATCCGGTGCATTTGAATCCGAATGTGCAGAAGCCTGTTTACGAGTTGCTTTCGGGTTTGAGTAATGTCTATCTGATTGATCCGTTGGATTATCTGCCATTTATTTATGCCATGCAGCACAGTCTTTTGTTGCTGACGGATAGTGGTGGTGTGCAGGAAGAGGCTCCGTCATTAGGGAAACCTGTTCTTGTGATGCGCGATACAACGGAACGTCCGGAAGCTGTAGCTGCCGGGACGGTAAAGCTTGTTGGTACGGATTACAATGCAATTGTCAGCAATGTAAATACATTATTGCGTGATAAAGCACTTTATCAGAAGATGTCCGAGACACACAATCCTTATGGAGACGGACATGCCTGCGAACGTATCATAGCAGCTTTGCGATAGAGTATACATCTCGGAAGTCTACCTCATGAATGCTTTGAAAGCGTCCAGATATCGTTGACTGACTGTATCGATATTGATCTCTTCAAGAATAATTCTTTGCGACTCTTTTCGCATCTTCTCACAAAGTTCGGGAGATGAGAAAAGAGTTGTAATTTTTTCGGCCAGGCTGTTGGCATCCCCTGCTTTAAAGAAAAAGCCGTTCTTCCCATCGGTTACCAGATCCCGTTCGGTACTGTCACATACAGAGCAGATGACCGGCATACCATAAGTCATAGCATCGTTGATAGAAAGCCCTCCCATACCAGCAAGTACATATACAGCAGATTCATTCATATAAGCTCCCAGCACTTCTGGTTTATAAACACTACCTGCAAAACGGATGTAGCTGCTCAGGTTCAGTTGCTCTGCCTGTTGCTTTAGGTTTTCCAGCTCCGGTCCGTCACCCACTATCACCAATTCTGTGTCCGGGAACTGTGCTATTACTTTGGGTAAAGCTTCTATCAGCAGGTCCACCCGTTTCCATTTCACCAGCCGTCCGATGTGGAGAATACGTCTTGGATTGGGAGGAAGGATAGAAGGGGCTGTCTGTACGTTTTCCTTTTCACGAAGCAACGCTTCTGTGTCGGTAGAATTATAAGTAACATGTATTTTTTCTTTTTCTACTCCATAGGAAGGGAGGATGTCGTATGCAGCCGTTGAATAATTAAGCGTTCCCGTCACTTTTGAATAACAATATTTGCGGATATGTGCTGTAAGCCATTGTTTGATGTAAAATGACATTCCGGTACTCTGCAACCGCATGTTTTCGTCATACATAGGCTGAGCCTTGAAAAACGCTCTTATCTTTCCATAGGGTGGAGTCTGGAATGGTATCTCACGGATGACGATTTTTGTTCCACAGCTCTTTACCGCTTTTCTTAGTTCCGGCTGAAAGAACAGTTGCAGGAAGTAAGGCCATCCCATTACAAGAATATCCGGTTGTTCCTTCCGGATAATTTCCGGCAGTTGGGGATAAGCTGTTTTCCCGTAAAACATCTTTTTTTCCGGGCTGGTAAGACGCTTATAAGAGCCACTCTCTACCATTTTTACTCCTTTGCCGATGCTGGCATTTCCTTTTTGTGGAGTAACAACTACGATATCAACACCTTTCGCCTGTAGCTTATTGAGCATGGCATTCAGGTAATGGGGCATTCCGCCAAAGGTATAGAGTACTTTCATAAATGTAAATAATTAGCTTTTCTTTGACAACTTTGTTTTCGGAACCGGTTCACTTTGGAACTCTGTTTCAACAACCGGCAGGAGATAGCCAGGTAGGACAGTGCATCTTTGGGTTTTCCTTGTACGAGCATTTGCAATGCTTTTTGGATGCCTGCCAATATGCCGTATCCGAAGGCTTGTACAGACGAGTAGTTGATGTTGGCATATTCAGTAAGCAGGTATATTTGTTCCGAACGCATCCATACTTCGTGGCTGACTTTCCGGTTTTCCCGGTCATGACAACCGAATACTATGGGAGAGTATCCTACGAAATATCCGTGGTGTTTGAGGCGGTTGACGTAATCTTTGTCTTCTCCGTAGTGATAAAAAAGAGGTGAGAATCCTCCCACTGTATGGAGTACGGCAACGGGGATCATCCAGAAAGCGGCGTTGATGAAACTTGTTTGCACTATGGGAACTTCCTTGTTCAGATCACTCAGTTGCCGGATACCGGTGTAAGCACTGAATCCTTGTTCGGGCTTATCTCCATTACCGGTCAGATGTACCGGAGAGAGGATACCATAAGCCGGATATTCCTGGCAAAGGTCTGCAAGTGTACCAATGGTTTGTGGGTCTATCCATGCATCCTGATTGAGTAGAAATACAGCATCATATCCTTCGCTGATGGCTATTTCCATTCCAATATTGTTGGCACGTCCAAAGCGAGGTTCTCTTTGTTTTTGATGAGGCGTACTTCGGGATAACGCTGTTCAATGAGTTGGATAGTAGAATCAGACGAGCAGTTATCTATCACTACTGTGTCAACCGGATGTACCGATTCACGCAGGCTGCCAAGACAGCGATCTATCCAGCGCTCAAAGTTGTAACTCACAATGATAACAAGTATTCTCATGGCTTTTTCTTTAATAGTTCACACGCAGAGTTAATCATGAAACGCTCTGTCATTAAAGCATTTATTCTTGTATGCATAGAAGCAGGGATAGAAGAATGCTCTCAGGTGATTGATCTTTTTTCTCGCTGCAATTTTGTCTTTATGTATCGTGCAGAACAGGCATAGTTTCAGGAAAGAAAAGAAACTCTTCCCCAACATAGCGTCCACAATGCGGTGTGCAGTATTTAGTTCTTTCTGTCCATTGCTTTCTCTATAGATATGGCGGTAGAATTTCTGCCAACTCTCTTTTTTTCTTAATGCCCGGTACGATTGATAACCTTTCAGATAGGGAAGGTAAGGTTTCGCTTTTTTATAGTTTTTCTGGTAAAAAAGGCTCATGGCTGATTCCTGATGTACCCGGTGGTTGGTCAGTATCTTATTACACCGGGCTACTCCTCCATAGAGCTGGGCATTGACAGCCAGCCACCAGTCATAGAGCACATTGTCGTCCCAGAAAGGAATCTGCTCTATCATACTGCGACGTAGCAGCATGCTATGTCCCGGTACGCAGTTGGAGAACAGCAGTCGTTCCAGGCTTTCGTTATTGTTGAGGCGGCGCTCTATATCATCTATAGAGTGATCTTGTGGTGTAGCGGAAAAAGAAAAACACATAGCTTTGTCTCCGATACAAGCCATCATCTCTTTAAGTTTGTCGGGATGCCAGACATCGTCCTGATCGGAGATAGAGATGAAATCACCTGTTGCGCTACAGAGTGCAGTATGGAAATTAGCATTGAATCCCAGGTTCTTCTCATTGATATGCAATCGGATAAAAGGATAGCGGGCTTGATACTCCTTTATGATTTCTGTTGTCCGGTCTGTGCTCTGGTCATCCTGAATCAGCAACTCGTGGATAGGATAGGACTGTTGTACAATAGAGTCCAGTTGTTCGCGCAGAAATTTCTCTCCGTTATAAGTGCACATTACAACGGATACAAGAGAGAAAGAGGGACTGGTAGGAGAGGCTGTCATGTTCTTTTCTTTTTGTTTAAAATCCGGTTGATGGAGTATAAATCTTTTCCCGTACACCGGGAGAAGAAACTGAGTAGCAGAGAGGTGTATAATTTCCTTTGCAAAGGGTAAAGGCGAAAAGCGATGAAGAATTCTCTGCACATCAACAGGTAATTACCTGCATAGATAGCACCTACCATTCTTCGCTTGTGCCATGATGAAACGAAACGGCGTACACCTTTGCGGTGTGATGCCTCTTTAAACAGTCTGTCGAACGCTTCGTCCAACGGATTATTCATGAGTACTGGACGGATGTTTTTGCCTTCGTATATCAGATAGTAGATTGAAGTCGGTAGTTTGGAATAGGCAATGTCACAAACGGCATGGAGTCTGGCAAGCGTGATAACATCTTCGCCCGATGGAATGCCCACAGGGAATCCGCCTATTTTTTGTATTTCTCTTTTACGGACTGCATATGAACTCATATGGATAGGGAAGTCGGTTCCCGAAGCCATTTCGTAATAGTTGTCTATGATTCCTTCTTCTCCGCTGAAGGTGAATGGTACGGGTAGAATCGGAGTGGCGGGAGAGGTGTTTTCCCGGGTATAATAATAGGAAGTACCGAATACACCGCATTCCGGAAATTTTCTTATCAGTCCTGCTATTACTTCCAGATGATTTTCTTTCCATTCGTCATCGGCATCCAGAAATGCAATATACTCAAAACGTGCTTCTTCAATCCCCCGGTTTCTTGCAGCAGATACACCTCCGTTCTTTTGGTGGATGAGGCGGATGAGTGGATTGTTCATTCGTTCGATGACAGAAACACTCCCGTCGGTAGAACCATCGTTGACAATAACTATCTCAAACTGCTGAAACGTTTGGGAGAGAACCGAATAGACTGCTCTTTCTATGTATCGTTCTTTATTATATAAAGGTATAACTACGCTTATCATCTTTCCTTCTCCCTACTTCTTCTTTTTCAAAAACTGTATGCTTTCTTTGAACACAACAGAATTGCTTCCCCACATCAGCAAGGTATACAGTATAGCGGCTACCACTACCTTAGCGGTGAACAGCAGATATATGTTGCCGATACTGCGCGTTGCATAATAGGTGATAACCATTGTGATTCCTGCCAGGGCGGCAAAGGGGATAACGTCTTTCAGTGCATTCCAGAGACTGAGGCGGATTTGTTGCCATACAAAATAGTGCCATACCAGCATCCAGACAATATTGACAGTCACAAAGGCAACGATCATGGTATGTATGCCGTAAGGATAAGCCAGTAAAATGACTATAACCTGAAGAATCCCCAAGGCAATTGTATTCCACATATAAATGTCGGACTTTCCTTTACTGATGATAAGATTGGAGTAGAGAGACAATATCGGCAGGAAGGCTCCCCAGATACACAATAATTGCAGGATAGGCACACTGTCCAGCCATTTATCAGTTACCGAAATGACAATAAGTTCATGAGCGATAAGTGCCAGTCCGAACATAGCCGGGAAAGAGATAAAGGCAGTGAAGCGCAACATTTTCCGAAATACATTTCGTTGGCGTCCCGCGTCATTGGCTACCTCAGTAAGCACAGGCTGTGCTACTCCGCTAACCATACCTGTGATGAGCGAGTGCCCCATTGTGTTCCATTTGTTGGCTTGCGTGTAATAGCCCACTTCTGCTTCTGAGAAGAATTTACCTAACAGAACTGAGAATATATTATTATTGATTTGCGTGAAGATATTCGTAACCAGTATCTTGCTGCTGAATCCGAACATACTTTTCAATGGTCTGAAATCTATATTGAGTGTGGGACGCCAGGGAGAAAAGTGCCAGAAGCAGATGGTTACCACCAGAATATAAACCACACTTTGTGTAGCTATTCCCCAGTATGTCATTCCATTGAACGCCATAATTACGCCTATAATCCCGGAGAGGGTTAAAGCTATAATTTGTGACATTGCCTTTTGCTTTACCATCAGATTCTTGAATAAGACGGCATTGTGTGCGGTAGCAGAACTTGAGATCAGAAATCCGATGAACAGATAGCGTGCCAGTGGAACAAGTTCCGGCTTGTCGTAGAAATCGGCAATCAGCGGAGCACTTAAGAAAAGTAAAATGTACATGGTTATCCCTGTCAGGGTACTAAACCAAAATACTGCGTTGTAATCCTTATGGGTTACTTCCCGTTTGTTGGTCAGCGCATTGGTGAAACCACTTTCCTGCAAGGTACCGGCTACGGCTATAAAAATGGTAAGCATTCCTACCATACCATAGTCATCGGCATTGAGCAACCGGGCCAGAAATATCCCAAAGAACAGATTCAACAATTGCTGTATGCCATTGCTGAATCCGCCCCAGAATAATCCTTTAGCTGTCTTTTCTTTAAGTGATTCGCTCATGAATTATTTGGAATTATGAGAGCTATTTCACCTCACTGCCCGGCTTCACTTCGCGGCCCGGCATTACTACAGCCAGACTACCGTCATTATTTTCGGCAGAGAGAATCATACCTTCGCTAACGATACCTTTCAGCTTGCGTGGAGCAAGGTTGGCAATGAAGCAAACTTGTTTGCCAACAAGCTCTTCCGGTTTGTAGTGCTGGGCAATGCCACTGACAATAGTACGTGTTTCCAGTCCGTCGTCTATTTTGAATTGCAGTAACTTGTCTGCCTTGGGCACCTTCTGGCATTCAAGAACAGTACCTACGCGAATATCCAGTTTCATAAAATCGTCGAACTCGATGTTTTCGCGGATCGGTTTGGCTTTATAGTTGGCTTCTTCGTTGGCTTTCTTGGTGTCGAGCAGTCTCTGTACCTGAGCTTCAATGACGCTGTCTTCAATCTTCTCAAACAGCAATTCCGGTTTATTGAGTTGGTGTCCGGCGGCGAGGAGGTCGTCACGTCCCAGTTCTGACCAGTCGAAACTGTTCATGTTCAGCATCTGGCGAAGGCGTTCGGAACTGAAAGGCAGGAACGGTTCAAAAGCAATAGCCAGGTTGGCTACCAGTTGCAGAGATATATTGAGTATCGTTGCTACACGTTCCATGTCTGTTTTAGCCAGCTTCCACGGTTCGGTGTCTGCCAGATATTTGTTTCCGATACGTGCCAGGTTCATAGCCTCTTTCTGCGCATCACGGAATTTGAATACGTTGAGCAGCTTTTCTACTTCGGCCTTTACGTCGGCGAATTCTTTCAGCGTTTCTTTATCGTAATCGGTCAAATTGCCCTGTGCGGGAACGCATCCATCAAAGTATTTCTGAGTGAGCACCATTGCGCGGTTTACGAAATTACCATAAACAGCTACCAACTCATTGTTATTACGTGCCTGAAAATCTTTCCAGGTGAAGTCATTATCTTTGGTTTCCGGTGCATTGGCGGTCAGCACATAGCGCAGTACGTCTTGCTTGCCCGGGAAGTCTTCCAGATATTCGTGCAACCATACTGCCCAGTTGCGTGAAGTTGAAATTTTATCACCTTCCAGGTTCAGGAACTCATTGCTCGGTACATTATCCGGTAGGATATAGCTACCTTCGGCTTTCAGCATGGCCGGGAATACGATACAATGGAATACGATATTATCTTTTCCGATAAAGTGGATCAGGCGTGTTTCCGGATCTTTCCACCAGGTTTCCCAAGAGTCCGGAAGCAGCTCTTTTGTATTGGAAATATAGCCGATGGGGGCATCGAACCACACGTAGAGCACCTTTCCTTCGGCTCCTTCTACCGGAACGGGAATTCCCCAGTCCAGGTCACGGCTCACTGCACGAGGCTGCAAGCCCATGTCGAGCCAGCTTTTACATTGGCCGTATACATTGGGGCGCCATTCTTTGTGATCTTCCAAAATCCATTGACGCAGCCATGCTTCGTGTTTGTCCAGTGGGAGATACCAGTGTTTGGTTTCTTTCATCACCGGTTTGCTGCCACTGATAGCACTCTTGGGGTTGATAAGATCTGTTGGAGAAAGAGAAGTACCACACTTCTCGCATTGATCGCCATAAGCACCTTCGGAGTGACAGTGAGGACATTCGCCTGTGATATAACGGTCGGCAAGAAACTGATGTGCCTCCTCGTCGTAGTATTGTTCGGATGTTTTTTCAATGAACTCCCCTTTGTTATATAATTCTTTGAAGAAGTCTGAGGCCAACTCATGATGTGTTTTCGATGACGTGCGGCTATATACATCAAATGAGATACCGAACTCCTCGAAGGATTTCTTAATAAGGAAATGATAACGGTCTACCACATCCTGCGGAGTGATTCCTTCTTTCTTGGCACGAATCGTGATGGGCACACCGTGTTCGTCTGACCCGCCAATAAAAAGTACATCTTCTTTTTTCAGTCTCAGGTAGCGGACATAGATGTCTGCTGGTACGTATACGCCGGCCAGGTGCCCGATGTGAACGGGACCGTTGGCATAAGGCAAAGCCGAAGTCACTGTGGTTCTTTTGAAGTTCTTTTCCATATTGTTATAGTGTCTTTTTGTTATAATCGGTTCAGTGAGTGTGCAAAGATAGTGACTTTTCTGCTCAATCTGCATAAAATCCTCTTTCAACTTTATTTCATAACACTGTAGGGGAGTGAAATAGATTTTCTGCCTGAACTTACATCTATTTAAGTATATGCTTTAAGCGTTACTTAATGTACCTTTTAAGTAAATAACCAGATACGTTTAAAGCAAACATTATCCATGTTTAAAGAATGGAAAACATCCGGGTGTTTTTTCTTAAAACATCCCCATGTTGTTATAGATAACATCCGGATGTTTTGATCAACAACATCCGGGTGTTGTTTGTCCTTACTCCGTGTTTGCTATCACTAATATATTGATATACTGTATTCCTATAAGTATATATCTTACCTGTCTTAAAAGGTATAATGAAAAGAATCTCTTTTATGTACTTTTTGTTCTGAAGAAACATTATATTTGTGCATTAATAACCGAATAATATACAGCCGTATGATTACAACTCAGTTGCTCCGCCCAGAGAGTATTGTCGTAGTGGGCGCATCAAACAATGTACATAAGCCCGGAGGCGCTATTCTGAAAAATCTTATCAGCGGAGGATACCGTGGTGAACTTCGTGCTATAAATCCCAAAGAAGCAGAAGTGCAGGGAATTCCTTCTTTTGCCGATGCAAAAGATGTACCCGATACCGATCTTGCCATTCTTGCCATTCCGGCCGCCCTGTGTCCGGATGTGGTTGAGACTTTGGCACGTGAAAAACAGACCCGTGCATTTGTTATTCTTTCTGCAGGTTTTGGTGAAGAAACGCATGAAGGTGCCTTGCTTGAGGAGCGAATTCTTGAAACGGTAAATAAATATGGCGCATCGCTTATCGGTCCCAACTGTATCGGAGTGATGAATACCTGGCATCACAGTGTGTTCAGTCAGCCTATACCACAACTCAGTCCGAAGGGAGTGGATTTGATTTCCAGTTCCGGTGCTACGGCGGTATTTATTCTCGAGAGTGCGGTGACGAAAGGGTTGCAGTTCAATTCCGTATGGTCTGTAGGAAATGCCAAACAGATTGGCGTGGAAGATGTACTGGGATATATGGATGAAACATTTGATCCGGAGAAAGATTCCAGAATTAAACTGCTCTATATAGAGAGTATCAGTGATCCCGACCGACTGTTGTTCCATGCTTCATCGCTGATAAAAAAGGGATGTAAAATTGCAGCGATCAAGGCTGGAAGCTCCGAAAGTGGCAGTCGTGCAGCTTCCTCACATACAGGGGCTATTGCAAGTCCCGATTCTGCCGTAGAGGCATTGTTCCGTAAGGCAGGTATCGTGCGTTGCTATTCACGCGAGGAGCTTACTACGGTAGGCTGTGTCTTTACTTTGCCGGAGCTGAGAGGTAAGAACTTTGCTATTATCACCCATGCCGGTGGTCCGGGAGTGATGCTGACCGATGCCCTAAGTAAAGGCGGATTGAATGTCCCTCGGCTGGAAGGTGAGGCGGCAGATGAACTGAAAGCCGGATTATTTCCCGGTGCTGCTGTAGGAAATCCGATTGATATCCTTGCTACCGGTACACCGGAGCACCTCCGTCTCTGTATTGATTATTGTGAAGAGAAGTTTGAAAATATAGATGCCATGATGGCCATTTTCGGTACACCGGGATTAGTGACTATGTTTGAAATGTACGATGTATTGCACGAAAAGATGCAGACTTGCCGTAAGCCTATTTTCCCTATTCTTCCGTCTATTAATACGGCAGGGGCAGAAGTGGCAGCTTTTCTTGCCAAAGGGCATGTGAACTTTGCAGATGAAGTGACACTTGGTACGGCTTTGTCGCGCATTGTAAATGCACCGCGGCCGGCAACGAATGAGATTGAACTTTTTGGTGTGGATGTTCCCCGTATTCGTCGCATCATTGACTCTATTCCGGCAAATGGATATATCGAGCCGCATTATGTGCAGGCATTGCTCCACTCGGCAGGTATTCCGATTGTTGACGAGTTTGTTTCGGGAAATAAAGAAGAGGTGATTGCTTTTGCCCGTCGTTGTGGATTTCCTGTGGTGGCGAAGGTCGTAGGACCTGTGCATAAATCGGACGTAGGTGGTGTAGTGCTGAATATAAAAGGAGAGCAGCATCTGGCGTTAGAGTTCGATAGGATGATGCAGATACCGGAAGCGCATGCTATCATGGTACAGCCTATGCTGAAAGGTACAGAGTTGTTCATTGGTGCCAAATACGAAGAGAAGTTCGGGCATGTGGTGTTGTGTGGATTGGGAGGAATTTTTGTGGAGGTATTGAAAGATGTTTCTTCCGGTCTTGCCCCGTTGTCTTATGAGGAAGCCTATTCTATGATTCACTCGCTCCGGGCTTATAAAATAATTCAGGGTACCCGTGGACAGAAAGGAGTGAATGAAGATAAATTTGCCGAAATAATAGTTCGTCTCTCTACTTTGTTACGGTTTGCGACTGAGATAAAGGAGATGGATATCAATCCACTATTGGCCACAGAAAAAGAGGTGATAGCAGTGGATGCACGTATAAGAATTGAGAAGGGAGAATGATATAGAAGGGAGAGGGGAGAATTGAGAAGGGAGAAGTACTATGCAGCGTGATAGCGTAGCTTACTTCTCCCTTCTCAATTCTCCCCTCTCCCTTCTATTTATAGCTATATGGTGTGGATTTAAATATTACAGATGAAAATATTTTTTCAATTGTCCGGGTCTTTTTTTGCTTTTATATTGTATTGTTCTGAAAATTAGGTGTTTATTCTGCTTGTTTAGTGTCTGATTTGTCCGGGTGCTTTTTTTAGGTTTTTATGACATATTTCTTTATTTTTGTACAAAACATTTTTTGTTTGAGACATAGGCTGGCCATGTTTTACTGAGATAATTCTTCCAGGTGTTAACATTTAAATTTTTAGTATGAAAAAGATTATTTATTCATTAGTTGTATTTGCCATTCCTTTATTATCTATGAGTACCCATGCACAAACAGCAATGTCATTAGGCGTTAATGATACAAGGAACATAAGTGAGCCACCTCGTGATTATGGAGAGAGAGAAGTTAAGGCTGATTTGAAATTTTTAACGACTTCAGGTATTAGTACTGCATATGGATTTACTACGAATCTTACGATTTCTCCTGGGTTTAATGGAACCGCAGGTTATATAAGTCAGTTGAGTTTTAACAATAATGGTGTTTTTTATAGAAATGGTGATTATTTCTCCTCTTCTTGGAATGGGTGGAATAAGATATTAATGAGTGATTTATCTGGGAATGTGAATTTGGAGAATTTAAAAGTCAATGGTTCATCTGAATTTGGCAACGAACTGGATAATACATATTCTACATTTATAATTCAAGGACCTAATTCTCCTACCGGTGAAGCAGGGAAGCGAGATATTATTTTTAATTTTAAGTATGCAGGTCAAAGTGGTATAAGAGCATTTAGAGGGGATGAATGGGGGACGTTTTTACAATTAATGACTAGCCAGCCAGGAGATGTTACAGGAACTGCAAGAGTGAGAATGCATATTGATCAATATGGGAAAATAGGTATTGGTACAGTTAACCCATCTAATGAGCTGGATGTTAATGGTACGATACGCGCCAAAGAGATTAAAGTCGTTTCTGACTGGGCTGATTTTGTATTTAAAAAAGGATATAATCTTCCTACTCTAAAAGAAGTAAAACGACATATTGATGAAAATGGGACCTTGCCTGGTGTTCCTTCGGAAAAAGAAGTCAAAGCTAATGGAGTCAATTTGGCAGAGACGGATGTTTTGTTACTTCAGAAGATAGAAGAACTGACTTTATACATAATAGATTTGAAGCAGGAAATAGAGGACTTGAAATCACAAATAAAAAAATGATAATATGAGAAGGCTATTATGAACTATAAAATGTAAAATGATATGAAACGAGTATATTTATCTTTCTTAGTATTGTTGTTTGCCATATTTCAACTTTCTGCCCAAACTTATAAAGTTGTTTATGAATATGATCATGCAGGTAACCGCGTAAGCAGAGTTGTAATTTCTATAAATACACGTGCTAAATCTGTTGATGATGAAATCTCTCCTTTGGAACAAGAATTGATGCAATGTAAAATAAGGGTATTTCCGAATCCAACAAAAGGTTTTTTAAATATGGAAATCTCTTCAGGTGAAGAAAATTGTTGTTATGATTTTACACTTTACTCTTCTTCCGGGCAAAAACTATTAAATGAAAAGCAGATTGGAAATGGGAATGTCTCTTTAGATTTATCCACATACAGTACTGGTATTTATATTCTTATTTTGAAATATGGAGAGGAAGTTGTACAATATAAGATAGTCAAACAATAAAACTCTACTACTATGAAAAAGATATATTTTGTTTTTATTTTAATGATATGTTTTATCACTAATAGTAAGGCGCAAAATACACAGCCTAATTGGGAACTTCAAACACCTCAATCGGGGAATAATTCTTATGTAGCTCGTGATTATATACTGTTAAAACCGGGTTTTTCCTATACCGCCACTCCGGGAGAGAGTTTTCATGCTTATACAAATCCTTGCCTTTTATTCCCTTCAACAGACAATACTTATGCCAGGCCCGACGGAACGATAGTGGGAGATGCCACCCAGGGAGCTGTTGTTGGGAAAATACCAGGAGAATTAAATGTCGGTGCCAGTGGGAATGCAGCATATACAATTCCTATATCTTGTCCTCCGGGAGTTAATGGCGTGCAGCCCAACATATCTTTGGTGTATAATAGTCAGTCCGGTAATGGTATTGCGGGTTGGGGATGGAACTTAGGTGGATTGTCCATGATTTCCCGTGTTCCTAAGAATTATTATTATGATAATGAAAAGAGTGGAATCATTTGGGACAAATATTCGCCTTTGGCATTGGATGGACAGCGTCTGGTTGTAAATGGTCCGTTAGTATCTTCTTCTGATACGATTGAATACCGGACAGAGAATGACGAATCTAATAAAATAGTCGGTTACAATATCACTGCCTGGGGACCTAAATATTTCAAAATATTCCAGAAAGATGGAAATGTTTTGGAATATGGAAACCGATCTTCTTTAGCTTCTTATTTTCCTGTTAAATCATCTTCATTGAATTTACCGGATACAGAATTTTACAATTTGGGTTGGGCTCTTCATAAAATAACCGATCCGAACCACAATTTTGTAGAATATGTTTATGCTACAAATAATTCTTTGTCGGGCTCTTATAGCTTTAGTGATACCCGCCTGTCATCAATTATATACGGACACGAAGAAAATGGCAGCAAACAAATTGTGGCAACTATCTACTTTGAATATGATGTTATAGCTAATATGGGGCCTATGTACATTGACGGAATGGAGACAAGAAACCGTAATTGTTTAAAAAAAATAGTTGTCAAAGGACTCAATTCTCAAACGCTTGAAACGTATGATTTGAAATATGAGCCGGAGAGAGATATTTATCATTTAGTGAGTATAAAAAAGACAAATGCCAATGGTGAATCATTTTTACCGATAGAGTTTACATGGGGAGCCCATAGTTATAGTCAAGAATATTCCTCTGTGAAGGAGATTTATCAATCTCCAAAAATGGAAACTTTAGCGGCAGAAGGTTATAGAATTTCATCTATAGTGAAATACTGGGGTGATATCAATGGAGACGGTATTTCGGACCCATTGCTTAAATTCCAATTGAAGCATATAAATAATGGCGATGTAAAATACTTATGGACTATGTATCGTAATGGCGGTAATGGTTATTTTTATTCAGTAGCTGATGCTGAATTTGATTGGAAAACTCACCATACATTTGTATTTGCTGACAATGATAATGATGGTAAAGATGAACTTTATATAGGAGAAGCAGCTACCAGTCCTTATTATTCTTTATATTGCTATAAATATCAGAATGGTGTATTTGGTGCTTATTCCGGTGGAGATGTGAATATAAGGTTGTCTGAATATGATTTTAATAGAAAGGAAGAGTTGTATGCTATTCCTGGTGACTTTTTAGGAGATGGCAGTACTCAATTTATGGTGATAGTGGGTAATAATTATATATGTAAATTTTCTGTTGATGGCGTTTCTTCTGATATAGGCTATTGTAAAAGGATATATCTTACCGATATAAATGGAAATGGAAAGCAGGAATTGATGTGCATGACGGACAATACTACCAATTTTTATGAATATAGTAAACTGTCTAATTCTTTTGTTAATATCTATTCTACAAATTCTTTCCATTATAAGGATAAAATATATGTAGGTGATTTTAATGGAGATGGTAATACTGATATATTGAGGCAAGAATATATACGTTCATATGGATATTGGAGTATTTGGAATTCAACCGGTAAGAGTCTGTTTGATAGTGGTGTGGATAAAAACATTTTTCATGGAAAAATGAATGTGGAGCCCTTATTGATGGATGTCAATCAAGATGGTAAAACGGATATTTTAATAAAATATCCTAATTATGTTAGTGGAGCTGCGAGCGAAGGGACTATGGAATTATTATTAAATATCGGAGGCCGTTTTGTTACTGTATTACAATCTACGAAAAAATTGGATGATCTTGAATTCACAACTTATGGCAAGTTCGATTCCGAGCTAAATAAGAATGTTTTTGTAGAGAATATTCACGTTGTAGCTACGACTACGATTCCTCATTATTACACCTTCTGCCGGGGAGTAAAGTTCAATAAGATACTCAAAATAAAAAATGCTTATGAGGATGAATATGTTATCAACTATAAGAGCGTAAAAAGTCCTTTTAACGGTGGTATAAATATTACTGCTGATGCCAATATCCTGACATCTTTACCTCCTGAGTTTGAAGTTGCCAGCCAGATCACCGGAAAATTGTTTAATCAGCAATATACCTTCGGTACTCCATTGATTCACAAGCAAGGTAAAGGGTTCTTTGGATTTAAGAATATACAAATTCGTGACAATATTAATGGCCGGATAACCGTTAATGAGAATGATATGAATACTGAGTATTATGTTACTTACCCTAAAAGTACACTGACGAAGACTACAAGTGGGAGTCTCATTAGTGAGAGTAAGAATGTGTACAGTTTTGTGAAACAGCAGAAGGCTTTTCATCTTCAGCTTCAATCTCAAACACAGAAAGATTATTTGAGCAATGTTACTGTGACTAAAGAATATAGTCGCTATGATGACAGTAATAATCCTCAAAGTATTGTAACGAAATATGGCACTTCCTTTACTGAGACTCAGGAATTAAAATATATAAAGAAAGGTTCCTGGTGTGCCAATAAGATAGAAAAAATAACAACTACAAAATCCAGGGCAGGTGTTCCCGATGATATTCGTACACAAGAATACACTTATGATGGCAAAGGTAATCTGCTGACTAAAACAGAGGACCCGAATACCTCTTTTGCTGTCTCTACAGTTTATAGCAATTATGATAAATATGGGAATCCGGGATTAATAACCCTTAAGGCTGGTAATGAATCGCGTTCTACTTCTTTGGCTTATTCGTCTACCGGACGTTTCATTGCCAGGAAAACGAATAACCTGTTGAATGAAACCGTCACTTATAACTATGATGAAGGCCGGAGTCTGCTTTTAAGCGAGACATCCAGGCTGGGTACTACAATTTATGAATATGATGGATTCGGTCGTCAGATTAAAACAGTTTCACCGGATAAGGTGGAATCCGTAAAACTCCTGAAATGGGCTAGTACCGGTAGTATGGCCGGAAGCAGATTTTACGAATATACAGAAACTTCCGGTCAGTCTCCTGTTACCGTCTGGTATGATAATATGGAGCGTGAACTTGGTCAGAAGTACTATGGCCTGGGTGGAAAGGAAATTATTTCAAGTAAGGAATATAACTCCAAAGGACAGTTGTATCGTATTTCCGAACCTTACTTTTCTGGAGAATCTGTCACTTGGGCTTCCACTAATTATTATGATAGCTATGGGCGTTTGCAGAGTTCTGTTACGCCTTTGGGCACTACTTCTTATTCTTATAGCGGACTGACTACTCAAGTGACCTCGCCTAACACCACTACTACCACTGTGAAGAATGCTTTGGGTGAAACCGTTTCACAAACGACTAATGGCAAAACGGTTTCTTACTCCTATTATGCTTCGGGAGCAGTGAAGACTGCTACTCCCGAAGGTGGGACACCTATTAGCATGGAATATGACTTGGTAGGAAACCGTACAAAACTGACAGATCCGGATGCTGGTGTCATTACGACTGTTTATGATGCCTGGAGGCAACTGAAAAGTGAGACACAAAGCATACATATAGGAAAATCTCCTGTGGTCACAAATTATACTTATTCAAAAGGTTTATTATCGAAAGTGAATCGTCAGGGTGAGGTTACAAAC
>BAJA01000006.1 GCA_000613465.1 Bacteroides nordii WAL 11050 = JCM 12987
TATATCTTTCGTAGTTAACATTTATTAAAGCAATATTCTGCGGAAACATTTGGTTTTAATAGAGTATACGAGGAACGGGTCGTTTCTCTACGGAGATCGGGTCGAAACTCTACGAGAAACGAAGTGATCATCGTAGAGAAACTTGTTGATGTTTATAAGATGTGACAAAAGAAATAAAACGAAAGAGAAAGGAATGTGTTGCTTTGTAATTAAAAAGGATGGCGGGACTTTGGGCGGTTAAAATTATTAAGCCGTATCGAAAAAATCAATACGGCTTAATAATTGTTTTGATATCGTAAGAAACTATTTTTCTAAAAGTGCTTTTGGGGTACGTTAGTAATAAAGTACTAAAGTATTTTCTTTAATCGGTTCAGAAACACTGTTGCTTCTTCCATACTGAGGCAGAGAGGTGGCAGGAGGCGAATAACATTTGTACCACTTACCCCAGTAAATACTTTTTGTTCTTTCAGCAATTTCGTGCGTAGTTCTTTGATAGGAGTTTCGAATTCCATACCAATCATTAATCCTTCACCGCGTACTTCTTTAATTTGCGGGAACTTCTTTAACTCTTCTATCAGATAAGTACCTACTGTTGCAGCATTTTCTATCAGTTGTTCCTGTTCTATAACATCCAATACGGCAAGTGCAGCGGCACAAGCAAGGTGGTTACCTCCGAAAGTGGTACCTAACATACCGTAAACCGGTGTAAACATCGGGCTGATAAGTACTCCTGCCATAGGAAAACCATTGGCAATACCTTTGGCTACAGTAATGATATCGGGTTTGATACCTGTATATTGATGAGCAAAGAATTTACCGCTACGTCCATAGCCACTTTGAATTTCATCCAGAATAAGTATCGTACCATTCTCGGTGCATGCTTTGCGAAGTTCCTGCATGAATTCTGTAGTAGGTAGCTTGATTCCGCCTACTCCCTGAATACCTTCGATAATAACGGCACAAACGTCACCTTTAGCCAGTTCGGCTTTCATTGCTTCCGTATCATTCAATGGGAGATAGGTTACATGTTCATTGGCATTGATTGGAGCAATGATTTTTGGATTGTCCGTAGCTTCTACTGCTAATGAAGTACGTCCGTGAAAAGCTTTGCTGAAAGAGATTACTTTTGTTCTTCCATTGTGAAATGAAGCCAGTTTAAGAGCATTCTCATTCGCTTCTGCTCCACTATTAATAAGGAAAAGCGAATAATCATCATAACCTGAAATCTTTCCCAAACGTGCTGCTACTTCTTGTTGTAGCTTGTTGATCACTGAGTTTGAATAGAAGCCAAGTTTTGCAACCTGATTGCTAATCATTTCAACATAGTGCGGATGAGCATGCCCGATGGAAATAACGGCATGCCCCCCATAAAGGTCGAGAAATTCTGTACCGTTTTCGTCCCATACATGGCAGCCTTTTCCTTTGACTATATTTATATCGAAAAGAGGATATACATCGAATAAATTCATCATGATATTTACAATTTTACGATTTACAATTTACGATTGAAGTTACTTTTATTGATTTACGATTTACAATTGAAGTAACCCCAATCGTCTAATTGTAAATCGTCCAATCGTCAATCTAAAAGGCCGATGGTTTTAGCCGGAGACCTACTGTTTCTTCCAGATTGAACATTAGATTCATGTTGTGGACAGCTTGCCCACTGGCACCTTTCAGTAAGTTGTCGATACAGGAGATGATGAGTAGCTTATCACCGTGTTTCTCCAGATGTATCAGACACTTGTTGGTGTTGACAACCTGCTTCAAATCGATATTCTTTTCTACGATGTGCACAAAAGAGTCTTTGGCATAATACTCCTCATACATGCGTACGATCTCTTCCAGAGCAACTTTTGTTTTTACGACAATTGTAGTGAAGATGCCGCGTGGAAAATCTCCCCGGTAAGATGAAATCTATCTCTGATGCAAAACTATTTTGCAGCTGCTTCAGTGACTGTTTGATTTCAGGCACATGCTGATGATTGAAAGCTTTGTATACGCTCATATTGTTATTGCGCCAACTGAAATGGCTGGTTGCACCGGGTTTTACTCCGGCTCCTGTGCTTCCGGTTATGGCATTCACCATGATGTCGTCATTCAGCATCAAATGTTTGGCAAGTGGAAGCAGTCCTAACTGAATGCAAGTTGCGAAACAGCCGGGATTGGCTACATGCTTGGCAGAACAAGTGGCGCGCCGATTCAGTTCGGGTAATCCGTAGATAAAGTCATGATCCGGAGAAGCAATGCGATAATCCATAGAGAGATCGATGATTTTCAGCTCTTCCGGGAGGTTGTGGCTCTCTATAAATTTTTTGGTATCGCCATGAGCAGTGCAAAAGAAAAGTACATCAATGTCATCCAATGGAAGTTCGTCTGTAAAAGTCAGATCGCACTCTCCGTAAAGTCCTTCGTGTACGTCGGTTATTTTATTTCCGGCATTACTACTACTATTAATGAATACAATTTCGGCTTCAGGATGATTCAGAAGCAAGCGTATTAATTCACCTGCGGTATATCCGGCTCCGCCTATTATTCCTACTTTAATCATTTGAATATCTGTTTTTTTCTTCGGGAATGATAATCCACATTAAAATATATACAGGGACACCGGCAAATGCGGTGAATATTGTTAGTATAGCATAGACGATGCGTACGAGAGAGGCATCCAATCCGAAGAATTGGGCCAACCCGCCGCAAACACCTGCAAGCATTCTATCACTACGTGAGCGTGTCAGTTTACGTTCGTTACTCATCGGGGACTAAATCTCTTCGTCCTTATGGTTTGCGTAATAAACGCGTAGTGGGGTGGAAGTTACTTTTATGAAGCCTTTTGCATCTTCGGCTGTCCAGCCTTTTTGCATTTCACCGTACTCACCAAACTTTGTTTTTACAAGATCATCTTCAGATTCTACGCCGATGGTAGAGAAAGAGAGCGGACGGAGTTCAAGGATAGCCGTACCGTTCACATTGCGTTGTGATTCCTGTAGCATAGCTTCAATGTCTCTCATCACAGGTTCCAGATACTGGCTTTCATGAAGGAACATGCCATACCAGTTGGCTACCTGGTCTTTCCAGTATTGTTGCCATTTGCTCAATGTATATTTTTCAAGGAAACGATGAGCACCGATGATCAGCATGGGAGCGGCAGCTTCAAAACCAACACGGCCTTTAATGCCGATGATTGTGTCGCCAACGTGCATATCACGTCCAATACCATAAGCGGCACCAATTTCTTCCACTTTCTGAATAGCGGCAATCTTATCTTCGAATACTTCTCCGTTTACGGCATGAAGTTCTCCTTGTTTGAATTCAAGGCGTAACTGTTCGCTACCTTCTTTTTCAACTTGCTTCAGATAAGCAGTTTCAGGCAATCCTTTTGCGGAATCCAGTATCTCACCACCGCAGATGGAAGTGCCCCATAAACCTACGTTATAAGAGTATTTGAGTTTTGTAAAGTCGGCACTGAAACCATTTTTGTTCAGATAGTCAATCTCTTCCTGACGGCTCAATGCCATATCACGGGTTAGTGTAATGATTTCCACACCCGGTGCAAGTACCAAGAAAGTCATATCAAAACGAATCTGATCGTTTCCGGCTCCGGTAGAACCATGAGCGATAGCATCCGCACCGATTTCATTTGCATAACGTGCAATGGCAAGTGCCTGGAAAATACGCTCTGAACTGACAGAGATGGGATAAGTACCATTACGCAATACATTTCCGAATATCATGTATTTCAAGCTCTTTTCGTAGTACTCTTGTGTTACGTCGAGTGTAACATATTTCACAGCTCCCAACTTATAGGCGTTTTCTTCATTCTGTTTCAGTTGTTCGTCGCTGAAACCTCCTGTATTGGCACATGCTGCATATACTTCATAGCCTTTTTCTTTGGCCAGATACATTACAGTGTATGAGGTATCCAATCCTCCGCTGAATGCAACTACCACTTTCTTTTTCTGTTCCATGATATATCTCCTTATTTATATAATATCTTCTTTATGTTTTTCGGGGTCGTAAAGCATAGCTGTACAGATGCAGAACTTACGGTTTTTTGCCACTAGTATGTCATGATTGATACAACCTTCGCAACCGCGCCAAAATGATTCATCATCAGTCAGCTCATTGAATGTTACAGGTACATAGCCAAGTTCTGTATTCATTTTCATTACAGCAGCACCGCTGGTCAAACTGAATATCTTAGCCCATGGCCAACGTAAACGAGCCAGTTTGAAAGAGGCTTGTTTGATACGTTTTGCCAGTCCCAATCCACGGTAGTCGGGATGTACAATAAGTCCTGACGTTGCTACATATTGTTTGTTACCCCATGACTCAATATAAGTAAAGCCTGCAAATTTTTCTCCTTCAAGGGCGATAATAGCTTTGCCTTCCTTCATTTTGGTAGCAACATATTCATGTGTACGTTCTGCAATCCCTGTTCCGCGCACTTTCGCTGCGTTTTTAATTGTCTCCAAAATAGTGTCAACGTAAACCTCATGTGAGGCGTCGGCTACCATCACATCTATTTTTTGAGTCTCCATTTCTTTAATTCGTGTGTCGAGTATATTGTTATATGATTATTGTATATTCGGGAAGATGAGCGACAAGAAGTTTCGTACCATTTTAGGTTCAGCCCCTTCACGCAGTACTAACATGATAGTATCATCTCCTGCAATGGTACCTAAAATATCTCCGAACTCACGGTTATCAATGTCATAAGCCATACTGCTGGCATATCCGGGACGTGTTTTGATAACAGCAATATTACCAGAAAACTGTAGGGATATAAAACCATTGTTCATCAACATCTCAGTGGCACTTTGGTCACCCACGCGTTTATACATGATGTCATTGGGCAATACATACACATATTTACCATTCATGCTGGCTGCTTTGGCAACCTTCAATTGTTTCAGGTCGCGAGAAAGAGTAGCCTGAGTCAGTTCGAAACCTTCAGCAGCAAGTGCTTGCAGAAGTTCTTCCTGTGACCCTACCTCTTTGCTCGAGATAATCATTTTAATAGCATCTAATCGGTTTGCTTTCTTTTTCATCTTGTATAATTATTCTAAGAATGGTGCAAAAGTATGCAATATTTTGGAGATATGATGCATAAAACCAAACTTTTTTATTCTTTTTATACATGAAAGCAGAATTTATTCAAAAATGGTTTTAATAAACACTGGAGGGGAGGGGGGAGTATAGCGATATAACTAATATAGAAGATTGCAAAGTTGTCTTAGGCTTCTTGGAAACAGCTTCTATATTTTCAATTTTATTGAATTATTGATTAGGGATATATACGATGTGGCTTCTTGATTTTTACTGATAATGTGCGTCGGGATGTTCCTTTATCGATTGCAACCATTCCAGATACATCTTTTCGGGCATTTTGCGATAACCTAACTGATGGATATGTGAATAAAGATTCTCTGCTTTCCGATAATAATCTTCATTTTTTGTTTTCGTAAACATCTCAAATAATGTCTCTGCTTTAAGTAATAAGGCGTTAATATAATCAGGAAATGCTTCCAAGGTACGATTGCAGCATTGCAGTATGAATTCCGGTTTGTAAGTAGAAGTGAACTTATGCTTATAACCTTCAGCCAGATCCGTCATACAAATAGCAACTGTAGCTTTTAAAGAAAGTGTATCCATATAAATACCGTTTCGAATAGCGTCAGTATGGATATATCCGGAAGCTTTTATCCATACGTCAGTAGGAAATTGCCCCGAAGTCAGTTCCACATTATACCAACCGTCGGCTTGGTTGTGTAGTTTGATGTAAGCGTGATTGGGAGCTAATGCCAACCACGATTTCTCACCCAATTCTTCGGTCAGCAGTTTGTAGAATAGGGGTAATGAGTGACAATTCCCTTTACGTGTAACCATTAAAGTAGAAACAAACATGTTGCTCCATTCTTTTTTGCCTGCATAATCATCAAAATTATATTGGAATGGTAAATGGTATAATAAGGTAGTGTCGGAAACATGTATCGGGATTGTATCTGTCATCATCCGAAAGATGGCGGCGTGAGTGTTAACTGAATAAAAATCAGTATGATTATAACTGATTAACTTATTTGTAGAGAGTGACTTGATAAAAGAAGTGAATTGCTGTAAACTATTCTCGAATTTATAGCGGCTTAGATTACCGTCAAAGTAGGCATTTTCAGTTGAAAATATAGCCTCTTTCAAATTCAACTCTTTTTTGCCTGTTAACATTGAGTCTATCTTATTATAGCTGGTATAATAGAATTTGTCAGCTTGTGCAAATGCTTTATTAACAATAAATAAAAAGCATATTAAAAATCCTGTTTTTGTCATTAAAGTTTGTTTTTAATAAATTCTCATAAATATTGGCTATATTATAATTCAATATCCCGTTCCTTTGTACTTTTGAACCCTTTTTTCCATCTATATTCATCTGTAAATATCTCAGTTACAATGAAACAATCGCACGAATATTCTTTGAATCCCGGTTGTAATGTTCGGTTATAAATTATCCCTTTTCAAAACGAGGGATAATTTATGGAATATCTATAATCTTTTATCAATTCTAAAAGAACGAATGGGCCTACTATCAATCCAATATATGATTTTTGATATTCTTTTTCTAATTTTCCTACATATTTCTGTTTTTCATTAATTCGCCACACCCACCATTCTGTAGAGACTGTTATAGGCTTTTCGGTAGGTTTTACGCCTTAATCGTTTGTGCTTCTGAATAATATATGATTGGTTTCTCCAATATTCTTGTTATTACCAATTTTGTTCCAAAGGTTCATCTTTATACCTGCTTTTGTTGTACAATGTATATAAAACTCTATTTCACCGCTCACTATTTTTGATAAGTCAGGATTTGAATTTATTGGATATTGTTCCTTAAATACTCTAATAACATCACTATTTAGCTGTGTTAAATCATAAGCTATTAATTGAAAATATTTTTTGGTATTCTCGTTTGTTTTTGCAGAGAAAACATCTCCTATTTTTGTATATGTTCTTACCATAGTTTTGACTGTTTCTATAGGAATATACTAAATCTTTTATTTGGAAATAATTTTATTTAATTTCATATTGTCTTCAGTTACTATTGGTTTTGATCTTTTAATGAATGATAGCTCTCTATTATTTTCTGTCGTAATTCTTTTTTGTGTAAAAAGCTTTTGGAGCTAATAAATGGTCTTCTTTATAAGGAGAAAAACGGCTGACAATTTCATCTAATTTATGAAAAACGTTTTTTTCCAATTTATCTAAATCATTATGATTAATTCCTAAATCATAAGCATAATAAAATTCATTGCAAAAAAATGATTCATCAATGTATCCATTTATGTATTGATAAATCAACCAATACAACCTACGTTTATCATTATTTTCATAAATATCCTGTTCTCTTAAAATAAGCTTTGCATCTTTAACTCCTTGTTTTAATTTTCGTTTAAGACCATCGTTTATAATATGAGGATACTTGTCTTTATATTCTAGAAAATCACCTACTAATTTATTTAAATTATCAAATACTTTTTTTCGATATTATTTAAATCATTTGCATCAATTGTCATATCATACACCTTAAAAAACTTATCACAAAATTCAGTTTCATTTATTCTTTTTGCTAAATAGAGATCTATTAATTGATATAAATTTAGCACGTTGTTGTTCTTTGACATCATATTGTTATTTATATTTAAAATGCCAGATTGTATTTGTTGCTTTGTCATAAAGTACTTCTAATTTATAGACTTTTCCATTTTTCCACATTTGAACAGTATGCAACTACTCTAACTTTATCTATCTACACGAAGAAAATATCTTGAATTTTAATCATCTTCACTTTCTTGCCAAATATCCATAGGAACTCCATATTCCTCTAGTGCAACTTCTTTACATGATAAACTATCATCCTGTAAGTAATCTGCGATGCATTTACCTTTTTCAAAAACATATAAATATGCCCCTATTTCTGGGAAATCATTTTTAATGATAAATCTCATGTTATTATAAATAGCTTTCATTTTTTTAATTTTATTAAATTTATTGAGGATATATACGATGAGTTCTTGGTATTGCATTTTTCCATTTTCCATTTTTTAAGATTTCTAAATGAATATGGGGAGCATCCCCATGTGGAGAATTGATATCAAAACGTATTTTTCTTAATCCGTCTTTCGATATGAAAACATAATCCCCTTTGGCGTTTTGTATGACTTTTGCATCTATGCCTAACCATTGTTTTGCCAGATTTACAGCATCTGCTACTTTATTTGTGTTAGAAAAGAAGTGCCCCGCAATTTTTCCTATTCCCCAAGAAATAGCTTTTCCTGCAAATATTCCAGCAGCTTCACCAGTTAATAAATATGTGACGGTTTCCCCTATCGGCCTTGCAATTTCATCTACGTTACGACTATTCAATGCATTGAACAATTCTGATTTAGAATTCTCCGATAAAGGACTATTCTTTCCTAAAAACTGGTTCTGTAATTTACCACTGGAGGAGATTAAGCTAAAGGCACTTACTGCTTGATTGGCCATTATACCTGCGTTTTGGTAGGCATTGAAGTACGAATCTTCACCTAATTGAATAGACACAGAGGCTCCAATATTCGTATAACCTTCCAATTCGTCGTGTCCCTCCTGCCAATAATAGTTTCCAGTCTCATTATGGCGATACCAGTCTCTTCCGTCGGGATCAATACAGTTTACCGGATTATTGTTGCAGTATGCATATGGACTAATTGAATAATACCTTTCTGCATGAGGATCGATCGAAATAAACCGGCTGACCGTTTGAATATCCATAACGGTATCTAAAGTATCAGATTCAGCCGGTCCTACTATTTTATTTGTTTTTGTATCAAACTTGACAGAGCCAATTTCTATAATCTGATCCTTGTCATGAAATTCGTCAAAACGCCCATTACTTAAAGTAGCCATTTGGGGCTTGTAGCCGTAAGTGGCAAAAGGGTTTTGTGCATATCCTGTCAGTAATGTGAGCAGGAACAGTAGTAAAGTACTAATTCGTTTCATACACATCTAGTTTTTGATTTGAATGATTGGTGAAGGTTGGTTTTCCGGTAATGTTTTGGCTTTATCAACTTGCTTCAACCAATTATGATATATCTCGGCCGGCATTTCTTCATAACCCAGGCTGTCTATTTTCTCATAGGATTGAAGCATCTTTTTAAATAAACGGTGTGCCTGTGGATATTCCGGAAGCTGTTCTTTGGGAGGTCTGCCGCAAGCATCAATAACATATAGAGTTTGTACAGTACAGGTGTTTGCGTAATGTTGATAAGCCGTTAAATCAGAAGGGGAATAGCGCAAAACTAAATTGCTGTTTTCTTCTATAAAATGATCATAGCCATAACGGGAAATGTAATAAGCAGACAAGTCATTGAGCATATGGGCAATGGTCTGTTTCATAGTCCGTGGATTCAGATAAATACCTGTCTGTATAGCTTTGGATTTAATGAAACCGCTATTCATATAGAAATCATCTGTGACAACAGCACCTTGAGTTAGCTCTATATTATACCAACGGTTTTGCTTGTCTTGGAATTTTATAAAAGAGTGGCTCGGTGAAAAACACCAGAAAGCTTCTGTTTCCAACTCTTCGGCAAGAATCAAAAACAATAAAGGCATGGAATGGCACTGTCCAGTGTTTTGGGCTAAAAGCTTTGATACCATGTAATTACTGGTGTTAACATCTGCGCGATAATCTTCAAAATCATATTTCATCGGGTGATGAATGATTGTTTTTTCACTACCGGGTTCTTTGACTTCAATAACTTCCGACAGAATACGAAAGATCATCATTAACTTTGCTAACCCGTCATTCTTATCTAATTTTTCTTCCTGCATTTTCAGCAGACAAATGTGCTTTAAATTCAGAATGGCTGCATCAAACTCTTCATATTTCATTTTATTCCCGAAAAAAGCGTTTTCCGTCACGAATACGGCTCTTTTCAGACTCATCTTCTTTTTGCCTTCAAGCATTTCAAGTATCTCTTCACGGGCACTTTGAAAACATTCTGAACCGGGAGTTGAGGAAAAATCCGGTAAAGGGATTGAGTTGGATTTCATGTATTTCTGAATAGCATATTGGCGGTTGATGGCTGCTCTTCTACGTTCGTTTTCTTTTACCTCACGTATGATGGCCTCATTTTGCCTTTGAATCAAGCGTCACGAGAAGATGATATGCCAGGTGTTTTTTGTGGAGAAGTTTGGTGGAAGTTATCGAAACGACCTATTTCTGCCGGTTGAGGAATTGATATCACTGGAACTTGGGCGAACAAAGAATTTGCTCGGAGTATTGGGATTAATATTATACTCCAATAAATTATTTTATGTAAAACCACCTTAATCATAGCATTTGTTTTAAGGATTTTTCAAAGGTAACTTTATTTACTTAGATTTCTTGTGGTCTTTAACTTTTTTTGGCTTTTAAATAAAGCCTATCGGTTGATTTATAGAAAAATGAATATGTAACAGAGATATTCTACGAACAAGTGATTTTTGATATGAAACGACAAAAAGGTTAAGATTACAGTCAAAAAACAGATCAATGCTTTGGATGATTCTGCCTATTTTTGCATCATCAATAAATCTATTAATTTTCTTAAACTATCAAAAGCACATGAAAAAGCAGTTTTGGTACTTTATACTTCTATTCTTATATGTTGTTTCGTTTCCGGTACAAGGTAAAGTAATGCTTCCTTCTATTTTCTCAGACAACATGGTGTTGCAACAAAAAACTCAGGTGAATATCTGGGGAAAAGCCCGTCCGGGTGAACAGGTGACTGTTTCTCCTTCTTGGGATAAAAGAAATTATGCGGTGCAGACATCTGCTGACGGACATTGGAAGCTACAGTTGAAAACTCCTGGGGTGATGGATAATCAGACACTGATTGTAAAAGGAGAAAACACGATTATCATACATAATATATTAATAGGTGAAGTATGGCTTTGTACGGGACAGTCTAATATGGAGTTTCCGGTGGCACGTGATCCTAAAGTTAAATGGAAAACGGGGATGATAAATGAAGCGGAAGAGATGAAAGATGCTGATTATCCTTCTATTCGACTTTTTCATGTAGAGCACCAACTTGCGCCTGAGGATGAAAAAGAGGATTGTGTAGGGCAGTGGGTGATTTGTAATCCGGAGAATTTAAAAGATTTCTCGGCTGTTGGATTCACATTCGGGCGTAAACTTTATAAAGAATTACAAATTCCGGTTGGGTTGATCCAGTCTACCTGGGGAGGTACACATGCTGAGTCATGGACGAAGATGGAGGTTATGAAAAATAACCCATTATATTCTGATGTTCTGGAAGATTTTGCTGTGCAAAAACGTGAAACGTGAAAAAGATAAATGTAAAGTACCGGCTACCTTGTGGAATGGTATGATTGCTCCGATTCTGGGTTATACAATAAAAGGGAATATCTGGTATCAGGGAGAATCTAATTCCATTCGTTATGAAAAGTATCAGGAGGTATTTACAAACCTTATCAATAGTTGGCGTAAGGAATGGGGACAGGCCGATATGCCTTTCTATTTTGTGCAGATTGCTCCACATTATAAACAACCTGCTGGCATTCGTGAAGCACAATTGAATACCTGGCAGAGTGGTTTGCGCAATGTGGGTATGGCGGTAATTACAGATGCTGCTGATTCTACCGATATTCATCCGCGTAATAAAAAGGTGACAGGGGAACGTCTGGCAGCTTGGGCTTTGGCTAAACAATATGGTAAAAAGGGGGCTTATTCCGGTCCGCTTTATAAGAATATGAAAGTGAAAGGGGGAAAAGTTACACTTACTTTTGATTATGCAGAAAGTGGATTGCAGACCCCTGATGATACTCCTGTAAAAGGTTTCTTTATTTCTGGTCCAGATGCTCGTTTTTATCCGGCAACGGCAATGATCCAGGGGAATAAGGTAGAACTCTATGCTCCTGAGGTTCCTCAGCCTACAGCCGTGCGTTATGGTTACGGAAACTTTTTCCGTGTGAATCTTTATAATAAAGCCGGTTTCCCGGCCGTACCTTTCCGTACGGATCATTTTGCTCCGGATACGTATGCCCGCTGGTTTGCTGATTCTGAGATGCGCCGGTTTCCGAAGGCTTATCAACTGGATCATGGAAAGCGTTTGTTTTTTGGCTATGCACAGGGAGTAGGTTGTTGCGCTATGCTAAAAATGTGGAAACAGACAGGTGAGAAGCGTTATTTTGATTATGTAGAGGCGTGGGCGGACTCGCTGATAAATGAAGCAGGGCAAATCCATCTGTATGATGTGTCCACCTACAACATTGATTATATTAATTCGGGTAAAGTGCTATTTGATCTTTATCGTGAGACGGGTAAGGAAAAGTATAAAATGGCAATGGACCTTTTAATAAAACAGTTGAAGAACCATCCCCGTACACTGGAGTGCATATTGGCATAAATTGATTTATCAGCACCAAATATGGTTGGATGGTTTGTATATGGCTTCACCTTTTCTGGCACAATATGGGGCGGAGTTCAATCAACCGATGTGGATAGATGAGGCAGTGAAACAATTTACACTTTGTCACAAGCATACTTATGATGCTAAAACGGGTTTGTATCATCATGCTTGGGACGAGAGTAAAAGCCAGCGTTGGGCAGATCCGGAAACGGGACATTCACCTAACTTCTGGGGGCGCAGTATCGGCTGGTGGTTTATGGCTTTGGTGGATGCTCTGGACTATATTCCGGAGAATCATCCTGGACGTGCCGATATGATAAGCTGGATACAAGGGCTTGCCGATACACTTCCTAAATACCAGGATAAGGCCGGCTTGTGGTACCAAGTGATTGATCAGCCGAAGCGTGAAGGCAATTTTCCGGAAGCATCTGTAACTTCACAGTGTATGTATGCTTATGCAAAAGCGGTAAATAAAGGATATATTGATGCGAAATACAGAGAGGTAGCGGAGAAAGCTTTTAAGGGATTGAAAGACAAACTGCTTATTGAGAATCCTGATGGTACACTTACGTTGACGCGTTGTTGTCAGGTAGGTGGTCTGGGAGGACATCCGTACCGGGATGGTAGTTTTGAATATTATATCGGTGAGAAAATGCGTGATAACGATGCCAAAGCTACGGGTCCTTTTATCATGGGATGTATCGAACTGGGAGAGTAGGTGATAAAAATAATGATGAGTACTGATTTAAAATTAGTATAAATAATACCCGCTAAATAATCATTTAATTGTAATGTATTACTTAGGATGATGGATAAAAAAATAAGAATAGTGTTACTGGCTTGGTTATTGTGCCCTTTTGCAGCGGCACAAACAATAAGTTGGCCGGAGATAACCACTGAATCGAAACCAGCTGCCCGTTGGTGGTGGATGGGAAGCGCCGTAGATAAAGAAAATCTGACTCATAATCTGAATGCTTATGCGAAAGCGGGAATGGGAACGATGGAGATAACTCCTATCTATGGAGTAAAAGGAAATGATGAAAATGATATTCCATTTCTTTCTTCTCATTGGATGGAGATGCTGCAATATACTGAGGGTGAAGCGAATCGCTGGGTATGCAGATTGATATGAATACTGGTACCGGGTGGCCTTTCGGAGGCCCTGAGGTAACCATAGAAGACGCTGCCTGCAAGCTTTTCGTATCGGAATATACATTGCAGGGTGGTGAACAACTGAAAGAGAAAATAGAAGTTGCTGACGAGAAGCAACGTGCCTATGCTAAGCTAAGCCGTTTGATGGCTTTTTCTGATAAAGGGAAATGCATAAACCTGACGTCTAAAGTGAAAGACGGTATTTTGCAATGGAAAGCTCCCAAAGGAAACTGGCAATTGATAGCTGCCTTTTGCGGAAAGACATTCCAGAAAGTGAAGCGCGCTGCTCCCGGAGGAGAGGGATACGTGATGGATCATTTGTCCGGCCGGGCTGTGAAAAATTATCTGAATCGTTTTGAACGTGCCTTTGAAGCATCAGGAGCACCTTATCCGCATAACTTCTTCAATGATTCTTACGAAGTCTATAAGGCAGATTGGACTGAAAATCTTTTTGACGAATTTGCCACACGCCGCGGATATAAACTGGAAGAACATCTTCCGGAATTTTTGTCGGATAAACGTACGGATATGGTTTCCCGGATTATTTCCGACTACCGGGAGACGATTGCCGAATTACTTTTAGAGAACTTTACCCGACAATGGACAGAATGGGCGCATTCACACGGTTCCAAAACACGTAATCAAGTACATGGCTCACCTGGTAATCTGATAGATCTGTATACTACTGTAGATGTTCCCGAATGCGAGGGTTTCGGTATTTCTGATTTTGGAATCCGTGGTTTACGCCGTGATTCATTAACACGTCCTAACGATTCAGACTTGTCGATGCTGAAATATGCTTCTTCGGCTGCTCATATTGCCGGTAAACCATTTACTTCGTCTGAAACATTCACCTGGCTGACGGAACATTTTCGTACGTCGCTTTCTCAGTGTAAGCCCGATATTGATCTGATGTTTATCTCAGGGGTAAATCACACCTATTTTCATGGGACCACTTATTCGCCTGTTGAGGCTGTATGGCCGGGATGGAAGTTCTATGCTTCCGTTGATATGAGCCCTACAAATAATATCTGGCGGGATGCTCCGGCATTTTTTGATTATATAACCCGTTGTCAGAGCTTTCTGCAGATGGGGAAATCTGATAATGATTTTCTGGTATATCTGCCTGTATATGATATGTGGCAGGAGCAGGACGGACGTCTCTTGATGTTTGATATTCATAAAATGGCAAAGCGTGCGCCCCGTTTTATCGATGCAGTTCATCGTATTTATAATGCAGGTTATGATTTGGATTATATTTCCGATAATTTCATACGCTGTCTTACTTGTATGGGTGGGAAATTAGTTACCTCCGGAGGTACCGTGTATCAGGCGTTACTCATTCCGGGCGCGAGACTGATGCCGGATGATGTACTTGCCAAATTATTCCGGTTGGCAGATGAGGGAGCTACTATTGTATTTCTGGAACAATATCCGGAAGATGTTCCAGGATATGACCGGTTGAATGAACGTCGTGCTGCTTTTAAGAAATTGATGGCACAAAAAGACAAATTACGGAAAGGGCGTATTTTGTTTGGAACGGATTATGACCACACATTGGCGGAAACAGGTGTACAACCCGAAAGGATGAAAACAGCTTATGGTTTGAGTTGTATCCGTCGTACAAACGAAGATGGATATCATTATTTTATTTCTGCCCTGAAAGGAGAAGATACGGAAGGATGGATACCTTTGGGAGTTCAGGCTGCATCTGTCCTGATCTATAATCCTGTGAACGGAGAGAGTGGAAAAGCTCTTTTGCGTCAGAAGGATGGACGTACAGAGGTGTATTTGCAGGTAGCATCCGGGGAATCAATATTGCTGAAAACGTTTACGAATGCCGATGTACAGGCTTCTGCATGGGGATATTACGAGCCAAAAGCCGATGGATTGACTTTGACGGGTAAATGGGGCTTTCGTTTCGTAGAAAGTATTCCGGCTGTTTCGGCTGCTCCTGATTCGGTAACGCTGGGCTCATGGACTGAACTTCCGGTAGCAGAAGTAAAGAATACAATGGGAACAGCCTCTTATTCATTCAAATTTAACCTGAACGATCTTTCTATTCCTGAATGGAGACTCGATTTGGGTGATGTGCGTGAGAGCGCTCGTGTTCGTATTAATGGAAAGGACGTTGCTACATTGTGGTCAGTTCCTTATCGTTGTCTGGTAGGTAAATATCTTCGTCTCGGTGAAAATATACTGGAGGTAGAAGTAACTAACTTACCTGCCAATCGCATTGCGGATATGGACCGGAGAGAAATACCCTGGCGTATTTTTAAAGATGCCAATATTGTAAGCCTGGATTATAAAAAAACGGGATATGGAAACTGGGAACCTGTGTCAAGTGGATTGATTGGCCCGGTAAAAGTAATTCCAATGAAGAAAGGAACTTTCTATTATGAATAAATATTTTGCTTTGATACTTTTTTTGTCTGCTGTAGTTGCTGTTTATGCACAGGACCCTCGCGAGCGGCAATATATGTATGAGATACTTGATCCGCGGCATGAGCAAACCACTGGTTGAGGGTTTTGCTAAAGAGCGGATTACGGAACATTTGAATCGCGGACTTTATGCCGCTCCTTCCCAGGATGGGAAAGGGGTTTACCTTAGTTGGCGGTTATTGAATACAGATACTCCTGCTACCGCCTTTCATGTTTATCGGGAAGTAAATGGCAAGAAACGCCGTCTCACTAATAAACCTGTGATGCAAACCTGCGACTTTATTGATAATGCTCCTGTACAGGAAAAGGCGGTTTATTGGGTAGTTCCCGTGGTAAAAGGGCTTACACCTGTTGCATCCGAAAGAGTAGAGATTGAAGCCGGGAAATGTACTAATTATACTTCTATCCGGCTGAAAGATAATGCGAAGGCTGGTAAAGTAGCTTTAGCCGATTTGAATGGCGATGGTGCTTATGATTACATTATCCGTACACCTGAAACCAATGTAGATCCGGGTATGCCGGGAGATACTACCGGAAAAACGTATAAGATATCTGCCTATCTGAATGATGGTACCTGGCTTTGGACCTATGATATGGGCCCTGGTATTGAGCCTGGTATCTGGTATTCTCCTTTTATCGTTTATGATTTTAATGGGGATGGTAAAGCTGAAATTGCTATAAAAACAGCCGGTTCTGATTTTGTAAAAAATGAGAAAGGACGTGTTTGTGGTGGTAGTGAATATCTGTCTGTGCTGGACGGAATGACCGGTAAAGAGATTGATCGTGTGGACTGGCCCGAACGGAATGATCGTTATGGCAATCTGATCCGACAGAACCGCAACCAGATGGGAGTGGCTTATCTGGATGGGAAAACACCTTGTATACTCGCTGCCCGTGGTACTTATAAGTTGATGGTGGTAGACGCCTGGCAATTAAAAGAAGGTAAGCTACAACGTATGTGGCGTTGGGATGGAGACGAAGAAAATCCGGTTGTGCGTAGTATGGGAGCTCATAGTATGGTGACGGGAGATGTAGACGGTGATGGGCGTGATGAGATACTGCTGGGTTCTTGTATGCTTGATGATAATGGGACTTTACTCTGGTCATCGGGATTAGGACATAGCGATAAGGCCTATTTGTGTAAATTACATCCGGATATGGAAGGATTACAGGTATTCATGGTGAGTGAACCCAAAAAAGAAGATGGACGTGGGGTATCTGTTGTGAGTGCCCGTACCGGAGAATTAATATGGGACATTGGGCATACAACTTACCACGTAGGTGATGGTATGGTAGCCGATTTTGATCCGGAATATCCCGGTTTAGAGTGCTTTGCCAGTGAAGACCGCAAAGGAGGGAGTACTGATAAGTATTTGTTGACTTCAGACGGAAAGAAACTGAATGTAACCCGTGAAGAGGTTCCGGGTTGTCGTAATTGGATTTGGTGGGATGCCGATCTGCTTCGTGAAACCTTTCGTGGCGATGATAATCGTTGGGGAGCAGGCTCTTCTTCCAATGGTAAGAAACAGAGTATCTGGAAGTGGAAAGGCGAAGAGCTGACCAAAGGTGTTGAGGGAGATATTCTGATGATGGCCGATATGGAAGGAGATTGGCGTGAAGAGCTAATTACTGCACTTCCGGGAGAGTTACGCATTTACCATACTGTTATTCCGGCAAAGGATCGTCGTATTACGCTTATGCAGGATCCACTCTATCGTAGCTATGTGGCTCATCGCAGTATGGGATATCCGCAGGCACCGGTAACCTCTTATTTTCTTGGAGAATAATTGAGTCACATAAACTAAGAATATTTGCAGTGATGCTTTGAAGGAATATACCACGAAGTTGAGAGTCTGTTTTAATCTTCCTCTTAAAAGTATTTCTCGATTTATTTAGAGTTTATTTTTGGGCCATTTTTCTGTTTTTATTTGTCAGATAGTGCGCTATCCTTCTTCTTGGAAATGTAAAAAGTCCTCGATGATAACTTTAAAATAATACTGAACAAAATTTATAAAATATATGCTTCAGTAGCATGTACTGCATGAATCAACCTATATGGTAAATCAAATTTTTAACGATATATTATTTAAGGATGAAAAAGAAAATTTGTGCTTTTTTGCTTACAGCTACAATGGCTGTAGTATCTGTTGCCACTCCCCTTACAGTGTGCGATTTCGAGAATTATCCCATTGGAACGGAATGGAAACTATGGCAGAGTAACGGTGGATCTATCACTTCGACTGCCATAGTAGAAGCTGATCCAACAAACCCTGATAACAAAGTTCTCCATATCGTGTTGAAAGATTGGGGATGCCATCCTGAGTTTATAATCAACAGTACATTGCGTGGCAACGAATTAACGGATCGTTATGGTTCCATACGTTATCGCTTGTATCGCAGTGCCACCGACATCGACAATTGGAAGCAGTTTGCAGCTTTTATAGGTGACACGGAAGTATATCGTGACGAAGGCTATCCCCAACAGGGTAATAACAACGAATGGCAAGTGAAAACTTATACGATGAAGGGATTGTCTCCTGACAATGTCTCCGACAAACTTCGCTTGGGCATCCATCACGCCAATTCGGATTTTTACATTGATGATATACAATTGGTTGGGACCTATGATGATTTTGTGTCTGTGGAAGATAATGGTACCTTCGATTATTGTGTGGACAACACAGCTTCTTCCTATAGGAATATTTCTGACAATATCTATATCTCTGCGGGACAAATTGCCAATGTGCTAACCTCACGCTATTCGGAATGGACGGGTAAGTTGGCAGGTGAAGGCACGCTCAAAATACATGCTGGAGGTGAACGTTCGTATTTGGGAACCTCTGCCAGTAAAGGAACCACTACGCCGGATTGGAGTGGTTTTAAAGGAAGTATCGAACTCTATCCTTATAAAGATGTGAATAGCAGTTGTGGATTTTATGGGCTGGTTATGAGTAGTGGTACTTTTCAACCCGATAATCTGGCTGCATCGAATTGCAATAATCTTCTTGCCGACAAGACTCTCATCATGAGAGACGGTACGATGTTGGCATTGGAGTCTGGTACGCGTGGCGTCCGTATCGGTGAAATCCACAGTAGTAAAAACTCTTGGTTGGGAGGGTATTATAAAAAAGGTACAGCCAATTCTTATTATGTCATTGGAGGCAAAGGTACTGATGGCGTGTTGGGCAGTCTGATTGCCCCTCAAGCATCGGGTAACAAAGTGGGTATCCTCAAGGAAGGTATTGGTAATTATTATCTGACAGGCAACGAGAACGATATCAACGGAGGATTGTGCGTTCTTCAAGGTGGTATCATAGTTGCAAATGACAAAGAAGTGGCTTTACAAGAGAATTTATCGGGTGCGACTGGTAATAGTAGTACTGTGATGGTATATCATAGGGCTACACTCTGTGGAAATGGGAATATTGCTGCCGCTACAGAGGTGTATGGCACATTGACGGGGGGAGACCCGTTTACACTTGACCAAGCGTTGGGTACACTCACTTTTGCGGACTATACTAAAGCAGCGTTGGCAGTGAAAGTAACTTTGCATCCCGAAGCCAATATTATTGCATATATTAAAGATGCGAAAAACTTTTCGGCGATTGACATCAAAGGTACACTTGTCTTTAGTACGATAACTGAAGACTTTGAAACCTCTGATAAGCAGCCTCGTTTGAAGATAGCGTTGACAGAAGATGCCGAACTGCATGTGGGTGATGAGATTGTCTTGCTTTCAGCTATGAAGGAGGATGTGGATAGTTGGGATTTCGACATCCGTTATCCCAAGTCTTATACATGGGTAGTGGATGAACGAGAAGCAGAAGACGGTCGTTTCTGCGTAGTGGCCAAAGTGACATCGCTCGCCTATAGTGGTCAAGGTGATCAGGAGGACGATGACGAACCAGATGATGGGGAGACTGTTTATCCTGATGACGACTGGGTTGAGGATATGGATATGACTACCTCACTTCGTTTCTATGCTGAGAAATTAGGAAAAAATATTGGTGTGGCAGCTGCCAGTTATCGATATGATTTCAGCCAGACTAACGGTGAGATTGGTCTTGTGGGGGAGGAATTCAATATGATTGTTGGTGAAAATGAGATGAAATTTGATGCCACTGAACCTAACCAAGGTGAATTCAATTACGGAGGTTCTGATGCCATTCTATGGCTTTCAGACAGATACGAGCAGGTGGTACGTGGTCATACCTTGGCATGGCATCAGCAGGTTCCATCGTGGGTAAGTTCGGATGGAAAGAAGAATAATAACAATTTCTCCAAACGTCAACTTTTGGATATCTTGAAAAATCATATATTCAATGTTGTTGGCAGATATAAAGGTAAGATTACGGAATGGGACGTATGCAACGAGGTACTCGATGATGACCAGTCAATTGTTCGTTCTGATCCTACAGCCTATAAACTTCGTCCCTCTATCTGGGCTACTTATATCGGTGAAGAGTTTATTGACTCAGCTTTCGTTTGGGCACATCAGGCTGATCCCGATGCTAAGTTGTATATCAACGAGTATGGGGCAGAGATGGTAGGAAAAACAAAGACGGAAGCTTATTACAACCTTGTTAAGCGCTTGAAAGAATCAGGTTTGGCCATCGAAGGGTGTGGTTTGCAGTGCCACTTCACTACAGGTGAACTTGATACCATGAAATTGGAAAAGAATATCCGCCGTTATGACAATCTTGGGCTTAAGTGTATCATTACAGAGTTGGATATTGCCCTTGCTGATCCTACAGCGGAGGATGCACTCGAGAGACAAGCGAAAGAATATGGTGCAATTACAAGAATATTTTTAAGGAATGAAAATTGTTCCTCGATGTTGGTTTGGGGTATTTCGGATAACCACTCTTGGAGAAAGAATGCTCCACTTTTATTCAATCATGAACTGAAAGCAAAGCCTGCTTATTATAATGTACATGCGCAACTGCGAAAGGCAGTGGAACAACTGTCCACAGGTCTTGAAAGCCCAAAGACAGATGGCAAGCCATCAGCAAGGTTGTTACGCACTGTTTATTATAATATAATGGGACAAGAAATGACTTCTCCTACAGGTTTTAGGATCGAAAGGAGATTTTATGATGATGGTAGTATAGAAACTATCAAAACGTATAAATAGCATACCATAATTAACGTGAATCCTATGAATTATAAATAAAGTCGAATGAAGAGAATTTTAATTGTTTGGTTTCTTTGTGCATGGACGGTATTGCCGTCCTGGGCACAAACTTATAAATATGAAGAAATATACCAAAAACTTCCCTTTACAATGCCAAAAGTAGAAGCACCCCAGTTTCCTAGTCTGAAGGTGTTTCTGCCGGATTTTGGTGCTGTCGGTAATGGGGTGGAACTTTGTACTGATGCTTTTGCAAAGGCTATTGAAGCATTATCGGCTCGTGGAGGTGGGTACTTGATTGTTCCGGCAGGTATTTGGCTGACCGGTCCTATTGTTCTGAAAAGTAATATTAATCTTCATATTGAGAAAGGGGCTGTGATTCTCTTCTCTCCGGATGTTGAACTTTATCCGTTGGTAGAAACTGTGTTTGAAGGATTAGACACTCGCCGTTGCCAGTCGCCTATTTCGGGACGTAATCTGACTAATGTAGCTATTACCGGACAAGGAGCAATAGATGGAAACGGTCATTATTGGCGTCCTTTGAAACGTGAGAAAGTGACAGAAAGTGTCTGGAAACAAACCATTGCCCGGGGAGGAGTTTATAAACGTCCTACTTATTGGTTTCCATATCCGCAAACACTTAAAGGAGATACTATCAGCAATATGAATGTACCTCAGAATTTAAAGACGGAGGAAGAGTGGCAGAGCGTACGTCATTTCCTGCGTCCGGTGATGGTAAGTCTGATAGAGTGTAAAAACGTCTGGTTCCAAGGGGTGATCTTTCAAAATTCTCCGGCATGGAACCTACACCCTCTGATGTGTGAGAATGTTTTGATAGAGGATATACAGGTACGTAACCCGAGTTATGCTCAGAATGGCGACGGGCTTGATTTGGAATCCTGTAAAAATGCACTGATTGTGAATTCTACATTTGATGTAGGAGATGATGGTATCTGCTTGAAAAGTGGAAAGGATGAAGACGGACGTCGTCGTGCCCGTCCTTGTGAGAACGTTGTAGTAGATGGCTGTACGGTATTCAAAGGACATGGCGGTTTTGTTGTAGGCAGCGAGATGAGTGGTGGAGTACGTAATGTTTCCGTTAGTAACTGTCAGTTTTTGGGGACGGATGTCGGACTGCGTTTCAAGAGTAAGCGGGGACGCGGGGGAGTTGTTGAGAATATCTGGATACGTAACGTTTCTATGATGGATATTCCGACGGAACCTGTGACTTTCAATCTTTACTATGGAGGTAAGTCTGCTGTTGAAGTATTAGAGAGTGGTGAGAAGATTCCTGCTAAAGTTGACCCGTTGCCGGTAGACGATACTACTCCTTGTTTTCGTAATATTCATATTTCGAATCTGGTATGTTCCAATGCACGCCGAGCGCTGTTTTTTAATGGTATACCAGAGATGCCAATTGATGGTATAACGCTTGATAATCTGGATATTACTTCTCAGATAGGAGCCGAATTTATTTATAGTCGCAATATTACTTTGAAGAATGTGACAATACATAATAAAGAAGGTGAAAAGTTCATTATCCGCTTTTGTGAAGGAGTGAGCCAAATTGTCAAATAAGACACCCTTTATATCAAAACGTGCAGCACAAATAGGGGAGGAATCCCCTATTTTTGTATCATTAAAAGTATTACTCACAATAATTGAATGTATACCATGAAGAACCTGACTTGCCTGATAGGAGTATTCCTGTCTGTTATAAGTTTCAACGTTACAGCACAAACTGCTAATATCCCCGATTTCCCTTGGATGAAGGAGGTTGGCGCTAAGACTTTTCCTGTACAACAAACCGTTTATAATGTAACCGATTACGGTGCCAAAGGAGATGCATTGGAAATGAATACCACTGCTATTCAGAAAGCAATTGACGCTGCTGAGCAGGCAGGAGGAGGTATTGTTACTTTTAGTCCGGGAATTTATCTGACCGGTGCTCTCTTTGTAGGTAATAATGTCAATTTTAATATTCCTAAAGGAACTACGCTTATCGGTTCGCAGGACATTGATGATTATAAGAAAATAGATACCCGGGTGGCCGGTGTAGAAATGAACTGCCTTCGGCATTGGTCAATATAATAGGTAAGAAGAATGCCGCGATTTCCGGTGATGGAGTAATTAACGGTCGCGGCAAAGTTTTCTGGGATAAGTATCGTTCGATGCGGAAAGAATACGATCCGAAAGGGTTACGCTGGATTGTTGACTATGATTGTGAACGTCCGCGAGGTATTCTTATCGCCGAATGTGAGAATGTAACAGTAGAAAACATAGTGCTTTATCAGCCGGGTTTCTGGAGTTTACACATTTTATATAGTAAATATGTTACTGTTGACGGAATTATTATTAGTAATAATATTGAAGGTCGTGGTCCCAGTACAGATGGCATAGACATCGACTCTTCAGAATATATATTGGTACAAAACTCGAATATCAATTGCAATGATGATAATTTTTGTCTGAAAGCAGGCCGTGACAGTGATGGTCTCCGGGTGAATCGTCCTTGCCGTTACGTCGTGATTCGTGATTGCATTGCCGGACATGGAGACGGATTGTTTACTTGTGGCAGCGAAACTTCGGGTGGTATCAACAATATTGTGGCTTATAATATGACAGGTATGGGCACAAAATACGGATTACGTTTCAAGAGTACTTGTCAGCGTGGTGGTGTAATAGAGGATATCTATCTCTGTAACATTGAAATGATTGGAGTACGCGATCCGTTTGTGGTTGATTTAAACTGGCATCCGGCTTACAGTACTTCAAAGTTGCCTGAAGGTTACGATGAAAAAAATGTTCCGACACACTGGATTAAGATGTTGACTCCGGTAGATCCTAAACAAGGAACTCCCAAATTCCGTAATGTACATTTTATGAATGTTACTGCCACTAACGCACAAACCTGTATCAAGGTGTCTGGTATAGAGAATAGTACAATTGATGGATTTGACTTTGATAATGTACATTTCAGTGGAGAGAACGCAGGAACCATTTCATGGGCAAAAGACTGGAAGATGAATAACTTTTCTGTAAATGCTAAAAGTAAACTGAAACTTGAACATAACAAGAATGTAGATATCACAAAATAAACACGTATAATACAGACATGAAGAACTCTTTTTTTGCGGTCGATCTGGGTGCTACCAGCGGACGTACTATTTTAGGCTCCTTTTCGGATAAGGGATTGGAGCTGGAAGAGATAAATCGTTTTCCCAATCAGCTTATTGAAGTAAGAGGACATTACTATTGGGATATTTATGCTCTATACCAGTCTGTTATAGATGGACTGAAACTGGTGGCGAAACGGAATGTATCTATAACTTCTATTGGCATTGATACCTGGGGGGTTGATTTTGTTTGTGTAGGTAAAGACGGACATTTGCTGCGTCAGCCTTATGCTTATCGTGACCCTCATACGGATGGAGCGCCGGAAGCTCTCTTTACCCGCGTTCCCCGCAGCCGGGTGTATAGTTTGACAGGCATTCAAGTGATGAATTTTAATTCTTTGTTTCAACTTGATACGCTGCGTGGCAATAGTGACAGTGCGTTGGCTGTTGCCGATAAAATATTATTTATTCCGGATGCTTTGAGTTATATGTTGACAGGCGAAATGGTGACAGAATACACTATCGCCAGTACGGCACAGTTGGTCAATGCCCAAACCCGGAAGTTAGAGCCGGAATTGTTGAAAGTGGTCGGACTGACTGAAGAACATTTTGGACGCTTTGTTTATCCGGGTGAACAAGTAGGAGTGTTGACAAAAGAGATACAGAAACTCACTGGTCTGGGAGCTATTCCGGTTATCGCTGTAGCAGGACATGATACTGCTTCTGCTGTAGCTGCCGTTCCGGCGTTGAATCGTAACTTTGCTTATTTAAGTAGTGGTACGTGGTCACTGATGGGAGTAGAAACAGATGCTCCGGTAATCACAGAAGAGACAGAACGGTTGAACTTCACCAATGAAGGTGGAGTAGCAGGTACGATTCGTCTGTTGAAAAACATATGTGGTATGTGGCTACTCGAGCGTTGTCGTACAGGTTGGGAAAACATTTCTTATCCGGAATTGATAGCTGAAGCCGAGAAAGCTGAACCTTTTCGTAGTCTGATTAATCCGGATGACGCTTGTTTTGCCAATCCTGCTGATATGCAGGAGGCGATTTGTCGGTACTGTGCAGAAACCAATCAGCCTGTACCGGAAACACGCGGACAAATTGTACGTTGTATTTTTGAGAGTCTGGCGCTTCGCTATCGTCAGGTATTGGATAATCTACGTAATTTGTCTCCTATGCCTATAGAGACGCTTCATGTAATAGGCGGAGGAAGCCGGAATGAGCTATTGAATCAGTTTACTGCCAATGCAATCGGGATTCCGGTTATAGCCGGTCCTTCGGAGGCTACTGCCATTGGAAATGTTATGATACAGGCTATGACAGCAGGTGAGGCGGAAGATATTAAAGGAATGCGACAACTTATTCACAACTCTATTCCTTTGAAAACTTATAAACCGCAAAATTCAGAGAATTGGGATACGGCTTATATTCACTTTAAACATATAATATCATGAAAGAAGAATTGATTAAAAAAGCTTATGACGTAGCTGTTGAACGTTATGCGGCTGTGGGGGTTGATGCTAATAAAGCTCTTGAGGATTTACAGAAAATTTCATTGTCTTTACATTGCTGGCAGGCAGATGATGTGGCTGGCTTCGAATCAAACGGATCATTGAGCGGAGGTATCCAGGCTACTGGTAATTATCCGGGTAAAGCACGTAATATAGAGGAAGTTAGACAAGATATTCTGAAAGCTGCTTCATATATACCTGGTACACACCGTCTGAATTTGCACGAAATCTATGGTGATTTTGGAGGACAGTTTGTAGACCGTGATCAGGTAGAACCGAAACATTTTGAAAGTTGGATACAGTGGGGAGCAGAACATGGAATGAAATTGGATTTCAATTCTACCTCTTTCTCTCATCCAAAAAGTGGAAACCTTTCCTTGTCAAATCCGGACAAAGAAATTCGTGACTTCTGGATAGAGCATACTAAGCGTTGTCGTGCTATAGCTGAGGAGATGGGTAAACGCCAGGGTGATCCTTGTATTATGAATTTGTGGGTACACGATGGTAGTAAAGATATTACTGTGAATCGTTTACGTTATCGTGAATTGCTGAAAGATTCTCTGGATCAGATTTTTGCCATTGACTATAAGCATATGAAGGACTGTATTGAATCAAAAGTATTTGGTATTGGCCTAGAGAGTTATACGGTAGGCTCTAATGACTTCTATATTGGTTACGGGGCAAGTCGTAATAAAATGGTAACATTGGATACCGGTCATTTCCATCCTACTGAGAGTGTAGCCGACAAGATTTCGTCTTTGCTGCTTTACACACCCGAAATTATGTTGCATGTTAGTCGTCCTGTTCGTTGGGATAGTGATCATGTGACTATCATGAACGATGAAACATTGGATCTGGCAAAAGAAGTTGTACGTTGCAATGCACTTGATCGTGTACATATCGGTCTGGACTACTTTGATGCCAGCATTAACCGTATCGGAGCATATGTTATTGGTAGCCGTGCCACACAGAAATGTTTTCTGCAAGGTTTACTTGAACCGATTGCTAAACTTCGTGAATACGAAGCTGACGATAAATTATTTCAGCGCCTTGCTCTGCTCGAAGAATCGAAATCACTTCCGTGGAATGCTGTTTGGGATATGTTCTGTCTGAAGAATAATGTTCCTGTAGGTGAAGATTTTATCGCAGAAATAGAGAAATACGAGGTAGAAGTAACTTCAAAAAGAGGGGCGTAGTGAATTAGTGGTTAGTGATAAGTGATGAGTGATTAGCGGGTTTCGCTGTTACTTATCACTTATCACTCGTCACTTATTTATCGCTAATCGCTAATTACTAATCAACTAATCACTAATATACATGAATACACTGATAGGACTCATTATTATTGCCATTGGAAGCTTCGGACAGAGTAGCTCGTATGTGCCTATAAATAAAGTAAAAAACTGGTCTTGGGAAAGTTTTTGGCTGGTGCAGGGGATTTTTGCATGGCTTTTATTTCCTTTGTTAGGGGCTTTATTGGCTGTTCCTGGGGGAAGTAGCCTTATTGAGTTATGGGCCTCAGGAGGAGCTCTTCCTGCTATTATCTACGGGGTGTTGTGGGGTGTTGGAGGACTTACGTTCGGACTTAGTATGCGTTATCTTGGTATAGCTCTCGGGCAGAGTATTGCGTTAGGGACTTGTGCCGGCTTCGGTACTCTTTTCCCTGCTATTTTTGCCGGAAAGGATTTGTTTCATGGTGATGGATTGATGTTGCTTATTGGGGTCTGTATCACGTTAGCCGGTATTGCGGTAATCGGTTATGCCGGTAGTTTACGTTCCAAAAATATGACTGAGGAAGAGAAAAAAGTGGCCGTAAAGGACTTTGCATTAACTAAAGGTCTGTTGGTCGCTTTACTGGCAGGTGTAATGAGTGCTTGTTTTGCCCTCGGGCTGGATGCGGGAACTCCTATTAAAGAAGCAGCTCTTAACGGTGGTGTAGAAGCTCTGTATGCAGGGCTGCCTGTTATCTTCCTTGTTACTTTTGGTGGTTTCTGCACTAATGCTGCATATTGTATTCAACAGAATATTAAAAACAAAACGGGTAAAGAATATTTCTCTGTTAAAGGAGGTCAGTTGATTAATAATTTGTTATTTTGTGCATTGGCTGGAGTACTATGGTATTCTCAGTTCTTTGGTTTGGAAATGGGAAAGAGTTTTCTGGTAGATAGTCCTGTTTTGCTGGCATTCTCCTGGAGTATCCTGATGTCTTTAAATGTTACTTTCAGTAATGTTTGGGGGATTATTCTCAAAGAATGGAAAGGGGCAAGCTGTTCAACAATCGGGACATTGATTTTAGGGTTGGCGATACTCATCTCTTCCATTATAGTGGTTGCTATGGCACAAGTCTAAAGGAATTTACGATTTTATTATTTACTATTTACGATTGAAAAATGTCTGTAACCAATAATAAATCAGGTAACTTCAATCGTCAAATCGTAAATCGTCAAATCGTAAATCATTTTGTTTTTTAATCGTAAATCGTTAAATCGTAAATAATAAAGATGAAATCAATTTTAGAAAATCGTCCGGCTCTTACAAATGAAGTGAACAAAGCCGCTGAGGTAGCCGGATACCTCTGGCAAAAAGGATGGGCCGAACGTAATGGTGGTAATATCGTAGTGAATATTACTGAATTTGTTGATGATGAAATCCGCGCTCTGGCTCCTATTAGTGAAGTGAAGGCTATTGGTACTGTACTTCCTTATTTGAAGGGGTGTTATTTTTATTGCAAAGGAACCAACAAGCGTATGCGTGATTTGGCTCGTTGGCCAATGGAACACGGTTCTGTCATTCGTATTCTCGATGATTGTGCCAGCTATGTCATTATAGCCGACCAACCTGTACAACCGACTTCTGAACTTCCGTCACATTTGTGCATGCACAATTATCTGATTAGTAAAGGATCTACCTATAAAGCATCTCTTCATACGCATCCTATTGAGCTAATTGCTATGACGCATCATGAACCTTTCCTGAAGAAGGACGTGCTGACCAATCTGCTTTGGAGTATGATACCCGAAACAAAGGCTTTCTGTCCGCGTGGTTTGGGTATTATTCCGTATGCATTGCCAAGCTCTGTAGCATTGGCTGAGGCCACAATTAAAGAGTTAGACGATTATGATGTAGTGATGTGGGAAAAACATGGTGCCTGTGCTGTTGGTGAAGATATTATGGATGCGTTTGATCAGATTGATGTATTAAGCAAATCGGCTCAGATCTATATTAATGCACGTAATATGGGCTTTGTTCCTGATGGTATGAGTCAGGAACAAATGCGTGAAATGACAACAGCGTTCAATTTACCTAAATAATCATCAAAGCAGTTATATCCATGAAACGAATCTTTATATCTTGTGCTCTTTTCTTGTGTACTATTTCTCTTTCCGCTCAGACTAAAATGAGTGCAAAAGAGGCTGCTGTGAAAATTGCCGATCGGATACTTGATAGTACTACGTACGAATTTAAGAACACCAAGACTGGAGAGGTTTACAAATCTGTAAAAAAACTTCCTCTGTCAATGGATGTGAAAGTGGCTTGTAAATACAATAACTGGCACTACACGAATGGGGTCACTAATATCGCATTGATGGAACTTGCCGATAAAGTAGGCGACCAGAAATATGACAAGTATGTATTGAAGAATATGAATTTTGTCTTCAATGAAGGTAATCTTGATTTTTTCCGTCGCCAGTATGATCAAGCTTTCAAAGAAGGAGGTTGGAATGCGATTCGCAAATTAAGCTGGCATATGATTTTCCGTGCTAAACGTTTGGATGATAATGGGCCGATGGGTGCCAGTTTGATTGATTTACAGATGCGTCACCCTAATGAGGCCTTTCTTAACTATGTGAATGAGACGGCAGATCATTTGAATTATGCCGAGCCTCGCCTGGTAGATGGAACGATTGCCCGTCTTTGGCCGCATGTCAATACAATCTGGGCAGATGACGCTTTCATGGCTATCTCTTTCCTGGCCCGTATGGGGAAAATGACTGGTGATGAAAAGTATTTCAATGATGCTGCCAATCAGGTGCTGAACTACACCCGTTATTTGTGGTGTCCGGAAAAGAATATCTATTATCATTGTTACCATACCGATAACAAGGAACATGGCGTTGCTCATTGGAGTCGTGCCAATGGATGGGTATTTATGGCACAGGCCGATTTGCTTAGCATGATGCCGAAAGATCATCCGATGCGTGAGGCGGTTATTGAGAATTTCCGTAAACAGGCCAGCGGTGTCGCCCGTTATCAGGGGAAAAATGGTTTGTGGCATCAGTTGCTTGATAAAGAAGATTCGTACGAAGAGATCACTGGGACAGCCATGTTTGTTTTTGGTATTGCCCGTGGTGTAAAAGAAGGTTGGTTACATCCTGACTTTATTTATGTAGCAGAGCAGGGTTTGAAAGGCATGATGAAGAAGATAACGGATGAGGGAGATGTGACTGCTATTTGTGTAGGTACAGGTATTATGCCTTCTATCTCTTATTATTACAATCGTCCAACTCAAGAGAATGATCCGATGGGGGAAGGCCCCGTACTTCGTGCGTTGATTGAAATGATTGATGCACCGAAATATTCTGAAATAAAGGCGGAAGAGCAGTACGATAAAATAGTATTGAAAAAGTAATATATATTTTAAATAAATAGCTTTTTACTTTTTTATTTATTACCCTCTTTTATAAGTGTAATATACTTATAAGAAGGGGGTAGTATTGTATTTATTAATTATTGTTTGTTGTGTTGTTCTGGTTTTGAATTTAGTGTCTGTATGGTGATAATCAAAATTTATATCTAAAGTGCCAAAAACAATAATATGTTCTTTTCTCTCATTGCCTATTTTTGCCTCGTCATTTAATATATAATAATATGAAAAACTTTACTTCAATCGTGGGAACCTTTGCTTTGGCTCTTTTTCCTCTCTTGCCTGTGACGGCACAGTCTGTTACCGAACCACAATTAGCTTTTCCAGGTGCAGAAGGATTTGGTCGTTATGCTGTTGGTGGTCGTTATGGCGAGGTTTACCACGTGACTAACCTGAATGATTCGGGTGAAGGTTCTTTGCGTGATGCAGTGAGCCAACCTAATCGAATTGTGGTTTTCGATGTGTCGGGTGTAATCCATGCCAAATCAGTTATTCCTTTTGCTAAGAATTTGACTATTGCAGCTCAGACAGCTCCCGGAAATGGTATTGTGATCTATGGAAATCGTGTCTCTTTTTCGGGAGCAGATAATATTATCTGCCGTTATCTGCGAGTACGTTATGGTTATGAGGAATCTCCGGGTGGATATGTAGATGCAGCTGGAGTTGCTTTTGGTTCAAATATGATTTTTGATCATTTGTCGGTGACCTGGGGTACTGATGAATGTTTCTCCATCAATGGTGACTCTAAACGTCCGGATGATCAGCCCCGTAATATCACTATTCAGAACTCAATTATGGGTCAGGGGTTGTGGGACCACTCTTGCGGTGGCTTGATGCAGACCTCTGATGAGAATGGTATTACACTTTTCCGTAACCTCTATATTGATAACAAAACACGTAATAATAAAGTGAAAGGGCTTAATCAGTTCGTTAATAATGTAATCTATAACTGGGGTGATGGTGGTGCTTATATTATGGGGGATACAGATGCGGCTTCACTTGCTGATATTCAGAATAATTATTTTATTGAAGGTAAGAGTGAACGCTATCTGGTACGTTATAATGGAGGGACTCCTGAAAATCCCGTTACCCAGTCTTTTAGACCGACTGTCCCTTTTACACGTGCTAAACCTGCTTTTGTAACTTATTTTGCAGGTAATTACTTTGACAATAACAGAGATGGTAAGTTGGATGGACGTTTATTGACACGTGAGGATTGTAACCGTTATCAACCAGACAGTGCTATCCCTGAAGGAGGTCAGCAACTTACACCTACATTTTTGGATGGACCCTCAGAGAAACATCCGGTAATTGGTGCTAAGATGACGGCTGAAGAAGCTTATCATTGGGTTGTTAGTAACGTAGGAGCGACTCTTCCTGTACGTGATGAGGTGGATGCATATATGATTGATGAATTGACGTCTTTAGGTACTAAAGGCAGATAATAGATACGGAAATGTCATTGCCGACCCGTGGCCCAGGTGAAATCTTGAGAGGCGTAAAACTTCCGGATACTGATAATGACGGTATACCTGATGCTTGGGAGGAGCAGAATGGTCTCGACAAGAATGATCCGACAGACGCTATGAAGATTGCAGCTAACGGTTATGCCAATATCGAAAATTACATTAATAGTATTGATGCACCGATGCCTTTCTTGGCATGCCCTTCAACGATGGAAGCAACAGCGGATCATACTACTATTACACTTTCCTGGAAAGATTATTCAGATGAAGAAGAGGGTTATATATTAGAGCAACGTGATGCACAGGGTACCTTTGCAGAAGTGGCAAAATTACCGGTTAATACTACTTCTCATACTGTTTCAGATCTGACACCGGGCGTACTGTGTGCATTCCGTCTTAAGGCTTATAATACTACAACGGAGTCGGTATATTCCGATGTGTTGGAAGTAGCAACAAAGCGCTTGCTTGTAGCACCTGATCAATGTATTGAACCGTCTCCGGAGATAGATGCTATCCTTTCTTTTAATGCTTCGAAAGATATCACACTTTCCTGGAAGAACGAAACGCATCCTGATAATGGTGTTACTACTTATAAGGTATATGCCGGTACAGAAAAGAATAAATTGGAATGTATCTCTGGTGCAGAAGCACAGGAAGCTACTTCATTAACATTGAAAGCTGATCCTTCAAAGACTTATTATTGGCGTGTTGATGCTCTTAATGTGAAAAACGAAGTAACAACAGGTACAGTTTGGAGTTTCATTACTCAAACATTGGATGCAAAAGAACCGGTCATGTATTTATCATTAGACGGGACATTAAAGAATTTTGCGGATGTTGCTGGAGCAAAGGATGCCGAATTGGTTGAATTGGAGCCAACTTACGTAGCAGGAAAAAATGAACAGGGACTTTTGTTGGAAAACGTGGTGACCGGCTCTTGTATCTCTGTACCCTATTATGAAAGAATGAAATTTGAAGGGGGAGTGGTACGGCAGACCCGGCAGCTTCGTTCTCTGTATCTATGTGGGTGAAGTCTGATGGTTCTTGTCCCGTAGATGGAAAAGGATTCTTATTCCATAAAGGTACATTTAAAGATAGTAAAGGCAAGGCAAGATGGTGCGGTGCGGAAATACGTAACAATGAACTTTACTTTGCGGTTAGTCAGAACGGAACAAAGCATGAGATAAAGTTGGTATCGGGTGATGCATTCAAAAATATCTTTAATAATGAGTGGCATCATTTAGTATTTGTACGTAGCCATGAGGAACAGGCATTGATTGCTTATTGTGATGGCAAACTCTTGGGAAAAAGAGATTCCAATCGTGCTTATATGAATTCTGAAGTGGGCATTGTTTTTGGTAATGTGATGGAAAAACTCAATGAACCGTTTGCTGGAACATTAGACGAACTTAAGCTGTTCCGTGGAACTTTAATGGCAGAGGAAGTTGCCAATCTGTTTGAAACAGGAAATACAGCAGGTATTCCTACCAGTATCAACCAGGAACTCGCTATAAACAGTGAACTGGGCATTTATCCTTCTCCGTTCTTCAATCACTTTTATATAGTAGTTCCGCAAGAAGAGGTTTCGGTTAAGATATGCCTGTACGATGCTTCCGGTCGGCTGGCATTATCCCGTGAAGTAAAGGCTGATAATGGTACAGCTTACATCGGTGAGTTGAATGGATTGGCTGGCGGTATTTATGTTGTGTCTGTAGAAACTTCTACAGGTGTAATAACTAAGACAGCTTTGAAAAAATGACACACTTTACTTCGTTGGTTTACTTTAGGCTATTTTTTAACGGAATTTCTGCTAAGTACTTAAAAACGGAATGATAATTCGGTAGGTACATTATTTGTATTACTCTTTGCGAAAATCTGTATTGATCCTATGTATCAAGAATAATCATTGATTGTTGTATCTCCTCATAGGGGAAGGGCAATATTCTACAGGAAAGCAGATTGATCTTGGTAGGATATTTAGTGTTTTAAGATATAAAATGTACTCCGGTATAAAACAAAGTATACCCTAATAGATTGACAATCATTTTATTTTTTTTGATGTCGTTATACTTTTACCTTCCTTCCCTCACGCTATGTATCTTCTGCATATTGTATGTTTTATCATAGTGTGAGGGATGTTGCAAAATAACTGCCAAATGTAACTTTCTCCCTTCTCTGTGTAGGAAGCATAACTTTTAAATTAAATTGTATTAGAACTACCTATTCCGGCATAAAACAATTTTTGTTGTTGAAAATTCATTAAGAAGTTTTAGATAGTTTGCTATCTTTCTTCTTAATTTTAAATCATAAAAATCAATTTTTGTATCAATTCAGCCAAAATTTACATGGTTCCGTGTTCGATAACTGCGTATTTTTGCATCGGTGTTAATATATTAATATTGAACTGTTGTTAAACTAATAATTTAAAAACTATGAGAAAGAATACTTTTCTTAGTGTAGCGCTTTTAGCAGCGTCTGTATCAATTGTCAATGCACAGGAACTTATTTGGCAAAATTCGTATGGGACAGGTGTTTGGGGAGTTTCATCGTCAGAGTGGGGAAAAGATTACGGAGGTGGTTTTTTGCTTCCTAACGGATGGGATAATGGTTCTACGGCTATTTTTAATGGCGGAGGCCACTTTAAGGATGCTGATGGGAATGATGTGAATACAGAAACCATTAAGTTAACCGGTGAAATGGAAGTGGCTGATATAAAGGTAAGTGGAGATAAGAATTACTCTATTTCTTATCAGGCAGAAAAGACTACTGATAAGATTGTTGGTGAAGGTACTCTTTTGAAAGAGGGTAGTGGAAATTTTATTTTAAATGTTCTCAATGAATTGAAAGGTGGAACGGTGGTACGTGGCGGATGTGTTATTATGGAAAAAGCTGATTCCCCTAATGCGTTTGGTCGTAAAGTTTCACTGGAAGGTGGAGGTATAGGTATGGCTATAAGCGATAATAAGAATACCCTCAAATTTTCTGCTGCGTCAATTGTAGTCCCAGATAAAAGCACAGGAGCTATAACAGCCGGACGTTATGTATATTTATTAAATGAATTTGGCGGTAAAGGTCAACTGACTATCTACTCCGGTGGTGAACGTGTAGGTTTTACAGAAGATTTTGCAGGGAAAACAAATATGGCAGGGTTGACAGGTTTTGAAGGTGAATTGTTGGTAGGTGCTAATAACAATGAAGCTCTTTCACCCGGATATAAAGCTGTATTCTTGAATACTACAAAGAAATTTGATGATTTTGTTGCAGCTGGAAACTTTAGCGGAGATTTATATGGAGTAGATTCTACATTTGTGTACACGAAAGTTACTTTGCTGGAAGGAGCTGGATTTACAAGTGGTAGTGGAAACCGTTGCTATGCAATCGGCGAATTGAATGCAGAAGAAGGCGGATGGCTTGGTGGATATGTGAAGAATTCAACTTCTCCGGATATTACTTATGCTGTGGGTTATTCTAATACAGATGTAACAACACCGGTCGCTATCTTTGATCCCGGAAAAAAATCGTATAACTGGGTTCGTCTGATAAAGACAGGTACAGGAACCTATACTTTTACTCATGTGAATGAAAGTCCGGCTGCTGTATTCAAGGGCTTGTTCGTAAACTCTGGGCGTGCTTATATTAATATTCCTGTTACTGAAACTGGAGTGGCATTAGATAGAGTAACAAAAGCTCCTGCTGCCATGACTATTTATGCTAATGCAGTTGGTGGTGGTAACGGGCGTCTTGTAGGTGGTATAGCTGTAGAAGGTGGTAAACTTGAAGTAGGCTATATGGGTATTGGCGAACTGGTATTGGCTGATATTAATGGTGAAACTCAGAAATCTCCGTTAACGGTAAAAGATGGGGGGATAGTTGAATTTGAACTTGCCTCTGCAACAAGTTATGATAAACTGACTACAAATAATGTAGCTACATTCAACGGCAACAAGATTATTGTGAAAGCAGCTGAATCTTTTGATATAAAGAATGGTGATACATTTACTATTTTAGATGCTGCGGTTGTCTCTGCAGGTGATACTTATGAGATTGAATATCAGGGATTCCCGGCCGGACTTACGTTTACTGCTGAAAGACAAGAATATCAGTCTGGTACAAAAATAGAGGGTGAAGGTGAAGAAGCTACGGAGGTTCCGGTAATGGGCTACAAAATTATACTGACTGCTAACGGATCAGGTACAGGTACTGGCATTGAAGTAGCCGAAACAGCTGAAGAAGTAGTGGTTTATGCACAAGATGGTAGTATTGTGGTGAACGGTGTCGATGTTGAGAATGTTGTAGTAGTGAATAATCAAGGTATACCGGTTGCCAACTCCAACTCAACTGTTGTTCCAATGAATGCTATGGAGGGTTTGTATATTGTAAAAATTAAAACATCTAAGGGGATAGTTGTTAAAAAGATTGTTTTATAAACACTTTGTTTAAAAGGAAAAGAAGAGAGACGGTTTCGATAAGAAGAACCGTTTTTCTCTTCTTAATTCTGATATTTATTCTTAATTGCCTTTAAAAATTAATCTTACTACGTACTATTGAGAGATATTTGATTTCTTTCCTGCGTAACCTTCAAATAAATGATAAAACTATGTTGTATAAGAAACTTATTACTACATTGCTCCTCCCACTCTGTATGGGAACAATGTATGCACAACAGTTGGCCTTTCCTGGTGCTGAAGGCTATGGACGTTTTGCCAAAGGGGCAAGAGCTAGTGAATCTCCGGAAATATACCATGTAACCAATCTTGATGATTCAGGTAAAGGTTCCTTACGTGATGCTGTAAGTCACCCCAATCGCATTATCGTATTTGATGTGGCAGGAGTGATAAAATTGAAATCTCGTCTGGTATTTTCAAAGAATCTTACAATTGCCGGACAAACGGCTCCAGGAGAAGGAGTGGTGGTTTATGGTAATGGAGTTTCTTTTTCTGCTGCCGAGAATATCATTGTTCGTTATTTGCGTATACGAATGGGCATTGGCGGTACTAGTGGGGCCGATGCTGCGGGTATTGCTAATGGTGGTAATATGATATTTGATCATGTATCTGCTACATGGGGATTGGATGAGAATTTCTCAATAAATTGGGATAGTAAAGGTTTTGAACCTTATAATATTACTATTCAGAATTCTATCATTGGGCAAGGAATTATGGTACATGCATGCGGAGGTCTTATCCAGACAAATGGGGGAGTTACTTTGTATCGTAATCTTTATATTGATAATAAAACTCGTAATCCTAAAGTAAAAGGATTGAATCAGTTTGTCAATAATGTGGTTTATAATTGGGGAGAAGGTGGTGCCTATATTTTAGGAGATACGGAAGCCTCTTCATGGGGAGTTATTACTAATAATTACTTTATTAAAGGTCCGGTTGAAGGTACTAAGGCTTTTACGCGTGCAAAAGCAGCTTTTCAGGTTTACCAAAAAGGTAATATGATTGATTACAATAAGGATGGGATACTTAATGGATATGAGGCCACAGAAGATGATTATCGCCGTGATGCGTCCAATCCGGAAAGTGAGAATGTTACTTTTGTAAAATCGATTGATGAATTTGATTATTCGGACTATGATAGAAGAAAATTAGTCGATGGTGAGAAAGTAGTAGTTACAACGATACCAGAAAAACATCCTGTTATTGAAGGAGAAACAACAGCGGCTGAGGCTTATGATTGGATTATTAATAGGGTAGGAGCATCTTTACCGGTACGTGATGAAGCTGATAATTATATGATTGATGAACTCCTATCATTAGGAACTAAAGGAGCTTTACTTAGTGGAGAATCAGAGTTGGGGCTTCCCAATGGGGTTGGAAATATTTTTGATGGTGAAAAAATGTTGGATACCGATAATGATGGTATGCCCGACGTTTGGGAAGATGCCAATGGATTGGATAAAAATAACCCGAATGATGCTTTGTTAATGGCTGAAAATGGATATTTGAATATTGAGAATTATGTTAATAGTATTACGGCACCAATGCCATATGTTAAATATCCTACTAATTTGCAACTGACTTCTTTGAGCACAGACTATCTTTCATTTAAGTGGGTGAACAATGCTCCGGAATCTACTTCAGTAATTCTTGAGTATTCCATCGATAATAAAGATTTTACTTCAATTTCTTTAGCCCCCGGTACAACTACTCATAAATTGGAGTCCTTAGCTCCTAATACCACTTATTACATTCGCCTAAAAACAGTGAACGGGGAGAAGGAATCATTATATACTTCCACCCAGGAATTTGCTACACGTGGTGTTCCTGCACCTCCAATTGCTTCTGTTAATCCGATACCTGGAAACGAAACTACTATTACCGATTATACATCTGTTCGCCTTTCATGGGAGAACAAGACTGGTGCTTGGGCAGGAGCTCTTTCGTATACAGTATATTTAGGAAAATCTGTAGAGGATATGGATGTTGTGTTGACAGCATCTACTGCAAATGTAGTAACGGTTAACGTAGAGGCTGCCACTACTTATTATTGGCGCGTAGATGCAAAAAATCTGTTAGGGGATTGTAAAGGAGATGTGTGGAGTTTTACAACCGGAACAAAACCCGAGCGTGGTAAGGTTGCTTATTATTCTTTCAATGAAACAGAAGGTACTATACTTGAAAATATGTATGGTGAAAATGCTACTGCCAAAGATTTCACTCCACTATGGGTGAAAGGTATTCAAAATAATGCTGCGCAGTTTGATAAAGCGAATGCTGCTTTTGTACAGGAACATTATGATGCATTGACTTTGGGTAATGAATCATTTTCCATTGAATTGTGGTTTAAATCTGCAGGTGGATCTGTCGATTGGTATTTGCTCCATAAGGGAAGTCACGCTACTAATAGTTATGAGGGAGCTACTGGTAAATGGTTTGGTATTCAGTATCAGAAGAACAGTAAGAATGATCGTTTGACTTGGGCTGTTGACGATGATGTAACGAAGACAGATATCAATGTGACCGGGGCGACAACTAAATATTTTAATAATGAATGGGTACATTTAGTTTGTGTACGTGATGTGGAAGAAAAACAGCTAAAAATGTATGCTAATGGTATATTAGTAGCTTCCGGTGCTGATAAAACTGGAGATATTGGTACTATTGAGAGGATGGCAATAGGCAATTGTAACACAGCTTATGAGAATGGCTTTCAAGGATTAATGGATGAATTAACGATCTATAATGAAGCGTTAACAGCTGAAGAGGTAAGTGATCATTATAAACAAGGTACAAGTACTCATATTGAGAATATCATTACTCCAAATACAGGATGTGCTTATCCGATGCCTTTTGCAGATGATTTCTACATATCTGTAATGGGTGCCGAAGATTTGACAGCCCAGGTGTCTGTGATGAATACTGCTGGGCAAACTGTTTATCAGGCACAAGTAATAATTCAAGGAGGTATAGCACATGTGGCTAACGTCGGTTTTCTGCCTAAAGGATACTATGTTTATACGTTGAAAATTGATCAAAGGATATTGGTTGGTAAAATTGTGAAATAATATAATTTAAGATGAAGAAATACTTTCTGATAGGTCTTTTCTTTTGTTCGCTGGCGGCATGTCAGTCGGAAATGGATAAGTACTATGAAATTCCTGATTGGTTGAAAGGGAATGCTTATGAAGTAATGAAAGATAAGGGGACATTCTCTACTTTCATGAGAGCTGTAGAGCGAAGTAGTTATGCTGATCTTGTAAAAGGGAAAGGTATTGTGACTGTTATGGCACCTACTGATGAGGCTTTTACTGCCTATCTGTCTAAACATAATTATAGCTCGATAGATGATATTCCGGAAGTGGAACTGAATAAATTAGTAGGATATCATCTGGTGTATTATTCTTATAGCAAACGTGATTTTCTGTTTTATAATCCGAATGGTGTAGATAATGAAATACAGAAGCCTGGTCATTACTTTAAATTCAGGACAAAGAGCCGTGATGCTATTTCTACGGTAGTGGATCGTGCGAACAATGACGTTGTACGTAAAATAATGCATAAAGAACGTTTTATTCCGATCATTTCGGAATATTCTTTGAGCAGTATTAGTGCATCCCAAAAAGAAGATTATGAAACGATGTTTCCGGGATCGGTTTATACAGGTGGAACCGGAAGCTTCAATGTAGCTAATGCATCTGTTATCGGAGATGAAGTGGTGACGGATAATGGTTATTTATATACCATAAATCAAGTGATTGAGCCATTGGAAACGATTTATGCAGAGATGAATAAGGAGAATTCGGATTACACACAGTTTGCCAAGATGTATGATCGTTTTGTGGTTTATCAGTATGATGAGGATGCAACAAGAGATTATGGTAATGGGGATTCTCTATTTGTACATTCACACAACATATTACCACCTATTGCATGTGAATGGACGAACTTTTACAATTTATCTACACCAGATTATGCTCAAATGAATTATTTGACAAGTGTTTCATATGCAGTACTTGCTCCTGATAATAAATCTATTAATCAATTCTTCCAGAAGTACTGGTCTGCTTCATTTAGTTCATTAGAGGAAGTGAATTTTGTGCCACTCTATCATTTTATGAATGAGCATGCTATCAGATATGGTGGTGGTATGATTGGAGCTTATGCTTTGGGAAGTTATATTGTCAATAATGACATCTGGGATGACCACCAATTAGCAATGCCTACTGATGTGAAAGTATGTTCAAATGGTATTTTAGGAGGAATGAAAGATAATGTGATAACTCCTGAAGTATTTGAAACACCTATTGCACCGGCGCTTTGCAATAAAGATTACAATGTGTTTGCATTACTATGTCATAAAGGCTCTCTTTTTGATATATTTAGTAAATCACTGGATAAAGACTTTGATGTGTTTTTCCCTACCGATGAAATGTTATTGGGTAGTGAATATAATGGTGATTACATTCAGTATTTGAAAGGGAATCCTTATATCATTACTGATGAACAGGTACAAGTAGCTAACAGTACCGATGGGACAATGAGTAATGCTACAACTTCTCAGGCGAAAGCCATTGCCGGTGCACATATTGCGATGGTATTATGGCTCAAAAGGGAGAAACAGAAATGATATATTCAACTTATAATGATTATGAATATCTCTATCGTAAGGGGAATAAAATATATTCTTCAGCTACCTGGAATTCAGAAAGATTTGATAATGAGGTTTCTGTAGCGGAAATAGAGCTAATCAAGAGTTATAACATGGGAAATGCGTATGCATTGAAAGGTGATAAAGGAACTACCTCGTTAATAGCTGACCAGAGTAATTTTAAGGATCGTGTAAAACAGATTAAAGGCACAAATGATTATTCGGGCTTCGGTATATATTTAGGAATGGCCTCTGTAGATGATACGGAACCGGCTTTTAATTTCCTGCAAGGTAATCGTTTTATTGTATTTGTATCAACACAGGCATCTGTTTTAGCTGATCTTATAGGAAGTAATCCTAAATTTGATCGACAGGCTCCTCAGGAGGAGAGAGATATGTTTGTAAAAAGTCTTTTTGTCGATATGTCAGCCAGTGGTTTGGTTGATTATCCGTTTGCAACCACTGGTAAAAATACAGAGAAAGTCTTAACTACATTTGGCACTAAAACAGTGAATGGTAAGAAAGAAAATATAACAATTACGCTTATTAATAAAGCGGATGGCTCGATGAAACTAAGAGACAGCAAAGGAAATGAAGTAAATGTGACTTCTTATTTTCCTTATATCTATGCTGATGGTGCAGCTTATGTAATAGACGGCGTATTGGATTTATTGAATTAATATAGAATAAAGAAAGATGAAAAGAAATCGCAATATAATCCTACTATTATTGTTAGCATGTGCGCAGATGATTATGGCACAACATGTGTTGACAGGTACGGTGATGGATAAAGTTTTTAATGAACCTTGGTGGGAGCCAACGTATATGTTGCAAATGCATCTAATCGTTCTTTAGGTGGTAGCATTGCCGATGTAAATGGTAATTACCGTTTGTCGATACCTGATCAAAAAGATCTGTCTATTGTATTCTCTTTTATTGGTTATAAAACACAAACCATAAAATATACGGGTCAGAAAGTGATTAATGTCACGTTAGACGAAGAAGGTATGGCGTTAGAAACTGTGGAGGTGACTGCTAAAAAAATAGAGCGGAATTCTATGGGACAATCTGCCAGAGAGATGATTTCTGCTACTCAGAAACTTACTCTTGGTAGTTTGGAAACCGCACCGGTGACTTCTGTAACAGAAGCTTTACAAGGTGCTATGGCTAATGTGGATATTCTTACAGGCGCTGATCCTGGTTCCGGAAGTTCAATTCGTATTCGCGGTACAGCTTCTTTAAATGCTTCCAATGAACCTTTGTTCGTTGTAGATGGTGTACCTTTACCTGTTGATATTTCAGATGATTTTAGTTTTGCTTCTGCAAATTCTGATGATTATGGGTCTCTGTTGAATATTTCTCCGGCTGATATTGAATCTATTGAAGTTTTAAAAGATGCGGCGGCTACAGCTGTTTGGGGATCAAAAGGTGCCAATGGCGTTTTGATCATAAAGACAAAGAGAGGTAGCAAAGGACGTTTGCAGTTTAATTTTAATACAAAGTATGAATTCAGTAAGGAACGCTCCGGAATCCCTATGCTGAATGCTAACCAGTATATATCTATGATTCAGGATGCTGTTTATAATACTGTGTCTGATTTGGGGTCGAGCGCAGCCAAATCTCAGGAGTACCTTAAGCTGCTTTATAATACGAAAGAAATTGGGTTTGATCCAGACTGGCAGTATTTTGATGAATATAATCAAAATACGAACTGGCTGGATGAAATTACCCAGACTGGTTTTATTTCTGATAATTCTTTTTCTGTGTCGGGTGGGGGTGACAAAGCGAATTATCGTTTATCACTTGGGTATCTGAATCAGGAGGGTACTACAATAGGTACGGGTTATGAACGTTTTAATGCGTCGTTCAATACAGATTATCGCTTTTCAGATAAACTTGATATTGCATTGCAATACAGTTTCACACGTGGAGTTACGGATGCCAATTACGTAGATGATACAGATGAATTGAAGAAAGCTTCGATTCGTGGACACGCTTTAACTAAGATGCCTAATATGAGTCCTTATGTGATCGGAGCAAATGGACAACGTACGGGTGAGTATTTTACTCCATATGAATCGTTTGGTATGACCTTTTCAAATGATAAGGTATACAACCCCGTAGCAATGGCAAATGAGGCACAGAACAGAACGATTGCTACAAATAGTCGTATGACTTTCGTTCTTCATGCTAAACCTTTTAAAAGTTTAGACTATTTTGGTACAGTTGGTTTTAACGGACAGTTCACAAAAATAAATCGTTTCCTTCCGCAAAGCGTAACAGGGGTTGCTTATGAGCATGAATCATCTGCTTTGAATTATGACATTGGTAAAGACCTTCTTTATTTGACTACGGAAAATCGTCTGGTTTATAATCAGTCTATTAATGATAATCATAAATTGTTACTTAGTGGTATTTTTCAGACATCGGATCAGACAACGAGTACATATAGTAGCCGATCCGCTAATACAGCTTCTTCTGGTATAACTTCTCCCATTGCAGGTTCTACTACAGCTAAAGGAGGTTCTGGAAAAACGATTAATAGAGATATGGGCTTAACTCTTAACGGGCAGTATATCTTTAAAGAGAAATATATGTTTAATGCGGGATACCGTTGGGAAGCAAGTTCGGCAATGGATGCCAGTGGACGGTGGGGTGGATTTCCCACATTTGGTGTAGCGTGGCATTTAGGTGATGAGGAGTTTATCCAAAGATTAGGATTTATCTCATTAATAAAACTGCGTTATAGCTGGGGACAATCGGGTAATGCACCTACCGGAACATCACCTTATATCGGTAAATTTTCGGCAGTCACACCTGGTTATGGAGATATGAGTGCCGTGAAGCCGGAAAGTCCGGATTTGACACATTTAAAATATGAAACGATCACTTCAAATAATATTGGAGTAGATGTAGGGCTTTTTTCGGATAGAATAACTTTTGCTGTAGAGCTATATACGAAGGTAACAGATGATATGTTGCAAAAGAAAATTAAAGTACCCAGTTCAACAGGTCTGTCTACTGTAGCCTGGTATAACTCTGGTAAAATGGAGAATAGAGGTTGGGAATTTAATATTGATGTAGCTGCTGTTCGTACAAAAGACTGGGGGCTCAATTTTGGATTCAATATCTCACAAAATAAGAATAAAGTTTTGGAACTCCCCGAAAATCAAAGTGATGAAACTTACACTTTCGGTAATAAAAAATATGCATATCGTGTGCTAATGGGCGATCCTTTAGGTTCATTCTATGGATATCGTTATAAAGGTGTGTATCAAAATGTAGAGGAAACTTATGCGGTTGATAAAACAGGACAACAGATCATGGATATAAATGGGGCACCGGTAGTTGTAAAGAATGGTGATCAAAAAGTATATCCAGGTGATGCTAAATATGAAGATGTCAACGGTGATGGGGTAATTGATGAAAACGATATCGTTTATCTGGGCAATAGTAATCCTACGTTGACTGGTGGTTTGAATTTTACACTTCGTTATAAGAAGTTGAGTTTAGTAGCAGCACTTCATGGACGTGCTGGTCAGAAAGTAATCAATGAGTCACGCATTAATATGGAAAATATGTATGGTAAAAACAACCAGAGCGTAGCTGTATTACGTCGTTGGCGTAGTGAAGGAGATAATACTGATATTCCACGTGCATTATATGATAAAGGATACAATTATTTGGGGTCCGATCGCTTTGTGGAGGATGCTTCTTTTCTTCGTTTGAAGACTATTACTTTAAAATATCAGTTCCCTGAAAATTGGATGAAGCCGTTAGGTATTAATAAGCTTGAAATTTATGCAACGGGTTATGACCTTTTTGTCTGGACGAAATATACCGGACAAGATCCGGAAATAAATCTGAAGAATCCGGATGGTTCTGCAGCCCAGGTAGCTATTGATAGTAATAATACTCCGAAAGCTATGCGTTTTGCATTTGGTTTGAATTTGAGATTCTAATTCACAAAAGAAGGAAATGAAAAAGATAAGTTATTATATTTTGCTACTTCTAACCACGTTATCCCAAATATCGTGTGAAGATTATCTGACTGTGTTACCGGAAAATAACCAGAGTAGCTTTGAATATTGGGAAACCAAAGAAGAAGTGGAAGCGGTTCTTGCTTCTGGGTATATTAATTTGAGAAGCTCGGTAGAAACCTTCCTGCTTTGGGGAGAAGGTAGGGGGAATGGGCTCTCTTTTTGGTCTACTTCTGGTTCAGATTTACAGAAAGCAGCGGTGAAGTTGCGTGCTTTCGATATTTTGCCTACAAATGGATTGGCTGATTGGAGTAAACCTTATGCAGCCATTGCTATGGCTAATGCAGTTATTAAATACGCACCGGATGTAGTTGATAAAGATCCGTCTTTCGATATGAATATGTGCCGTTCGTTTATGGCAGAGGCTTTCTTTCAGCGGACGCTTGCTTACTTTTACATCGTTCGTACATTTAAAGATGCTCCTTTTGTTACGGAGCCGTATGTAGATGATAGTGCTCCTTATATTATGCCAAAGGAGGATGGTATTACTATTTTAAAATTATGTATAGCTGATTTGGAAGAATATTTACCTAATGCAAAGGAGTTTTTTCCTGAAGTAGATAATGATAATCCTATCAATACGAAAGGACGTGCCACACGCTGGGGGATTCATGCTCTGCTTGCTGATATGTATCTTTGGTTAGGTGACTATGAAAATAGTATAAAGCATTGTAACTCAGTAATTAATTCCGGACGTGTAGGACTGATTGGTAATGGATTTTTGAATTATTATCCGGGAAATAGTAATGAGGGAATTTTTGAAATACAATATAGCAATCCGAAGAGTCAAACGAATAGTTTCCTGACTTGGTTTAAAGCAGGTACTGACGGATATTACAAAGCTTCCGATTATATGACTAATCTTTTTGAACAAAACGAGAGTGAATCTCGTGGATTGAATTATTCATATAATGAGGCTGGTTATATTTGGAAGTATCTTGGGGTAGATAATGCTACGGCACGTGTTGCCTCAGAAAATGATCAGAATTATTTGATTTATCGTTTAGCTGATGTCTATTTAATGAAAGCAGAAGCACTGATCATGCAAGATAATTATGAAATGGCGGGCGAGCTTATAGATAAAACTCGTCAACGTGCAGGCTTGGAAAAGATGACACTAAGTGAAGACAGATTAATCATGTTGGAATATTTATTGGTGGAGCGGCAGAAAGAGTTCTTTGCTGAAGGTAAAAACTGGTTTGATATGTTACGTATCGGTTTAAGAAGCCAACAGTTATCAGATGTACGGTATAAAAACTTATTCATAGAACAAGCTCTGAAAGCTGTGGCTGCCACGTCGCAATCATTGGGACGAGCTACGTTGTCCAACGAAGGGTCATGGTATATGCCGTTCTCAGAGTCTGAGTTACAGAAAAACCCATTGTTAGTACAAAGTGAATATTATGAAAGTATCAGTAATTAAAAAAAAGAAGGACAATATGAAACGCGTAGTAATTCTATTAGCGGCGGCATTTACTCTTATGTGGGGGGCTTGTTCCGACCCGTATGCCGATCAGGTGTTCAAAGATACAGATAAAATGCCCGCTGCCAGTTTTATGGAAGCTAATGAGGATGTATATTCCTTATGGGTGGATTTATTGAAGTATACCGGACTGTTTAATACAGTGAATCTGAATATGGATTATACTTGCTTTGTACCTGATAATGAAGCGATGCACAAATATCTTCAGGCAAAAGGAAAAAGTTCAGTACGGGAGTTGGATATGGAGGAAGCTTCTAACCTGGTTCGTTATCATACGATAGCTTCTAAACAATACACAACTTCGGATTTTCCTGATGGTATGTTTCCGGATTCTACAGCAAGTGGAGATTATTTAAGTCTGGAAATGCGTGAAGGTGGGTTTCAGGCATTCTATATTAATGATGAAGCACGTATTAAGGAGTTGAATATTACAGCTACCAATGCAGTGATTCATCTTTTGGAAAGTGTTTTAACGCCTGTGACAGGTACTATTGTTGATAATCTGGATGAGAATTATACTTTAATGCTTGATTTACTTAATAAAACAGGTTATGAGAAGCTATTGAGTAGTATTTATATGAATGGTGTAAAATACCGTTACACTCTTTTTGCTGTACCGGATGATGTGTTTGCCGAAGCCGGTATAAATAGTGTAGCATCGTTGGCTGTTTATTTGGGTGAAACTAATAATGATTATACTGATCCGGCTAATAAGGTAAATCGATATGTAGGTTATCATATTGCAAATTCTGCTTATTCATTTGCCGATATGAATACTGATATAGATAATAATACATCGAAAAATGTTTCCATGATGGCATCTAATACTCTTATCAGTATGAGATTGGTAAATGAGATGTTTTTTCTGAACTATAATGAAGAAACTAAGAAAGGTATCAGTGTCACTCGAAAAAATCTGAATTGTAAGAATGGAGTCATTCATGTGGTAGATGGGATGATGGAAATAACAGAACCGAAAGCAACTAAAGTCACTTGGGATTTGACCGATTATCCGGAGTTGGCAGGTGTATGTGAGAAGTATCAGTTAGAAAATCAGTCTAAAACATACACTCGTAGTCTGGCATATGATATATTGAACTGTTATAAACTTTCTGGTGGATATGGTAGTGACTACACTTATCATTTGGCTAATAAGAATGAGGTGATGTATAAAGCTTCGAATCACGATTGTATGTTTCTGAATCTCGGAAAATATGGGTGGATACAGATGGAAAGTCCGATGATCATTGCCGGTAAATATAAAATGTCTTTAGTACATTACAATCAGGCTCTCAAGACTAAGGAGGGGCGGTGGTCAGTTATTGTTGACGGTGAATATGTGGGAGTACAGGTTACTACCTGGGGAAATAGTACTTCCAAAAGTGAGATGATTACCACAACCATAGGAGAGGTGGAGTTCACAGAATCGATACCTCATACAGTACGTTTTATGGCGGGTGATGATTATTACTCTTATTTGGATTGCTTGATATTTGAACCAATTAATTAAAAGGAGGAATTATGAATAAGTATATCTTATCTATATGTGCATTGCTAACCCTGATTTTTATTTCTTGTTCGGATAAATGGGATGAATATTATCATGGGAGTAATAAATTATCAGAAGAAATTTTGGATGAGACTTTGAGGGAGTTTTTTGACGGAAATCCTGAATATAGTGAATTTTACAATCAACTTAAAGCATGTGGTCTTGATAAAGAGCTAACTAAGGAGCAACAACAACTTACTTTTTGGGTAGTAGATAATGCTGCAATGATTGCTTCGGGAATTGACTCTAAGGACACTCTAAGAATGGAGTATCATATTAATTATTTGCCTTTTCTGCAGAGTGATTTGAAAAATGGTTTGCGTATTCCTACACTGAATGGGGTGTATCTTCAAATAACCAAACAGGGGGAAGATACCTACGTTAATAAGTCTAAAGTACAACGCTCCTATCGTTTGAAGAACGGGGTTGTTCATGTGATTGACGAATTAATGAAATCAAAAATTAATATGTTCGATTACATAAAGAATCTTCCGGATGAGTATTCTATATTTCGTGATTCTGTTATGAAGAATAATGAAATGCGTTTCGATAAAGTAAACTCTATTCCTACTGGGGTAGATATAACTGGTAATACAGTGTATGACTCTGTCTTCTATGTGTATAATCCGCTGTTTGAGAAAGCGGAGTTCAATTCGGAATTTAAACAGTTTACTCTTTTCTTACCGGATAACAATGTGATGAAGGGCTGCTTCGATAAATTGGAGGTACAATATAAGGCCATGGGAAAAACATTGACAGCCTTGGATTCGGCTACAGCTATGACGTGGATTAAAGAAGCTGCATTTTATAGCGGAGAATTGAAAGATTTTAGTACCGTAGATATAAAATCTTCTTTTAATAGAATTTGGCGTACTACGGTTCAAAAAATAGATGAAAGCAGTCAGGAAGAGTTGAGTAATGGTATTATGTATAAAATGACGGATGTGAAGATACCAACTAACTATATTCTGACACGCATTAAGTCGTTAGTGCATTATTATGAATATCTTACGGAAGAAGAACAGAAATCGTATTATAGCTTTATGAATACGACCAAGATTGCTATTTTTGAAGATTCTGCTACTCCCAAACCAGAAATTCTGTCAAACTATTATATTTTGGATTTAAATGGCGATGAAGACGCTTCTCCTTTTTGGGTTGAGTTTCCTCCATTGGAACGGTATAGAGAAAAAGAAAATGATCCTTATAAAGCGAGGGTGATGCAGGTTCCTTGTGGTGAATATGATCTATACATGGGATTTCATAGTAGTGGACACCCGTATGTCAATGTCTATTTTGATGGTAATACCGATGGGAAAAGTCCTTCATTGGATGCTAATATGAAATTGATAGGTTCTAATCTCTCTGTCGTTTCATCTAATCCGTGGAATTTTGATCGTGTAAATGAGACAACTGCTGATTTGTATGGAGATAAAGTGGTGAAATGGGATGGACTTGGTGGTCCGGTTGGCACTGTAAAAATAGAAGGTGAAGGTATGAGTTCCTTCCGTATCCGTGTGGAATTTTACAAAGGAGACAGTAAGAAATTGCGCATTTACCATTGGGCTTTGAAGCTTCGGCAAACAATTATTAATCCTATAGCATTAGAATAATGAATAAATATAAAATAATATTGATAATATTTCTTTCTACCTTTTGCTTTATGAGTTTGAAAGCACAAAAAGGTGGAGTGAAAATCTCGGGTACAGTGGTCAGTTCCTATGATAATCAGCCTTTATCCGATGCGGTGATTACATTATCGGGTATGGATGAGACGGTTACTTGTGATAGTATCGGGCGATTTGTAGTTAATAATGTGTCTGCTAAAGCTACTATATCCGTATGGTGTCCGGGGTTTTATACGAAAGAAGAGCCTGTAGCAGGACGTACGGAACTACATATTGTGTTGATACCGGACGATATGAAAGGGTACACCGATAAAGTTACGTTACCCTCTGTGGGCTTGGTGAGACAAGATGTGAAACAAACCAATCTTACGTCGGTTAGTAAAAATGAACTTAATTTAGCTCTAACAGATGTAGAACAAGGATTTCGTAACATCCCCGGAATAGAACTCATTTCAAAAGGGGGACAGAATAGTGAAGGAAACTATTTCAAGTTACGGGGGGCTAATACGATGATAGCCAACTCTTCTCCATTGATTGTAATAAATGGTATACCTTATATGCCCGATATGAACGAATCTGGGGTTATTGGCGGATACTCTAAGAATATTTTCAGTGTAGTGAACGTACAGGATATTGAGAATATTACAGTTTTGAAAGGGGCAGATGCAGCTTTATATGGCTCGTTGGGATCAAATGGGGTTATTATGATCGAAACAGATAAAGCTGCGAATCTTGATACAAAAGTCGAATTTATAGGGCAATACGGGCTTTCATGGAACAGTGCTACACTACCGGTTTTAGGAGTAAACGATTACAAGAGTCTGATGGGGAATATAGCTTTGACAAAATATGAAGATATGTCTGATGCATTGGCGGCTTTTCCTTTTTTAAAAGAAGATCCGGATTATTATTACAATTATCTCTATAATAATAATACTGATTGGCAAGATTTGATTTATCGGAATGCTTTTGTCACTGATAATGTGTTAAAAATCAAAGGTGGTGATGCGATCGCTAAATATGATTTCTCTATCGGTGTGAAGAATAAGCAAGGAGTGGTTGAGGAGACAAACTCGACCAAATATTATGCCCGTATGAATGCCGATGTGAATCTTAGTAAAAACGTGAAATTATTTTCGACGATTTCATTCGGTTATACAAACAGCCGTGTGGCAGAACAGGGAATGATATCAGAAACGAATCCGATATTGACTGCTTTGCGTAAGGGGCCTTTGTTCTCTCCTTATAATAAAGACAGTAAGAATAATCTGTTACCGGATTTTGCCTCCATTCGTGATGCTGATGGCAACCTGATAGAGAATAATAGTGTAAGCAATCCGCTTTCTGTAGTCAATGATGTAGAAATGAAACAGCACGCTTATGATGTCTTGATGAATGCTGGTTTATTATATACCATAAATGATAATTGGAACTTTAAAGCCGATTTTGGTTTAAATTATAATTTGACACAAGAAGATGCTTTTGTTCCGGGGGTAAGTATTACTACTATTATGCCGTTAGAAAATCGGTTGGCAGAGAATACGATACGTTCAGCGGAAGGAACGACTTTAAATACTTATTATGCTCTTGAGCTGGGCTATCAGAAAGTACTTGCAAGTATACATACAGTTTCTGCAACGGCAGGTGCTCAAATTGCAATGAATAGTATTGATTATAATGCCGGTTCGGGATGGAATACAGCAAATGACTATTATAAAACATTGAATAATGTGCAGACCATCGGACGTTCATATTATGGTTATATAAATAAATGGAACTGGATGAATTATCATGTTTCTGCTAAGTATAATTATAATCATCAGTTGTTTGCAGGTATTAATTTCTCAGCTGACGGTTCGTCATCTGTAGGTACCGAAGCTTCTCGTATACAGATTTATCCGGCTGTAAATGTAGCATGGAGTGTGAGTAATTCATTATTAAAAAATATGCCACAACTGGATAATCTGAATGTACGTGCTGAATATGTCATGACCGGAAATAGCCGTTTTGCTTCTACTATCGGAGAATACTACTATCTGAACCGTGTGTTCAAGGGATTGTCAGGGTTGGTACGTGCGGGAGTCCCCAATACGAAAATCACTCCGGAGTTAACCAATACATTCAATGTCGGTTTGGATCTTGCCATGTTCAATAATCGCGTGATGTTGACTGTAGACTACTTCAATAGTAAAAGTTCGGATTTGATTATGCCGGTAGAGATTTCGTCTGTATATGGTTCGAATTATATGTATCGTAATATGGGAAAAGTTGTGAATCAAGGTTTTGAAATTGGGGCACAAATAGGATTAATACAGAATCGTGATTTTAAATGGTATATAGGCGGAACACTTTCTACTTGCAAAAATGAAGTGAAATCATTGGGAGGGGAAAGTGAGATTGTTCTTTCTATGAGTGACGGTTCGGCTGTGATTTCCAAGGTTGGCCAACCTTTGTATTCTTTTTATGGGTATCAGACAGCTGGTGTATTTGCTACTGATGCTGCGGCAGAAACAGCAGGAAAGGACGGAAAGGCATTGACTAATGCGATTGGTGTACCTTTCGCTGCGGGCGATATGCACTTTGTAGATCAGAATAATGATGGAAAAATAGATAAGGATGATCGTGTTAATTTAGGAAGTCCACTTCCCGATTTTTATGGTAGTTTCTTTACTTCTGTGGAATATAAGGGAATACAACTGTCACTCACATTCGGCTATAGTAAGGGTAATAAAATGTACAATGCTGTAAGGCGTTCTATGGAGTCTATGTCCGATTTTTCTAATCAGTTGACTTCCGTTAACCGTCGTTGGATGGCCGAAGGTCAGATCACCGATATGCCTCGTGCTGTTTATGATGATCCTATGGAAAATAGTCGTTTCTCTGATCGCTGGATTGAAGATGCTTCTTATTTAAAATTAAAAGAACTGATGGTAAGCTATAAATTTAAATTGTTTGGTGGTACTACCGTGTTTGCTGCTGCTGAAAACCTGTTTACAGCTACCGACTATCTCGGATTAGATCCCGAAACAATGTATTCTTATGATAGCTCGATACGTGGTTTTGATTATGGAAAGGTAGCCAATCCGCGTACAGTAAAATTAGGTTTTAAGGTTCAATTCTAAATTATATAAAGGTAAGTTATGAAAAAAAGAATATATTTTTTGGCATTATTGTTTCCTTTGTTGACGGGTTGTGATGATTTTTTTACGCCGAACACTGATGATATATTGCTGGAAAAAGACTATATAGGAACTTCTTATGAGCTATATACAGGTTACATGGGATTGGCTGCTTGTGTACAAGATGTAGTGGACCAAGCCATATTTTTGGAAGGATTGAGAGGGGACTTGTTGGAACCTACTACCAATGCTTCAATAGATATGTGGGATGTTTATAATTACAAAGATTTGCAAACTCCGTTTACTGATAATGAATTGGCAGATCCCAAAGGATTTTACGCTCTTATCATGAATAGTAATGATTATTTGAAGCATGTGTTTGAATACAGAGAGCTGTATCCGACAGTATTGTCCGATAGTGATTATAAAGGTATTATTGGTGGTGCATTACGATATAAAGCATGGGCTTATCTGATGCTTGCCAAGATATATGGTGAAGCCGTTTATCTGGACGATCCTTTGGCTACTTATCAGGACTTGTCACAATATCCCGTACTAAAATTCGATCAGTTGATAGATAAGTGTATCAGTTTGGTTGAAAATGGGATGAATGGTATTAATGGTAAGGGAGACATACGTTGGTCTACTGTGTTGTACCCGGGGCAGGGTGACTCCCCTGAATCTTTAGAGTGGAATCGTATTTGCCCTACTCCCGAATGTTTGTTAGCTGAGCTTTATTTGTATAAAACAAAGAAGGAAAACTCTGCAGACGAAAATGCCGTTTATTATCAGAAAGTATGGGACAACTGTGTTAGTATTATTCGTACCGGTGGAGAGCAAGAAGCAAGTTTTACACTTAACAAATCGAAGTACGAGGGTTCCTGGAGCCAATTGTTCTCAACAACAACTTATAATCGGCAGGATCATATTTCTGTAGCTTTCTATGATTATAGTAAAAAACAAACGAATCGGGTAATTGAGTACTTCTCTAATACTTATCCAAATAAATATTATTTGCGTCCGGCTGCGACATCTGTAACCCGGTGGGAAATAAGTGGTGCCAATGATCAGAAAAATAGAGGAATTAATAAATCCTATAAAGAAAGTACGGAAGGACTGATCTTTTATAAATTCCTGGGAGCTCATACTACCAGTGATTATATTTATCGTAATGATGTGCCTTTATGTTATTACAAAGCTGCTGATATTCATTTGTGGCTGGCAGAGGCCTGTGCCGGATTGGGACGCTATCGTGAAGCATTACAGTTCCTTAATGGTCAGTCTTCTGCCCGACAGAATTTCGGTTCGCTCTATAATAAAGCTACTAATACATTTTCACCCCCGTTCTCTGACTATCCTGTTTGCCTGTATCAATGTGTAGGCAAAGAGAGCCAGTTGAACTGTCAGGGAGTTCGTGGACGTATTGCGGCTCCGGCTTTGGGTGAATGGATTTTAGGTGAAGACGAAGAAACCAACGAGGTGATCGTTGAACCGGAGTATGCCCATTGGATGGTAGATTCATTACTGGTTGAAGAGTCAAGGTTAGAGTCTGCCGGTGAAGCACGTACTTACTATACGATGTTGCGTTCGGCAAGGCGCTGGGGGGATAAGGCGCGTAAGATATGGGCAGATAAAATCGCTGAAAAGTATGTCACTGCTACTTCTGTGGGTAGTAATTTAGAGACTTCTGATGAGAACTGGTTTATTAAATATGATTTGAAGCTGAATAAGTAATCAAATGAAAAAAATAAGTATAGCATTATGTTTTTTGCTTCTTAGAGGTATCATGATACCTCTGTGGGGGCAGGAAAAATTGGATAGAGGAGTAGTTGCCGTAAAATCTTCCGACGGAGTGTTTCTGTCCTGGCGTAGTTTAGTTACTGATGCCAGAAAATTAGGCTTTGACATCTATCGGGATGGAGTCAAAATCACGACTACTCCTGTGGTAACTACAACCAATTATGTAGATAAAGACGGTACTATAGCTTCTCGCTATATGCTTAAAGGGATACTGGATGGTACAGAGACTGAAACTACAAAAGAAGTGTCCGTCTGGGCGGAACAATATAAAAGAATTCCTCTAAAGCGTCCGGGAGGTGGAGTGACTTTACCTTACGATGTTGTTCAAACGGATAAAGATAAAACGCGTGAAACTTATCCGGATGGGCAGGAATATACTTACACTCCGAATGATTGCAGCGTGGGGGATGTTGACGGAGACGGGGAATATGAGATTATAGTGAAATGGGATCCGACCAACTCACGCGATAATTCTTTCTATGGATACACAGGCAATGTTTATCTGGATTGTTATAAGTTGGACGGAACTTTCATGTGGAGGATTGATCTTGGTAAGAATATACGTGCCGGAGCCCATTACACTCAATTCATGGTGTATGACTTTGATGGTGACGGTAAAGCCGAAGTAGCCTGTAAAACGGCGCCGGGAACTATTGATGGGCAGGGGAAATCTGTAATTATGGGGAGTGATGATCCCAATGCCGACTACCGCTCTTCCGGTAGTAAAGCGGGAATTGTGGTGAATGGCCCTGAGTATCTGACTGTTTTTAGCGGACAGACAGGAGCGGAGATTTCGACCATTGCTTACAGTCCTCTTCGTGGAAACATTAATGATTGGGGAGATGGGTACGGCAACCGCTCGGAACGTTATCTGGCATGTGTGGCATACCTTGACGGAGTAAAACCAAGTTTAGTGATGTGCCGTGGATATTATGCACGTACAGCACTGGCCGCTTATGATTTTGACGGAACAAAATTGACAATGAGATGGGCTCATGATTCTAAAGTATCCGGTTCGGGAGCTTATGGACAGGGAAACCACAACTTGTCGGTAGCAGATGTAGATGGCGACGGATGTGACGAGATCGTTTACGGAGCGTGTGTCATCGATCAGGATGGGAAAACACTGTATCGTACCGGTTTAGGACACGGAGATGCTATTCACTTGTCCGATTTGGATCCCGATTTGGATGGTTTGGAAGTATTTTCTCCTCATGAAGAAAAAACGGCAGCTTATGGGTATGAGATGCACTCTGCCGCAACAGGCGAGATTATATTTGGTGAGAAAACCGGAACGGACGTCGGACGTGGGATTGCTGCGGATATAGATCCTGCCCACCGTGGGTTTGAAATGTGGTCGACTGCCAATGGTAATGTATACGATTGCAAAGGGAATATCATAGCCAGTAAGAATCGCCCTTCAGTTAACTTCAGGGTGTATTGGGACGGTGATTTGCAGGACGAACTGTTGGATGGAGTTAAGATTGATAAATGGAACGGCACGAAAGCGAACCGTATGATTACTCTGTCCGATTACAGCAATGCCGCTTCCTGTAACTCTACCAAAGCCACTCCCAATTTGAGTGCTGACATATTGGGGGATTGGCGTGAAGAAATTATCTTATGGGATTCAAAGACTTGTTCCGATCTGTTGGTCTTTACCACTATTATTCCTACTGAATATAAGATAACCACTTTGATGCACGACCCTGTTTATCGCATGGGAATAGCCTGGCAAAATGTGGCTTATAACCAACCTCCTCATTTGGGTTACTATCTGGGAGATCAGGATACGGAAAATGCTTCATTCGCAAAGAAGGGTATTGGTTATCTGAACCAGTCGATAGACCTGGGTGAAGCGATTTCACCGATTTCATATTCATGGAAGAATGCGGAAGATGTAAAAATAGCAGGACTGCCGGAAGGGCTTAACGTTGTCGTAGATAAGAAGGAATGTTTCTTCACGATTGAGGGAACTCCTCAGGCAACAGGTACGTATGCGTATACCATAGAGAGTGTTGGTGGACTTACCGTAGCTACTCTCTCCGGATCGATTAAAGTGAAAGCTCCGGTGGTATTGAATGAGTTAGCTTATTTCTCATTTGATGAAACAACCGGTACATCCGCCGTCAATTCGGTATATGGAAAGGCTGAGGCTGTAGGTTTCGTTCCCACATGGATAAACGGGATTCGCCAACAGGCATTGGAACTGCCTGCAACTCCTGCAACCCGTAGAATGGAACAGCCCTCTTACGATCAATTACGACTGGGCACCGGGGATTTTAGTGTTGAACTGTGGTTTCGTTCCAACGGAGGCGATGGGGTAGACTGGTATCTGTTCCACAAAGGTAGCCATGCGAAGAATGCTTCGACCGGTGCTACCGGGAAATGGGTAGGATTACAGTACAAGAATGGAAATCTTACCTTTGGTATTGACGATGATGTTACGAAATCCAATCTCGATATTCCTGCTACTCAATATTTCAATGGTGAGTGGAATCATGTAGTCTGTGTTCGTGATGGTGAAACCAAAACGTTGAAAATGTATATTAATGGAGTTTTCCAAGGTGAGGTGACTGACAAAACCGGTGATATTTCAGAGTCGGAATTATTTGTTATTGGTAACTGTAATGTGAACTTCAATACTCCCTTTACCGGGGCAATTGATGAGCTTCACGTCTATGGAGGAGCCATGAGTGCCGCCAAAGCAAAGGAACGTTATGAGCTTAATAAACCAACCGGCATCTCGGAAGAAACGGTATTCCACTCTGATCTGAACATTTATCCGCTTTATTTCAAGGATGAAATAACGGTTGAGTTCCCGGCAGAGATATCCGGATGTACTACAGTTTCGATGTACTCTTCTACGGGTACACTTGTTCACCGCATTGCCTATGTGGTAGACGGAGGAGCAGTACTGTACATCAGCGGATTGGACAGTTTGCCGAAAGGTACTTATCTTATTGTAGTGGAAGCAGGAACAACGAAGTTTGTGAAGAAACTATTAAAGTAATAACATTTGATTTGTTTTCTATGGTACACGGATAAGGCAGATAGAGGACGGATGACGACGGATAAGATTCTCTACTTTTGATTAATAAATAAATAAAATCCCCGTTGTTTCTGCCTTTTCTGTCTTATCTTTGTGCTATATAAAAACACAGAATTTTAATTGTTCTATACAGAGTTTAAAACAATTGAAATTCTGTGCTTTCTGTAGTAAACTGATTTACACTGTTAATTTTCCTATTTGAGATGAAGTATATATTAGCTTTCTGGTTTATTTTTCTCTTTCAGGCGGTCTTTGCCCAGTCTACACATCGCCGCTATCTTTCCGGTACGGGATTGAATCACACCGTGATGTGGGATTTCTATTGTTCCGATGGGAATAATAGCCGTCGGTGGAGTAAAATCGAAGTACCCTCACAATGGGAATTACAAGGCTTTGGTACTTATACCTACGGACGGTGGTACAAAGAAAAAGGGGTGAAGAATCCGAGTATGGAAACTGGAATTTACCGACACTCTTTTAAGGTACCGAAGGAATATACCGGACAGACAGTGCAAATCGTTTTTGATGGGGTAATGACTGATACTGAAGTTCTGGTGAACGATTGTGTAGCAGGACCGATTCATCAAGGAGGTTTTTATCGTTTCTCCTATGATATAACCAGGCTCCTGAATTTTGGGGGCAAGAACCGGTTGGAAGTACGCGTCAGTAAGCATTCTGCCAATAAATCGGTAAATGCTGCCGAGCGTAAAGCTGACTGGTGGCTGTTTGGCGGTATCTATCGTCCGGTATGGCTTGAAATAAAACCAAAGGAACATATCGATCGGGTTGCAGTGAATGCTTTGTGTGATGGACATTTGTTGGCGGATGTCTATTTGTCAGGAGCAAAATCCGGTTATTGTTTATTGGCAACTGTTGAGAATCTAAAGAGTGGCGAATTACTCAAAGAACATTCTTTCCAACTGACAGATAGTGCTACTTTTTACCGGTTGGATACTCAATGGGAGAATATTCTTCCCTGGACCCCTGAGTCTCCGAATCTTTATCTTCTTAAATTAAAACTGCTCAATCGGAGCGGGCAACTATTACATCAACACCAGGAACGCATCGGGTTTCGTACGGTAGAGTTTCGTCCTCGGGACGGAATTTATGTCAATGGTGTGAAGATTGTAATGAAAGGTATCAACCGTCACTCTTTCCACCCGGATGGTGGACGCACTACGAATAAAGAGATTAGCGTGCGGGATGCTTTGTTGTTGAAAGAGATGAATATGAATGCTGTCCGTTCTCACTATCCGCCTGATACACATTTCCTGGATGCTTGTGATTCGTTGGGGCTTTTTGTTATTGATGAATTGGCTGGCTGGCAAAATGCTTATGATGAAAATGTAGGCAAACGTTTACAACGGGAGATGATTGTCCGTGACGTAAATCATCCTTCTATTGTACTTTGGAGTAATGGGAACGAAGGAGGCTGGAATTCTACTCTTGATAAGCATTTCTCGGATTATGATCCTCAGCAACGGCATGTAATTCATCCCTGGGCCGATTTTAACGGGCTGGATACACATCACTATCCGGCGTATCTCACCGGCGTAGCCCGTTTTACTAATGGCTATAATGTCTTTATGCCTACCGAATTTATGCATGGTCAGTACGATCAGGGACATGGAGCCGGACTGGAAGATTTTTGGGTAAACTACACTTCTCATCCTCTTTTCGCCGGTGGCTTTATGTGGGCATTTTCCGATGAAGCTGTCCGCCGGACAGATCAGGGCGGACGATTGGATTCTGATCGGTTCAATGCCCCCGATGGGATTGTTGGACCTTATCGTGAGCGGGAAGGAAGTGTATATACAGTACGCGAAGTCTGGGCTCCCATTCAGTTCCGGCAATTGTATATCACTCCTTCTTTTCGCGGAGAATTTGCTATCACCAATACCTATTTATATACTAATCTCCGTGATTGCCGGATGAATTACCGTCTTCATCGTTACCCTTCACCTTTGCAAAAGGAGGTTGATGGCTGTTGCATTGATAGCGGAGAAGTTCGTTTACCGTCTCTCGCCCCCGGTGAAACCGGATATGCACACATGCAGTTGCCTTCCTGCTTTTGGGAGGCAGATGTGTTGGAATTGGAAGCTTTCGGACCGGATGGTAAGAGCCTTTGTAACTGGACATGGCCTGTGCGTTATGCCGATGAGTATTTGAAGCGTGAAATGTCTTCCTTTCTAACTGCTAATAAGAATATGGCTTCTTTAAGTCAGTGTGATTCGCTGGTGACATTAAGTAATAATGGGATTGCTGTTTCTTTTCGGAAGAGTAATGCCACTATTGCCAAGGTGGTAAAAGAAAAAACACATATCGAAGTTCCATTAACCAATGGTCCTCTTCCGGTAGGCATGAAAATGGAATTGGTTCGTTATTCCACTCGTTTGGAGGGAAACGATGCGGTGTTCTGTGCTTATTACCGGGGTGGCGTTGACTCTATACAGTGGCGCCTCTCGGCTTCCGGCCTGTTATCTATGGATGCTGTATTGCTCAATCGTGCTTCCGGCGGGGGCGGATTTGATGATGCTTTTATGGATGAGGCTGTATTGAATCTTGGTCTGACCTTTTCTTATCCTGAGACAGCTTGTGCCGGGATGCGCTGGTTTGGACGTGGTCCCTATCGCGTATGGAAGAACCGGGTGAAAGGAACCAATTATGCTGTTTGGCAAAAAGAGTATAACAATACGATAACCGGAGAGAGTTTTGAGAATCTGGTTTATCCAGAGTTTAAAGGATATCACGCTAATTTTTATTGGGCTACAGTGCAGAGTCGCATTGCTCCTTTTACTGTTTATTCTTCTACCGATGGACTATTTCTCCGTATGTTTACTCCACAAGAGCCTTTCGGTAGGCAGGATGGGATTAATACGATGCCCGATTTTCCTTCCGGAGACATCTCTTTCTTATTAGATATTCCCGCTATCCGTTCATTTAAACCGATATCACAACATGGACCACACAGCCAGCCGGGAATTGTGCGTATTAAAAAAGGGGATGAAGGACTAAGCATCAGATTGGTTTTTGACTTTATGTAGTATCGAAAGTTATATCCATTGGTATAATGTACCAATGGATATAATACTTTGAGAATCGTTTGGAATGTACTAATTGCAATGAAAATCAGATCCAATACTTCATATCATATTTATATTAGTTATCGAAATAAGCATTATCTCTCATACATTGTATACGCTCACCACACCTTTTCTTCTTTTTAAATTAGATTTATTTCTGCCTATATTATTGAAAAACAGTTGATTAATGAAATACTTTCTTTATGTTATAAAAGTCCGTATTTAAGTATGTGTTAAATGTACACTTTTGTATGATAAAAGTACGTACTTTATGTATACAAAAGTGTACACTTTTGCATGTGTAAAATCTATAGTTAAAGAATAGTGTTAATTGTGTTAATGAAAAATAGATGATAAAGCTATATTTTATTGATCGTTTTGTGACCAGCTAACATCGGTAGATTCAATTTTTTTCATTTCTGAATTAAATAGTAGTGTTTTTAGAAGATTATTTTTATCTTTGTCTGTTGTTTCTTACTATTTATATATTATGATAGGGTACGTATGACTAAGAATTATAACGATTTAGGAGTTGAATTCAAGTATCTGATAGTAAATGATATGGATCGCAAGTTCGGTTTGTGGGTCAATACTGTGGGTTTTCAGTCTATTTTGCCGGACTCCCCTTATCCATTGAAAAATCATCCTTCCGGTTATTTTTTTAATACCAGCAAAGGTCGTATTCTGCGCGAATATCAAATAGTATATATAACGAAAGGACGAGGCTTATTTACTTCGGAAACAACCCCCGAAAAGCAAGTTTGTAAAGGACGGTTAATGGTGCTTTTCCCGGGACAATGGCATACGTATCACCCTTATCAGCAAACCGGCTGGAATGAATATTATATTGGTTTTGAAGGCCCGGTAGTTAATAATTTGTTCGGAGAGGGCTTCTTATCTAAAGACAATCAAGTTCTTGAAGTTGGATTAAATGAAGAGTTGGTTTCGCTCTTCTCCCGTGCATTGGAGATTGCAGAGCAGGATAAGATTTCAGCTCAGCAATATCTTTCGGGTATTGTAATGCATATGCTTGGGATGATTCTTTCTATTTCGAAGAATAAGATTTTTGAGGTAGGAGATGTAGACCAGAAGATTGAACAAGCTAAAATTATTATGAATGAAAATGTCTTTAAGGATATTGATCCGGAGGAATTAGCAATGAAACTGAATATTAGTTATTCGTGGTTCCGCAAGGTGTTTAAAGACTATACGGGCTATGCTCCGGCAAAATACTTCCAGGAATTGAAATTACGCAAAGCAAAACAACTGCTGGTGGGGACCTCCCAATCAGTTAAAGAAATTTCTTTTATGCTCGATTACAAATCTACTGAGCATTTTTTCTCATTATTCAAAAAACGTACAGGTTTTACTCCGTTGGAATATCGCTCTTTTGGACGCGAAACGGATGTTTCAGAAGAAGAAATCGATTAAATCAAAAAGGACAGTTGAAAATCAGAATGATTATTAACTGTCTCTTTTTCTGCTGTTTTATGGCTTAAAAAGCGCATATTTTCTTAAGGAAAATCAAAAATGAAAGTGTTTCTGTCAAAAGTTGCATATCTGTAGATTATAAGACCCCTTATATTTGCAGACACAAAATCTGTGTTCGATAACGGAGCATGCTTTGTTAAACTTGAATTTATTTATTATCAAATTATATATTAATAATCTATGAGAATCTTACGCAAAAACCTCTGCTTATTGATGCTTCTGTTAATAAGCTGCCCTCTAAGCATTTTTGCTCAGAACAAGACAATTACCGGTACGGTTCGCGATGCGATGGACGTGGTGATTGGTGCTTCTGTAACTGTGAAAGGCAACAACTCTGTCGGTACGATTACCGATATTGATGGTAATTTTAAACTCTCGGTACCCGCTTCTGCCAAGGAGTTGGTTGTTTCATTTGTAGGCTATGACAATCAGACTGTATTAATCGGCAGTAAAACTCACTTTGATATTACATTAAAAGAATCCAGTGTGATGCTGGACGAAGTAGTGGCTATCGGTTATGCGAAAGTAAAACGTAGAGATCTTACAGGAGCTACCTCTTCTGTTTCGGCAGGGGAATTGGCAGCTGTACCTGTAATGACTGCAGCGCAAGCCTTGCAAGGTAAAGCAGCCGGTGTGAATATCGTGACTGCCGGTGGTGCACCGGGTGCAAAAGTGGAAGTGACGGTGCGTGGTGGTACCTCTATTACGCAAAGTACCAAACCTCTTTATATTGTAGATGGATTTGAGATGGAAGATGCACTAACAAACATTGACATTAATGATATTGAGAATATCGATATCTTGAAAGATGCTTCTTCTACGGCTATTTATGGGGCGCGGGGTTCAAACGGTATTATTCTGATTACTACAAAATCGGGGAAGAAAGGCAAAACACAGGTGACTTATAATACTTATTTCTCGTTTGACAAACTTTCCAAGAAACTGGATATGATGTCTAATGCTGAGCAGTTTACAAAATATCAGTATGAGTTGGCAGCACTTCAGGGTGGATTGGCTAACTACAGTAATGTTTTCGATAATAGTTTAGGTGTGGATGCTCCTGATTTTTACACCGGTGCTTATGGTCGTATTGCTGATCGCTATGCCGGAGTTTCTACTCTCGACTGGCAGGATGAGGTTTTTGGTGGCTCTGCCCTGACTCAGTCTCATAATGTAAATGTGACTGCCGGTACAGAGAAAACTCAAGTAATGTTGAGTTACAACTTCAACGGACAGGATGGTTTGCTGGCTAATCATGGTATGAAGAAAAGCGCTTTTCGTGCTAAAGTCAATTCAGAACTTTATAAAGGTGTACGTGTGGATGTGAACACGATGTTTTCTAACAATTCAGTTGATGGTGGCGGTGCTTACTCGGGTATGAAGAATGTATTGCTTCAACCCATTATTGGTGGTACGCTTTTTACTCAGGATGAATTGCTACATACACAGACTTATCCGGACTTTTCTGCCTTGGATTCCAGCTTCGATACAGCCAATCCGCTTGTACAAAACGAGGCTTCCACTTCTAACAAACGTTCTCGTATTTATACGGTCAATGCAGGTCTTGAAATTGATATTCTGAAATACTTTACCTGGCGTACAGCCGGTAGTTATACCTGGACAAATTCCAAGTCTACTTCTTTTGCTGATGAAAACTCTACTTCCTATCTGATGGATCAGAATACGGGTATGAATGGTAGCATTGAAAACAAAGAATCTTATAAATGGCAAATCACCAATACGCTGAATTATAATCAGACATTTGCCAAAAAACATAAGGTAAATGTATTGTTGGGACATGAAGTCACTTATTCTGAATCTGAAGGAAATAAAATGGAACTTACTAAGTTCCCTTATCCTAATATCTTTGGGTTGGATAAGATTGATAATGCTACCGTAAAATCAAAATCGGTAAGCCATTCGCGTAATGGGATTGTTTCTGCTTTCGCACGTGTAAATTACTCCTTTGATGAGCGTTATTTGTTGACTGGTACGGTTCGTGGTGACGGTTCTTCCAGATTTGCAAAAGGTAACAAATGGGGTATTTTTCCTTCGGTATCCGGTGCATGGCGTATTTCGGAAGAAGGCTTCTGGAAAGATAATAAAGTGGCAGATGTTGTCAATAGCTTTAAGTTGCGTGTAGGTTACGGTACAACGGGTAACTGTAACATTAGCGATTACATGTATGTCACTTCTTTTAAAGAGTCTGATTATCCGATGAATAATACGGTAGGCTCTCCTGTTTATATTGTAGATGAAACTTTAGGAAATAAGAAATTGAAATGGGAGACTATGCGTTCTACTAATATTGGTTTGGACTTATCTTTCTTCAATAGTCGCTTGAATATTACTGCTGAATGGTATAACAACCAAGTAGACAACCTGTTGTTGAAGAGTGTGATTCCTTCTTCAACCGGTTATAAGAATCAATTCCAAAACATTGGTAAGATACGTAACCGCGGTTGGGAAGTTTCAATCAATACGGTGAATATACAGACCAAAGATTTCCGTTGGACCAGTGATTTGAACCTGGCTTTCAACCGCTCGAAGGTTCTTTCTTTGGAGAACGGGATCGAGAGCAAGACTTTCTCTGTCGGCAGTAACCGTTCGGGTATGGTGAACTATTATGCAAAAGTAGGTGAAAGTTTAGGCGATATGTATGGCTATATTTATGAAGGTGTGTATACAACGGATGATTTTGTTCAGGGTACAGACGGTAAATTGGCGCTGAAAGATGGTGTTGTCAGACCTGAAAAGGGAACACCGCAACCGGGTGATATTAAGTTTGCTGCGAATGGTGTGGATAAAGACGGTAACCCTCAGTTCACTAAAAAAGAGACTAAGATTGGTAATGGTACTCCTGACTGTATTGGAGGATTCAATAATACCTTTAGTTATCACGGATTTGATTTGAGCGTTTTCATGAAATTCTCTATTGGTAATGATGTTTACAATGCCACCAAACACAGTATGAGTCCTTATGCTGCTTTCCAGAATGTACCTACTGAATTTGGCGATCACTACTATCGCATGATCGATCCGCAGACCGGCAAACAGGCTACTACTTTGGAGCGTTATAAAGAACTGAATCCGAATGAGGCTTCTGCCACATGGAATCTGAGTAAAACAAATTCCGGTTATATCACTTATCCTTCTTCATACTATGTGGAAGATGGTTCTTACCTGCGTATTGCACAAGTGACACTGGCTATACATTGCCCAAAGTATGGCTGAAGAAGTTTATGATTTCTAATGCACGTCTTTATTTCACAGCCAATAATTTGGCAACGATTACCGGTTACTCCGGTTATGACCCTGAGGTTTCTGCTGGCAATGACCAGGTTGTTTGTACGCCGGGATATGACAGTTCTACTTATCCGCGTTCAAGAAGTTACGTCATTGGTCTTAACTTAACATTCTAAACTTAAGCATTATGAAAAAGAGATTATTCAATACAAAAAAGAAATTAGTCATTTTGTCTGTAATGGCACTTTCCATGGGAATGACGTCATGTGCAGACTGGCTCGAAATGCCTTCTTATACATCAGCCGATTCTGAAACAGTATTTAAAAATGAGGAAGCTGCCGAATTATTCGTGACAGGTTGTTATCGGGGGATTATTCCTACCGAAATGGTCTATCAGTTGATGGCAGGTGAAACTGTAACCCACTCCAGTGAGGACGGTACGACTAACAACGGAAAATACAATATTTGTAACTGGTTTTATGATTCAACCTCTCCTTATACCGTAACTACGCTTTACAATGAAGAGTACGGTGCTATTGAGGCAACTAATATTGCCATCAAGAATCTGAATATGATGCCGGAGACTACCAAGCGTAACTCTTTGTTGGGTGAAGCGCTTGCACTGCGTGCTTTTGCCTATCTTAATCTGATTAGCATTTATGGTGATGTTCCTGCAAACTGGCAACCTCTGGAAGATATGGATCCGGATGATGAATCGACTTTCTATCCTAAACGTACGTCTCGTGATGTCATTTATGACCGTATCGTTTCAGACTTGCAGACTGCTGCAAATTATATGCCCTGGTTCGAAGAAAGTGGTTTTGCTACTACCGAACGTTTAACCAAACAGAGCACTTTGGCACTGTTGGCACGTGTGGCTCTTTATGCCGGAGGTTATTCATTGCGTTGGAATCTTGAAACGAATGATCCGGCTACATTGAAAGTTTCCCGTCGTAGTGATGAAGCTCGTGTACGTGAACTTTATCAGATAGCCGACAAAGCTTGTAGCGATATCATAGAGCATGGACAGAACTCACTGGTTCAGGCAGAAGGTGGAATGAGTGGTTTTCAGAATTTATGGTATAATTATTGTCAGCGTAAATTCACCAGTTTGAATAAAGAGATTCTTTGGAGTTTGGCACAGTATGGAGCAACGACGAACTCAAAGTTTGGTTTGTATGCACATCCGGGTACCAGAGGGGGTACGTATGGTTCCCGTAAGGCGATGCAATTCATTTTGCCTACTTACTATTTGTCTTTTGAAGAAGGTGATGCACGCCGGGATGTGACTTGTACTTCTTACAGTATTTATTTTCTGGAAGGTGGTGCAAGTAATGATACCTGGGTGGACGTAGGTACTACTTATTCATGTATCATGTCGGGTAAATTCCGTATCCCCTGGTGTGTGGCACCCGAATCTGATGCAAACAAACGTAATGTAAATATTCCTATCATACGTTACTCTGATGTATTGCTGATGTATGCTGAAGCTCAGAACTACTTGAATGGTGCTCCGACTCAGCCAGCTAAGGATGCTTTAAAAGAGATTCGTGATCGTGCCGGTGTAGGGTCGTTACCAATACCTACTGATCCGCAGGAATTTGAGGATGCTTTGGCTCAGGAACGTAAATGGGAATTTGGCGGAGAACTTTCACTACGTACAGATTTGATCCGTATGGGACGTATTGCCAAAGAATTGGCAGCAACAAAACAAGCGATGAAAGACCTTTCTGATCGTAAGAACAAATATGCAGATGTGCCGGTATATCGTTTGTATAAGTTCCATAAAGATGCACAGACTTATGGCGATACTTTCCTGGCAATTGATTATATTGAATTGACCGATGATAACGAAATTGCAGTAGCAAAAGCTGTGCCTACCAATAAAGCTGAATATGATGCATTCCAGACTAAACTGGCTGAAATTGTTCGTGCACACGGCATTGCAGTAAATGCAGGCGATAAATGGTACCCGGTTAATATGTTTGAAGCCTATACCAGCACGTTCAATGGTAATGCTCGTAAGGCTGTAGGCTTTGGCAAAGGCTTCAATGCACTGCAAATTGGTAAGATCATTTATCAGAAACCTACAGGCTCTGCAGAAAACGGTGGTAAATATCCCGACTGGATTGAAGCTGCTGACGGTAGTGACGGTCTTTACTATGGCTATAAGGAAAATTGCTCTGAATTGTTGCCTTTTGCAGCTAAGTCTGCCGGTCATCCACTGGTTGACAATCCGAATTTGACACAACATCCCGGATATAAATAATCAATTCTTTCTTTTGTGATTTAAGTTCACAATAAATCAGATCCTCTGTCGCTAATCTATTTCGGTGGCAGAGGATTTTTTTCTCCGATAGATTCTTTATAGGTGTCTTTGGGTGGTCAGTAAAGCAAATCTCTTAGTCTTTCTGCCAATCTGTACAGAGAAAAATCCTATAGAAACCTTTATCTTTGTACTCATCAACATCCTGAATTTTTATCAACTATATTAAATACCATGAAAAAACTGTTTTATTCTTTGCTTGCATTGACATTGGTAAGCTGCGGTTCGAAGAAGCAAACGCCCATTGACCGTGAGGCACTTGTTAATCGCAATTCTCCTCAGGTAACAGCTTTTGATTCTCTTGCATCCCTGTCAGTTGGAAACGGTGAATTTGCATATACTGTAGATGCTACCGGTTTGCAGACATATCCGGAGCTCTATACAAAAGGTGTACCTTTAGGTACACAAAGCCAATGGGGGTGGCATGAGTTTACCAATCCGGAAGCTTATAAACATGAAGAAACCCTGAAAGATTATGATTTTGGCCGTGGCCGCATGGAACCTTATTCCGTACAGTTCAATGAAGCAGGACGTCAGAAAGAAGCAGCCAACTGGTTTCGTGTGAATCCACATCGTCTTCATTTAGGATGGTAGGTTTTGATTTTGGACGCGACTCTTCCTCACTTTCGCAGATTACAGATGTGAAACAGACACTTGATCTCTGGAAAGGAGCTGTCAATAGTAACTTCAAGTTAAATGGGACTCCCGTTGAAGTACAAACGGTTTGTCACCCCGAAGCAGATATGCTGGCAGCCGTTGTTCGTTCTGCTGCACATCCGGCTGTGAACTTCCGTTTTCCGTATCCGACAGGCGGACATTGTGATGATGCCTGTAAGTGGGATGCTAATGATAGACATTCTACCACTATTGTTAGTCAAGATGGGCAACAGGTTGTGCTGAAGCGCACGCTGGATGCTACCACTTATTATGTTACGATTCGCTGGGAAGGTAAAGCTTTCTTTGGCGAAAAGGATAAAAATTACTTTGTGCTTACTCCCGAAGAAGATACATTGGCTTTTACTTGTGCTTTCACACCGGAAGGAGCCTCTACGGAGACTGCAACTGCAGTACAAACCGAACAAAAGGCTGCTGAATATTGGACTGCTTTCTGGAAAAATGGTGCGGCAGTTGACTTTTCTGCCTGTACGGATACCCGTGCCAAGGAATTGGAACGCCGTGTGGTATTGAGTCAATATCTTCTTGCTATCCAATGTGCCGGAACAACCCCTCCACAAGAGACTGGGCTGACTTACAACTCTTGGTTTGGCAAGTTTCATCTCGAAATGATTTGGTGGCATCAGGCTCAGTTTGCATTGTGGAACCGTGCAGAATTGCTTGATCGTACATTGGGTTGGTATGAAACAGTAGAACCTGTTGCCCGTGAAATAGCTCGTAGACAAGGTTTCGATGGAGTACGCTGGATGAAGATGACCGATCCGAGTGGGACAGAAGCACCGTCTAAGGTGGGTAGTTTCCTGATTTGGCAACAACCGCACTTTATTTATCTGGCCGAATTATTGTATCGTAATCATCCGTCGGATGAAGTGATAAATAAGTACAATCGACTCGTACAGGAGACTGCTCAGTTTATGTATTCCTTTGCTACATATGATGAATTGGAAGGCCGTTTTGTATTGAAAGGAGCCATTCCGGCACAAGAAACGCTTCGGGCTGCCGAAACTGTAAATCCTCCTTTTGAGTTATCATATTGGCATTTTGCCATGGAGACAGCGCAGAAATGGCGTGAACGTGCCGGCGAAAAACGTAATTTAGAGTGGGATGAAATGATTGATAAACTTTCTCCATTGGCTTATAATGAAGATAAGTTGTATTTGGCTGCCGAAACAGCAACTGATACTTACAAAGATATTCGTTTTACTTCCGACCACATGGCGGTACTGGGTGCTGTGGGTGTTTTGCCGATGAATAAGCTGATTCGCGACGACTATATGAAAAATACTCTGCACTGGATATGGGACAACTGGAACTGGGGTAAGACCTGGGGATGGGACTATCCTATGACGGCTATGAATGCAGCCCGTTTGGGTGAACCGGAAAAAGCAGTAGGTGCTTTACTGATGGATAAACGTACCAATACGTATTTGGTAAATGGACACAATTATCAGGATGGTCGTTTGCGGGTTTATCTGCCGGGAAATGGTGGCTTGTTGACCGCAGTGGCTATGATGTGTGCCGGTTGGGATGGTTGCCAGACAGAGAATCCGGGCTTCCCGAAGGACGGAACGTGGAATGTACGTTGGGAAGGACTGAAGCCGATGCCGTAGAAATAGTGATGAGTGATTAGTGATAAGTGATTAGTGCCGTGCGGGATGACAGCGCAGCCTACTAACCACTTATCACTAACCACTAATCACTATTCATTCATCACTTATCACTACTCACTAATCACTATTTTCATGCTTCGATACTTATCTTTTATACTGTTGGTCTTTTTCGGTTTGTCGTCTGGTTGTGTTATGGCACAGGGGGCGGTGAAACGAATAGGCGACTTTATTGAATCAACTTCTTATAATGATCATAAGCGTGGGGCTGCCCGTAGCCTGCAGTATCGTCCCGAAGGGGACGATTTTGTTTGTGTGAACGGTAAGAATCGTTATACCCGCGCACTTTATGGTAGCTCTTCTGCTTTTCGCTTGGAAACAAGTGACCGTCCTGTGTTTGCTACCTATGATAAGCGAAATAGTAAAAACATCCGTTTCAGACTTTCTATACCTGCTGATTACTCAGTGATGCTGGATTCTGTGGCTTATTGTGAGGCACGTTACACACCTGGACGCCGGACATATCATCTTACAGATCCGAATTGGGGGAAAGGAGAACTTCGTATTTCTGCCTTGGCTTTGCCGGAGGCTGATGGAGCTATCTGGAAGATAGAACCTTCGGGGTTTTCTTCCGGTGCTGTGCTTACTGCCATTATTTCTGAAATAAAAGCACGGCGATTGAATCGTAATGGGGACATGGGAGCCGATCCGGCAGATAGCTTTGAGGCACCTGCCGATCCTCAACAGATGCAATGTCATGATATCCGTTTGAAAAATGGTACGAGTTATTTATTATTTGAAGACTTTTCTCTGCAACTACTGGATAAGAAAGAGGGCCATTGCTTGTATGATGCCGCCGAACAGGCACGTGCTACGCTGGCTTCCCGTGTTCATGTGGAAACACCTGATGTCTATCTTAATACATTGGGAGGAGCGCTTGCTGTAGCTGCCGATGGTATCTGATGGTGAAGTATGGCTACACGGTGCCGTGGGATGGCGTATGCCACTTAGTGGCTGGCGTGCTGCTTATACCGGAGACGCGCTTGGCTGGCATGATCGTGCCCGGACGCACTTCGATGCGTATGCTGCCAGTCAGGTAACTGAAGTCCCGAATACGATCCCTCATCCGGCTCAGGATTCTGTACTGAATCTGGCACGGTCTGAAAAGCGTTGGGGAACCCCTCAATATAGTAATGGATATATTTGCCGTAATCCCCGCAAGAACGATCAGATGCATCACTATGACATGAATCTTTGCTATATTGATGAACTCCTCTGGCACTTTAACTGGACAGGGGATGTTGCATATGCCCGTCAGATGTGGCCGGTACTTGTTCGTCATCTGGCGTGGGAAAAACTGAATTACGATCCCGATAATGACGGGCTTTATGATGCATATGCCTGTATTTGGGCCAGCGATGCGCTGTATTATAATAGTGGTGCTGTCACTCATTCATCAGCCTACAATTACAGGGCTAATAAACTGGCTGCCCTTATTGCAGAGAAGATAGGAGAGAATCCTGCACCTTACCGTGCCGAAGCAGAGAAAATACTGAAAGCCCTCAATGACCGCCTCTGGTTATCTGATAAAGGTCATTGGGCCGAATATCAGGATTTCATGGGACATCGCCGTTTGCATGAATCTGCGGGGGTATGGACCATCTATCATGCACTCGACAGTGAGGTGGCGGATCCTTTTCAGGCCTATCAGGCGACACGTTATGTAGATACGGAAATCCCTCATATACCGGTTCGTGGCGAAGGATTGAACGACGAAGGATATGCAACGGTTTCGACCACGAATTGGTTGCCTTATTCATGGAGTATTAACAATGTGGCTTTTGCTGAGGTAATGCATACAGCATTGGCTTATTTTCAGGCGGGTCGTGCCGAAGCGGGATATAAACTGATGAAGAGTTCCGTACTTGATGGTATGTATCTGGGAGATAGCCCCGGCAATTTCGGACAGATAAGCTTTTATGATGCTGCACGTGGAGAGTGTTACCGCGATTTCGGTGATCCGATTGGAGTTGCTTCCCGCTTGCTGGTTCAAGGTTTGTTTGGCATCTTGCCCGATGCAATGAACGGGCGGATTTTGATTCGTCCCGGTTTTCCTATGGATTGGGAGAAGGCAGCTCTCTCTACTCCGGATATTACCTACAGTTTCCGACGTAAGGGGATGAAGGATACTTATAAGATTGAACAACATTTTACAACCCCGTTGGCGATCACTTTACAGGTAAATGCCCTTCGGGAAAATATAGAATCGGTGAAGGTGAACGGACAATCTGTTAAATGGGAATTTATAGAATCAGCTTCCGGGCATCCGGTGATAGCTGTGATGACTCCTGTCATTGTTCGGAATGCAGTCATTGAGATTGTTTGGGGAGGAGATGCGCTTTGTTCTGTTTTCGAAGGTGGGTCAGAACTGCTTCCCAACCAGGACTTGTCTTTACCTGCCTTGAAAGGAGTTGTTTTGAATAAACTATATGATCCGCAGGGAGTGTTTACAACTTCTTCAATTGATAAGAGCGTATTGAAAGGAAAAGTATCCGGTCAGTCGGGATATCATACATTCTTTGTACATGTACAACAAGGGCAAATGCAATGGTGGCAACCTGTCGATGTGAATATAAAGCAAGAGGATGTATCGGTTATGCCTTCATTTACCCGGGTGAAGACCGCTGTTTGTGAACCGGTTAACATGGAGATGGTATTCAATGCATCGGTTACGGATATATATCGGAATGAATATCTTTCTCCGCGTTCTCCTTATACAACCTTACAGCTTCCCAAACAGGGAATAGGTGAATGGTGCCATCCTACACTGACTGCTGATATTGATGACTCAGGGATGCGGGCTCAGGTTCGTAGCGGATTGTTATCTACCAGTTTGGGTGTTCCTTTTCGTACCCCTGCCGAAGGAAAGAATATCGCCTTTACCTCTTTATGGGACAATTATCCTGATAGTCTGACTATACCGCTCACCGGGAAAGCATCCCATGCCTATCTGCTGTTGGCAGGAAGTACCAATCATATGCAGTGCACATTGCCAATGGGGTTATTCGTGTACATTATGCAGATGGTACTTCAGAAACATTGGAGCTTATAAATCCGGACAACTGGTGTCCTATCGAGCAGGACTTCTATGTAGACGGGATTGCTTTTTGTCTTCAAACGCCTCGTCCGTATCGTTTACATTTCAAATCGGGACTGGTTAGTAATAACCTTGAAAAGGACTTGAATATTACAGGGGTTTACGGCCGGCCTATCGATGGAGGTGCCGGAGTACTACTTGATATGTTGCTCGATCCGGCTAAAGAGCTAAAGAGCCTGACGCTGGAGACGCTATCAAACGATGTTGTCATCGGAATAATGGGAATCACCTTACAAAAATAAAATTATGAACCGTATTGTATTAAATGAAACATCCTATTTCGGAGCCGGCTGCCGTAGTGTAATTGCTGTAGAGGCTGCCCGTCGTGGATTCAGGAAAGCTTTCTTTGTCACAGACAAAGATCTTATTAAATTTGGGGTGGCTGCTGAGGTTATCAAAGTGTTTGAAGTTAATAACATTCCTTATGAACTCTACAGTGACGTTAAAGCAAACCCGACTATTGCCAATGTACAGAATGGTGTGAAGGCTTATAAGGCTTCCGGAGCCGACTTTATTGTAGCTCTGGGTGGTGGCTCTTCTATAGATACTGCTAAAGGTATTGGTATTGTGGTGAATAATCCGGAGTTTGCCGATGTGAAATCTCTGGAAGGTGTTGCCGACACAAAACACAAGGCTGTGCCTACCTTTGCATTGCCTACCACTGCCGGAACGGCTGCTGAGGTAACCATCAATTATGTGATTATCGATGAAGAAGCCAAAAAGAAGATGGTATGTGTGGATCCTAACGACATTCCCGCTGTTGCTATTGTTGACCCGGAATTGATGTACTCTATGCCGAAGGGGTTGACAGCTGCTACCGGAATGGATGCATTGACTCATGCTATTGAAAGCTTTATTACTCCGGGAGCCTGGGCAATGAGTGATATGTTCGAGCTGAAAGCTATTGAAATGATTGCTCAGAATCTGAAAGCTGCCGTAGATAACGGAAAAGATACTGCCGCCCGCGAAGCTATGTCGCAGGCACAATATATTGCCGGTATGGGATTTTCTAATGTAGGTCTGGGCATTGTTCACTCTATGGCTCATCCGTTAGGCGCTTTTTATGACACTCCGCATGGTGTAGCCAATGCTTTGCTTTTGCCTTATGTAATGGAATATAACGCTGAATCTCCGGCTGCATCAAAATATATCCGGATTGCAGAAGCGATGGGGGTAGATACGGAAGGTATGACCGAAGCGGAGGGCGTAAAAGCTGCTATTGAAGCTGTAAAAGCCCTTTCTCTTAGTATTAATATTCCTCAGAAATTGCATGAAATCAATGTGAAAGAAGAAGATATCCCGGCTTTAGCCGTAGCGGCTTTTAATGATGTATGTACGGGGGGGAATCCACGTCCTACTTCTGTAGAAGATATTGAAGCACTCTATCGCAAAGCATTTTAAAGTTGATTGTTAGTTTAGTACGGACATCCGGATATGCACATATGCATGTTCGGATGTTTTGTTTTGTGAAGCGAAGCTAACTACTTTTGATAGCCATCCCAATGTACTTCTGATAATTTTTCCTAAAACAGATAAGCCACTCATAAAGAGTGGCTTATCTACTAATTAGTCGGAATGAGGCGACTCGAACGCCCGACCCCTACGTCCCGAACGTAGTGCGCTACCAACTGCGCTACATTCCGCTACTTTAAGTGGTGCCACCAGTAACCGAAAATCGGTTTATATAGCACTATTTCTCAATAAGTTATATCTTTATTACGATGTTAGTCCCTTGAATAAGGTTTTCACAACTTTGCACCGTTCAACACAAGTTTGTGTCTTAGGTTCGATTTCTGCGTGCAAAGGTAGATATTTATTTGGAATTATCAATATTTCCAAGAACTTTTTTTTTGTATTTACTACTAAGAGTCTGTTTGAATTTTGTTCAGCATTCTTTTAGGAGTTGTTTTGAGGATTTTTCTCTGTATCATTAAGAAGAATTGCAGGCTATGTGACGGAAGGTTTTCAATATCCATGAAGTATATAGAAAGAACTTTAGTCGAAATGTCAGGTATCAATTTTCCCAATAGATTGAATCGTAAAGGAGTATTTTTGTCGAGCAATATGTATAACTACATAAACCCCACTGGTTTCGAAACGTGCAGCTACATTACAAATAGGGTAAATTTCAATAATGGATTGTTTTGATGAAAAAAACTCTTCAATATTAGACTTACTGACATAGGGCTGTCATAGAAGACGCTATCTTTGTATCAAAAAGTATTCAACTTAATATTATAGAATATGAAAAGATTATTTTTATGCTCATCATTTGCTGATGTTGCTAATCTATTTGTCGATTGTGCCAAAGAAGATTTGCAAGGGAAAATTATAGCTTTTATACCAACTGCAAGCCTTACAGAACCAATACGATTCTATGTAAAAAAGGGGAAAAAGGCTTTAGAAGAAGCAGGAATGATTGTTGAAGAAGTCGAGATTACCCAACTGCCCAAAGAGGAAATATCTTCTATATTGCATAAATGCGATTATATCTACATAACAGGTGGAAATACATTTTCCCTTTTGCAAGAGTTAAAAAGAAAAGGTGTTGATAAAATTATATCTAAACAAGTGAAATTGGGTAAACTGTATATTGGGGAATCTGCCGGAGCAATAATAGCCTCTCCCGATGCAGAATATATGAGAAGTGTGAATTTTGATCCAATAGAAAAGGCTCCTGAATTGAAAGACTGTACTTCTTTAGATTTGGTCGATTTTTATACGATTCCCCATTATGGAAATTTTCCATTCAAGAAAAAAGGTGAAAAGATAGTTCAACTATATAATGAGAAGTTGCAGCTTATTCCTATAAGTAATAAACAAGCTGTTATTATTGAAGATTCAAATATTCAAATTAAAGATGCAAAATGAATAGAATAGACCGTATTTCTGCTATATTGATTCAGTTACAATCGCACTCGTTAGTGAAAGCACAGCAAATTTCAGAACGTTTTAATATAAGCATTCGTACTGTATATCGAGATATAAGAACATTGGAAGAGGCAGGCATTCCTATCATAGGAAATCCCGGTATTGGTTATTCACTTGCAGAAGGATTCAAATTATCTCCTCTAATGTTTACTCAAAAAGAGGCTTTGTCCTTTTTGATTGCAGAGAAATTAGTACATGAACTAACTGATTCAAATAGCAACGAACATTATAAGTCTGGAATAGAAAAGATTAGGTCTGTCATGCGTTTTGCAGACAAAAATATGTTAGAAACAATGGAAAAGTGCATGTCTGTATTGGATACTTATAAATCATCTACCTATAAACCTGATATTCTTTTACTTATTTTACAAAGTATATACCAAAAAAGAATTATTGAAATATCTTATTTGGGAAGTAATGCGTTAAGTGTTTCAGAACGAAAGATTGAAGCTGTTGGAATTTTCTTTTCGAGAACTAACTGGTATCTAATAGGCTTTTATCTTCCCAAAGAAATCTATCTTACATTTCGGATAGATAGAATTCAAAAAATGCACATTCTTAATGAATTACAATCACGGGAACATCCTCCTTTGGAAAAATTCATACGCGAGTTTTATGATAAAGAAAAATTACATGAAATCGTTATAAGAATAGAAAAGAATAAAACCTCCATAATGAATGATGATAAATATTATTACGGATTAACATCTGAGAAAGAGATAGGGGATATGTTTGAGCTTCATTTTCTAACATTTTCAATCAGTAAGTTTGCACATTGGTATCTGTCTTTTGCAGATAGTGCAACTATAATAAGACCAGATTCTTTAAAATATGAAGTTAAAAATATTATCAATAACATTTCTATTTGATTGCTGTCAAATAGTATTTTTAATCGACTAAATGAAAAAAATATTCGACCAAAGATTTTTCCGCTTATTGTCGGAATGCTCACAACGTAAAGTGTCTGCATCTGAATTTGCAGAAGCTATCGAAGAATTGGCGACCCATGTAGCCGATTTCAGTATTACAGAACAAGATTATAGCATTTTACTCCGCTATTTCTCTTTTGGTTTGTATCGTCTTAAATCATACCGTGTATGGTTTGAGCAGGAAAAAAATATCCTATTTGTATCTAATTGATGAAGCGATAGGGCTATTGAATACCGAAATACGCCTAATCGAATGGCGTATCAAGTACCCGGAACAGTTGCAGCAACGCACCAACAAACAAGCCCTTTCCCCTCTCTATCTCGCTGACAGAACCACTCTTATCAATATCATGGAAATAGTTAGCGGGTTGTTCCTTTCCCAAAAGATTGTGTATCAAAATGGCAAGCCTGTTTATTTAGTGGACTTGACGAAAGCCTTTGAATGGCTTTTCAATATCAAGATAGGTGACTGTTACCAAAAGCATGAGGACGTGATAAAACGAAAGCCGGGCAAGCTGACAGAGTTTCTTAATGGACTGGCAGAGCTTATTCGCAAGGAACATGAAAAGAAAGGGTACAGATAACCAGCTGTTTATGACTTATTTATAGGGGATTCCATTAGTCCCCCTATAATTTCTTTGCACCTGTTTTCTGAACTTTGCTTCATCAATCGATTGACAGACCATAATGTATAATCAGAAAAATGAAGCAATCATGTATATAGAGAATGACGATTTCAGCGTATGGATGCAGAAGCTGTACGCCAAACTGGAAGAACTCTGCAAGGATGTACGGGTACTGCGCAATGCCGACAGGGTGCTGCCCGAAGATGACAACCTGCTGGATAATCAGGATTTGTGCCTGTTGTTCAAAGTAAGTATCAAGACCCTGCAACGCTACCGGGCTATCGGTGCGCTGCCGTACTTCACAATCAGCGGAAAAGTGTACTACAAGGCTTCCGATGTCCGGGAGTTCATTAAGGAGCGGTTCAGCGTCACCACGCTACGCCAGTTCGAGAAAGAACACTGCACGAAGAAAAAGAAGTGAATTAAAAAGCCGGGGCGGTTCTGCTCCGGCTTTGCTTTTGTTTTATGGCTTGCCTAATTTGTCGGCTTTCTCCCTTAGCTGCTCGGCTTGTTCGTTCAACAGCCTTGCCCGTTCCAACGTTTCCGCCTGTTTCCTGCTGCGGTATTCAAAGCCTTTCACCGAATCGGTCAGGCTTCGGATGAAAGCGTTGTCCCGTTCCCTGTTGAACTTCGTTTCCAGCAAATCAAGCTGCTGCCGTCTGCCTTTCCTTTCATCAGGATATAGCGGTATTTTATATCATTGTCCTGTAACCACTGCATTTTTTGTATAAAACGTACATTCAACACAAGCGACACAAGACAAATGATTATCCCTGCTGAAAGAAGAAAGAACTTGGGTTTCAGGCAGGGAGTTACCCGGTATATCAGTTTTTCATGCCATGAAACGGGCGTTGTTTCCCCGGTCGGTGTATCATCAGCCGGGAACAACACCTTTAACCGCTCCTTGAAATATCGGTGCGAGGTCACGATAAGCCCCTTTATATCTTCAAGGTCTTGTTTTTGATTCTCGGACTGCCCTTTTCCGATACTGCCGATTTGGTTTAGAATCTCCTGCACCATGTTTTCAGTAATGCCGGATTTACTTTGCATTTCCGAAATGCGCTGTTCGATAACGTCCAGCCTGTTAATCGTTTCCTCCCGGCTGGCTGGCATTACCTGCTTCTCCTGCCGTTCTTTCAGTTCCGTAACCATGGAGAGAAGCCCCTCCAAAATTAAATTATCTTCCATGTCCCTATAATTTTAAGTGTCGTTTCTTTTTTCTCTTTTTCCTTTCACCGGGATTGTCGGGTGTTTCATCAGCCGGAGAGGACGGGGCGGAGAATAGACCGCCCAAGCCTGCCAGTAACGGACTGTCTGCTTTAAACGGTGTCCGTGTCGGTTCTTGAACAGGGACGGAAACCGTCTGTCGGTTGCTTCCGGCAGTGTTCAGTTCCGCATCCCCGAAACATTTATCCAGCTTGGAGAAACTGAAACTGCGGTCTATCTCCGAACCCTTGAACGTGTATTCACCTTTGGAAAAAGATATGCCCTGCACTTCGCCAGTCTGTCCCCTGTACTTGAAATGAATCCCGATACCCTTTTCTGCCAGTCGGGTTTGTAACTGCTGCCAGTTCCTTGATTTCCCGATTTCATCCTTTACGGCATTGTAAATCTCGTATTTGGATTTGTCCGGTTCTCTCAAACGGTGCTGCTTTACATGCTCCTTGCCTTTAGCGAAGTAAAGCCCGTGTTTGGCTTTCAGCTTCTTGCATACCTGCTCGTTGCGGTACATGTCGTTCCTGTCCGAAATGGTCTTGCCGTTGTTGTCTATACGGTTGAACACGATATGCACGTGCGGATGTTCCCGGTCTTGGTGGCGCACGATGATGTACTGCGTATCGGTGATTCTCATTTCACGCATATACTCCTGCGCAAGCTGTATCATTTTCCCGTCTGTCAGCTTGGGTGCGTCCACTGGGGAATAGCTTAGCGCAATATGTCCGACAGGCTTTTTCAGGTCGGGGTTCATCCCGGCTTGCAGTATGAAACTGCGTATGATGTCCCGGTTGCTTTCGGCTAACACTCCCTCCGCATGAAGTAAGGTAGCCTGTTCCTTGCCGAGTACATAGTTCACGCAGCCTTTAAATCCGCTTCCCTTTTTTATTTTTCCAATCATCCGACAGTTGGTTTATGATTTCAACAATCCTGTTTTTGAGTTTCACCAGTTCCACCGCTACCAGTGCGAACCCTCCGGCATTCGCCCGGTGCGCCAGCTGGTTGATGTTGTTGGCTTCCCCTGCCAGCTTGCGGATAGTGTCCGCATCCTGCCTGTTCAGTCGGGGCGTCACCTCTGCCGAAACGACAGCCTGCCGGACGTACTCGCTGACACGCAGCCCGGCTTCGGTGGCTCGCTTCCTGATTGCGTAGAACTGTAACTCGGTCAGTTTCGTGCTGACTACCCGGTTCTGCTTGTCTATCCGGCTTTTTGCCGGGCGACCTCCCGGTTTGTTCCTTATCCCTGTCATACGTTTTTGCTTTTAGGTGGTATCTTAAAAATTGCGACCAATGGGAGAAATTTTCTTTGCGTTTAGCAAAGCAAGGTGTTTCGGTAGACCGAAACATAACCTTGCTCTCCCTAATCACACAGCCTGCCGTCTGTTCATGCCGCCAGTCTTGCAGGTCACATCCTTAGCCCTCTCTTTCTTTTTTCACCCGGATTTTGTCTGTTATCCTGCTCCGGCTGGGGCTTGTCGGTAACTGTCAAGTCTTGGGATTGTTTCACTTTAAGGCTACGCAAATAGTCGTTCAGGTCATTGTGACCGCTGTACAGGTGTGATACGTCACGTACACGCCATTTTGTATTCCTGCCTTATGGCTTCAACCGCTTTCCTCCCGGCTTCGTCATTGTCAAGCATACAATGTATATGCCCGTAATCAGCCAACGGATATAAGGCTTTATCCGTGTTGGCGGTGGAGTTTAGAATAACGTAGTCCTGCCAGTCGGTGCAGGGTATATCCGGACTTTTCTGTTGCCGGATAGTGAGGAATGAGAGGAAATCCAAAAAGCCCTCGAACACGAAACAGGTATCTCTCGGCTCTCCCTGCTGCCGTATATGGGTGATGTCTTTCGATGTGCTGCCCTTGAAACGGGGATTGCGAAGCTCGTAACCTCCTGAATCATTCCTAAACGCCAGCGCAAAATAAGGCTTGCCACCGATGCGGTAATACATTTCCTGCACGTAAGGGGATGCCGTTCCGGGAGAAATCCCCCTTTCCTGCAAATAGCGTATGAGTGCCGGATTCTGTAACGGCTGTATTCTGTGTATCTCTATCGGGCTGGCTGCTTGCCTTTTCGTCTCCCTTTCGGGCAGTTCTTTCCCGTGAAAGGAAAAAGAGGCGGTGTCGCCCTGTTCCAGTCGGCAGATAGCACCGTAGGCGTTGCACTGGTGTTGCTTCATTACAAGGTCGATGAGCGTCCCGCCCTCACCAGTTCCGTAGTCACACCATAGATTGGCGTTATAATCCACCTTGAAACTTGGCGTGTTGTCCTCCCGTAAGGGGCTGCGGTACATCCCGTAGCTTCCCTTTTCCTTGGCTGGCTGGATTCCCAAAGAGTTCAGGTAATCTTTGATACTGATATTGTTGGCTTCCTTGTAGGTCATAATTTTTATTTTTTGATATTCATTGATAAATTGCAGTAGCACAGTAAGAAGTCAGTAAGAAGAAAAGTCACCATGTTTCTGCGCATAATTCTTTTTTTTTCAGTGGATTATCTCTTATGCAGTAAGATAAGTAAGTTATTTCTTCAAAAGGAAATAGAAATACAGCCTTATATTCCTGCTTGCTCTTTTCTTGTTTTTCTTTTTTCCGGTTTTCCAAAAAGTTTTGGATTTTATCTTACTGCTTATTGTGTATTGTATAATAGGCTGATTTTTAACAGTTTGAGTGATTATGTGATACTTTTGCAGTAATTACTGCACGGCTACCTATCCGTAATCGTCATTTGTATAGGATGCAGGAATAGGCTTTATTCTGTACCCATATACCGAATAATTCTGTTTGTTGATACGTTTCTGCACTCGTTTGAACCCGGCTTTGCGCAACGCTTCCCCCAGCCGTTTTTCAGATAGCTGCATGGCGCATATATCCCGTAAACGTGTCAGTATTTGTGCCGTTGTCATAAAGAACAAGGGTTCTTCCTCCTCTGTCGGCTTCTCAAAATATTGTGTCAGCATTTCAAACTCGACCGTCTGCACCTCAAATCCTGCATTTGCTAAATGCAATTCTCTAATCTCCATATCATTGAACCAGTAGCGCACGCCCTGACGGTACAGGTACATGATTTCGGAATAGACGTTATCCATGTGAATACTTTCTGCCGTGGGCTTGTCTATGTGCAGTACCTCGAACGGCAAAAAACGCCTGCTGCCTGTCGGGTCGGTCAGGAACTCGTTGCCGTTCACCGAAGCCATGAAGCTGGCGAGGTGGGGGTATTCCTCTATGTAAACATCATACGGTCTGCGGTATTTCACTGCCGGGGTGGTGATAAGGTTCTTCAAGGCGTTCTCGTTCTGCTTGTTGAGTTCCTTTAGCTGGTCGTCAATGTTGATGAACAGGTATTCGGCTATCAGTGTCAGGATGTCTTTGCCCTGCGGGTCTATCTTTCCGGTGAACAGGTAGTTCTTAAGCGGTGTCGGGCAAAGGTTGTCCAGCCACCACGATTTGAACTGTCCCTGCTTGTCCCCGGTTAGCACTAGACAGGTATGATTCTGACACCCCGTGTCGTTCATTGCGTTGGCTACCACACCGATAAGCCATTTCGTGAAATATTCCTCCCATTTGCCGGGATTGGCTACCTGTACCGTGTTCAGAAGCCTGCCGATATGCCCATGTTCGGCAGGATTGAGAAGCGGCAGGGCGTTAAAGTATTCCCGTATGGGATGTACCTTTCTTGCGAAGTCGCTTTCCAGTATGGTACGGATGTTCTCGGCAGAGGTGACAATACCAGCGGTTGCGTCCAGCCTGCGCCTGAACGAGTTCAGGACAAATTTCGTAACGGGCTGGTACAAGTCCGAAGAACCCGCAGCCCGGTATTCCGTCCGGCTCTTTACGGTGTTGAACCGGAAATCGTACAGGACGTTCAACAGGCTTTCGATGCGCTCGTTCTTCGACTGCCAGCTCGATATGCCGTGTTTCATCACCTCTTTTCTTTTTCATCGAGAAGTCTGTTAGAAGCCGGGACATACTGCTGCTGCATCCACTTTTTGAGTTCCTCCATGTCGAAACGCAGGGTACGCCCACGCTTGACGCAGGGTATCAGTCCCTTGCTGGCTAAATGATACAGGTAATTGACCGAATACCCGGTTATGCCGCTGGCAACGGATATTTTGACTAACACAGGCTCTTTTCCGTCCTGCCGTTCTTCGGGCTGTGCGCCCATGACCGGGGCAATCATCTTTTCGATGTTCTCCAGCCGTTTGAAAATTTCTTCGAAAGGATTATTCATAGGTGCTTGTTTTTTGAATTAGCACCACAAATAAAATAAGAAAAATCGGTAAAAAACAAAGCGTCAGCCGTTTGGAATCGCTTTGCTGCGCTCTGCACCAAATTAATGTCGGTAAATAGAAAACGGCTTTGTGTTCATTACCTTACTTATTTAGTAAGTGGGGGAAACCGGGGTTTCTGTTCTCTTATTGTTTCTTTCCTGCTCGTTTGGGTTGGTGGTGGACATTTTTGGACACGCAAGGTCATTTGCGGACAGAAAGAAACAACCTGTCATTCAGTCTTATATATTTGCACCAGTGAAGAAAAACGGAGTATTGATAATAATAAATATATCGGTTATGGAAATAGTGACGATTGAAAAGAGAACCTTTGAACTTTGGAAACAGAGGTTTGAAAATTTTGTGGGGCGTGTGGATGCGCTCTGTGTGCCTTTACGCAGGAAGCGTGACAAGTGGCTGGATAACTGCGAGACCTGCCGTTTGCTGAATGTTTCAGCCCGGACGATGCAGACCTACCGTGATACGGGGAAACTGCCTTATTCGCAGATTAACAATAAGATTTACTATAAGGCTTCGGACGTGGAAACATTTCTGCTTAGCCAAGTAAGGGACAATTCTAAAAAGTAGGCGTATGGATTTGATAACGAAAGATTCCGAAACCACGCTGGTACTGTTTTCCTCCCTTGACAGGGTGCTGGAACACGTGGAGTACGTGGTAATGAACTATCGCCCGGTATTGAACGGTGAACACTACTTGACAGGCGAGGAAGTGTGCGAGCGGCTTTGCATCAGCAAACGGACGTTGCAGGATTACAGGGACACGGGACTGCTGGGATATGTGCAGCTTCCGGGAAAAATCATCTACCGGGAAAGCGAGATTTTAGACCTGCTGGAAAGGTATTACAGAAAATGAAATCTTGAAAACGTGAAATCTTGTTTTCTGTATTTATTGATTTATTGTTTGATTAATTAAAAGCCAGCAATCATGGTTTCTTGAAAACTGTGTTGCTGGCTTCTTCATGTTTATGCGGATAGTCTTTTCAATATCTTGTTAATTTTGAATTTTTATGAATGCTTTCCCATTTTGATTCTCTATAATTTTCATTGCAGGTGTTGATGAAAATGTATGAGTTGTAGCATGAAACACAGACAGAACTAAATCTTGTAATTGAGAGTCTTTTTCAAGATATTCTATTTTTAACCCTTTTGATTCTGCTTTTTCACGGGATATATGGCGACCATGACTTTTAAAGTTATCGTGATTAGCCAAAAAAGATGCTATATTCTCTATAATAGGAGCTTTGACATCTGGAGCTTCTGTTTTGAACATGAATCTATTAAGCCAATCTCTAATTAAGTTTTCAGACATTTTGATATAATTTTCACATTGTGTAATGACAGAAGGACCATATTGATTAAGTAATATAGCCCATGCTTGTTTATTGGGTTCGTTTACTTCTTGTAATGCTTTATAGAATTGGTCAATTATTGCTTTTGCAGGATTACTTGTGGGACCGTTAGGACTATTAATAATCAACTGTGGGTCTACGGGACCTATATTAGAATGTTTTCCCATGACAATACTAGCTCCTGAACATGCAATCATTGTGGCAGCAGACATTGCTATTTGGGGAATAATAACTCTTACTTCAGGAAATTGAGCATGCAAATATTCGACAATACCTTCTGCTGCTTCGGGAGAACCTCCCGGACTGTGTATAATTAAATCTACAGGCTTTTTTTCAAGTCCGTATGAAACTTCCATCATTCCTTGCACATCTTCCTCTGTTACCGAAAGTAATTCGGGAGCTCCACCTTTTTGGGTAAAAGCAGTTGCGTACAAAATAATATTTCTGTTTGTATATTTAGATAGTTCAGAAAGGTATTTGCGTCGAATAAAATCAAAAGGAGCAGAATTCCCTTGGGCACTTTCGACTTTTAATTCTGTTAATATTTCACTCCATGTTGGCATAATTGATTCGGTTTAGATTTAATGTTATATTCAATTGAAGAATTTGCAGAAACAGTGTCACTGACGGTTTTATAACGAGTTCCACTAGTTATTTCCCATTTTTGTTTTTCTTGCTCTTGCAATATTTGATATATCGCAGGATTATTTACTTTTAAGTTTTCTATGATTCTGTTCATGGCTGTTATAACGATTACTTTAAATGCAAATATAGGCCTTTTTCCTTTTAAAAGTTTACAATTCAGCATTAAAGTTGCTGAAAAATGATATTTTTCTCTCTACGTATTGCATATCCCTTAGTATCGTTTGGTCTAATACCTTTGCGTAGTGCTGCGTCATTCGGGTGGATGAATGCCCCAGCATTTTAGCCACGTTCGGCAGTGACACGTTGTTAGCCAGCGCAATAACCGAAGCGAAACTGTGCCGGGCTGTGTGCGTGGTCAGGTTCTTTTTAATACCGCAAAGGTCGGCAATCTCTTTCAGGTAGCTGTTCATCTTCTGATTGCAGGGAACGGGCAACAAAGTTCCTTTATCCATGCAGTAGGGGTTATCCTTATACTTTTCAAGTATCTGTTTGGGAATGCTCAAAAGCGGGATGTTACAGAGGTTGTTTGTCTTTTCACGGGGTTTCACTATCCACAGGTTGCCGTTGCTGTCCTCTGAAACGTGTTCGGGGCGTAAGTTATACACGTCTATGAATGCCAGCCCGGTATATACGCAGAAGATAAAAACATCCCGTACCAGTTCCAGCCGTTCAATCCTGAACTCTTTCTGCCATATCCGGTTTATCTCGGCTTGGCTTAGGAACTGTTTGTTTACCTCCACCTCGTGAAACTTGATTCCTGCAAACGGGTTCTTTGTCAGCCACTCGTTGGCAATGGCAAGGTTTATCACTTTCTTAAAACATTTCATGTACCGGATAACGGTATTCTGTGCGCAATGCTTCTCCGTCTTTAGGTATAAATCGAATTTGCGTACCAGTTCCCCGTTTACCTCACGCAGTAACATATCATCTACCTTGTAATCCCGTTTAACCAGTTCCATGAGGTATTTAAGGCAATTGTCGTAACGTCTTACGGTGATGTCGGCATAGTCTGTCCCGATTAGCTTCCGGCAGTTGTCATTATGTTCCTTGAATACATTATACAATGTCTTGAAAGTTTCGTCCTTTCCCTGATAGCGGTTCACTATGGCACGTGCGGAGATAATCTTTCCCTCCAGTTCCAAGTCTTGGTAAATCTGATAGAATTTCACACGCAGGGCGTCAATGTAATGGTTAAGTTCTACGGAGTTTCGGTCTTTGCCTGTCGATTTCTCTTTTTCCTGCGACCAAAGTGGGACTTTTACACTCCGCTTTAGTTGAAGTTCCACGTATAGGCGGTCATAAGTGACACGCACACGCACGGGTGCTTCCCCGTTTTTTAACAGTTTGCTACGCTTGATGAAGAACAACACGCTGAATCTTTTTCTTTCCATACGGCTCAATTTTTAATGATACAAAGTTAGGAAATCGAACCGAGAACCCTGTTATGTAAAATAGTGCAACGTGCTGTAAAAGAATGAAGTAAATACCTCGCAGTGGAACATTTCGGGCTTTTAAAAACAGTCCCTTGAATAAGGACGTATGGTTTGCTTCAATCTCACTAATTTTGCCTATTCTTGGAAAAGAAAAATCCCTGAACTTCTTTGAAATTCAGGGATTTACATCGTTTTGCCTTCTTAAAAAGTGGTGCCACCAGGAATCGAACCGGGGACACAAGGATTTTCAGTCCTTTGCTCTACCAACTGAGCTATGGCACCTTTCTTGTTTGCGGGTGCAAAGATAGGTATATTTTTCAATACTGCAATAACTTCAAGAAAAAAATGCAGGTTTTTTACATTTCTGACTATTTTGTTTTAGGGTACTGCAAATAAATATCCTGCAAAATAAAAAAGGATTGAGATATTTTATATTTTTACGCTCAAATAAGACAAGATTATAATAAACAGACATTGCAAACATAACATGCTAATACCTTATATTACTGCCGGATTATTTTTAGTTTATAGTATCTTTATTACAGTCAAATATCAGCAAGGACAGAAAAAAGCCTGTCGGAGAGAGAAAGAAAACAGTAGAGAACGGCAGAAAGAAGATTTGATTTTCCGGAATGTGAACACTTATCTTTTACTGATAGGTAAGGATTTTGTTGTACAGAAGACAAACTATTACTCACTGAATGGTATCGAAGAAGATAAAAGTATAAAGCGGGTGGGAGATTTGCTTCACTGTAAGAATGCAGTAGAATCGGGAGAATGTGGCACCCATGCATGTTGTAAGGTTTGTGGAGTGCGGGTTGCCATTGGCAGAGCTTTTTATAAAAGGGAGAATTTTGATCGCTTTGAGGCATCTATGCAGATAGTGAGTCAGAACAATAAACAGATTACTCCATGTGACGTACATGCATCAGGAAATTATTTGAATATAAATGATGAAGAACTGATGTTATTGACTGTTTATGACATCAGTGAACTTAGGAATACACAGCGGTTGTTACAACTCGAACAGGAGAATTCGCGTTCATGTGATAAGTTAAAGAATGCATTTATTGCCAACATGAGCCATGAGATCCGTACGCCGATGAATGCTATTGTAGGTTTTTCCAGTTTGCTGGCTACGGCATCAAGTGAGGAAGAAAAGAATATGTATACTGATATCATTAATCAGAATAGTGACCGTTTGTTGCAGTTGATTTCCGATATTCTTGATCTTTCTCAGATTGAAGCCGGGAGTTTTGATTTTCATTATTCGAAATTTAATGCCAATGATCTGTTAAGAGAATTATATGCTTTATTTAATATCCGGCTGGTAGAGAAGCCCGAAGTGACATTGGTGTGTGAGGCTGATCTGACAGAACTGACCATATATTCAGAGCGGCAGCGTATTATGCAGGTATTTATGAATCTGTTGACGAATGCAATGAAGTTTACCCAGAATGGAGAGATTTGTTTTGGTTGTCGGGTGAGGGATGGAAAAGAACTGTATTGCTACGTACGGGATTCCGGAATTGGAATATCTTCTGAAGAACAGAGTAAGATATTCAGCCGTTTTACCAAACTGGATCGGGAGGTCCCGGGAACCGGATTGGGATTGACGCTTTCACAAACTGTAGTAGAGAAATTAGGAGGTAAAATAGGAGTCCGGTCACAACAGGGTGAAGGATCTACTTTCTGGTTTGTTTTGCCACTAACTTCAGAATCTTGAATCTGATAACGCTTGCTTCTCCTCCACTTTCTGAGGATACAGGCGTTAGGCTAAGTTTTTCGTATAACAGAAGATAGATTTTCTGCCTATATATAAGGAAATGAGGGATATACCGGAAAATAAATCCCGGTATATCCCTCATTTTTGTATAAATAATCTTTTTAAGTTTTGGGAGTACTATTGTCATTTGCAACAGTACCGGATGTCGGTGTTACTGTACCGGATGCCGGAGCAGGTTTAGCTGTTGCGGTAGTTGCAGTGGCGGCGGTTGTTGCCGTAGCTGTTGCTACTTCCGGTTTAGCCTGTTCTTCCCAGTGGAAAGGTTCGAAGCTGGTATTCGGGTCAACCCATGACGGTTTCTTTGAAGCGTAGATAATGAACGGAGCTATAACTACGATGATTGCACCTACAATAAGAACGGTGAACCATACGGTATTGCTACCTGTAGAGATCTGGCTGGGTGGGATAAAGCTCAATATAAATGCAAGCAATGAGCCACAGAAACCGAGGCCGCCCACAAACCACATCAAGCCATTTCCTTTCTTACCGATACGGAACGGACGGTTGGCTTTCTTCATATTGTAACGCAGATAGATAGCGCCAGAGAACATAAGCAAATACATGACCAGATAGAGTATCACTGTCAGCTGAGATAGAATTTGATAGAAGCTTTGTACAGAAGGCATAACAACGAAGAGAAGACTCAGTACTGTAACAGCGATACCTTGTACGAACAGGATGTTTTTCTGTACACCCATCTTATTGGTTTTCTGGAAGAAAGGAGGCATATAGCCAGCCTTACCTACGGCAAAGATACCTTTTGACGGACCGGCAACCCAAGTCAGTACACCTGCAAGTACACCGAATGCCAATGCAATAGCGATGATCGGTGACAACCAGGAAGCATGGATATATCTGAAGTAATTATCGAAACCTACCAGCAAGCTTTGTGTCAGGCTGATATCTTTGGCCGGGATGATAACACCCAGTGCAAAAGTACCTAATACGAAAATCAGTACTGTAATCAATGCACCGATAAATACGGCTTTCGGATAATTTTTAGAAGGGTTTTCCACATCTTTTACGTGGATACCGCCCATTTCCATACCGGCATAAAAGAGGAAGATACTTGCTGCGAGCACTACGTTATCAAATTTAGTAAAGTCGGGGAAGAAACTACTATGGAAATCGAGGTTGGATACTCCTCCGGTTGCCAGATAAACAATACCTAAAATAATCAATAGGGCTGCCGGGATGATGGTTCCAACCATACCGCCGACTTTGGCGACTTTTCCTACCCATCCCATACCTTTGAGAGAGATGAAAGTAGCAAGCCAGTAGATGATAAGCACAACGGCCAGTGTGTAATACTTGTTGCTTGCCAGTGACATGTCGTGGGTATCGTTCATTCCGATAAAAGCGATGGAAACGGCACCGAATGTCAAAACGGTAGGATACCAGATTGTACTTTCAATCCATTGTACCCAAATGGCCAGGAAACCGAATTTCTTGCCGTAGGCCTCGCCTACCCACCGGAATACACCACCTTGTTTGTCCTGAAACATAGCAGCCAGTTCGGCTGCAACGAGTGAAGTCGGGATCAAGAAAACAATGGCTGCGAAAAGATAGTAAAAGGCCGAGCTCATACCATATACGGCCTCGGCAGGAAGTCCACGCAGGGAGACGACTGCCGTTACATTCATAATAGCCAGGGTAAATACCCCCAGTTTTGCTACTTGTTTAATATTTGCCATAAGTTAAGGTTTTATAAGTGAAAAATATTTTTAAGTCTGTTTTATAACAACATTCGGGGAGAGATGTTTTCGGGGGAGACTGTCAAACTTGGTTAATTAACATACACCGGCCGGTAAACAAAGCTTGTACTTGTGTTGTTCCCTATACTTGTATAATAAAGATGTATAATCACCTAAATAAATAGCATTTATATGAAAACTGCTCTTTCCGATTTTGCGCTGCGAAGAAGGGGAATATATGGTATTTTGCATGTCATCATACTGTTATTATCTCTTTTTCTGGTCATCAGTATCTCTGTGGATACATTCAAGGGTATCCCTTTTTATACCCAATCACTGTATATGAAGGTACAGTTGTGGATATGTATTTTGTTTCTGTTCGATTTCATCCTCGAACTCTTTCTCGCCAAAGATAAATTGCGCTATTTTAGTACCCATTTCCTCTTTTTACTGGTAGCTATTCCTTATCAGAATATCATCGCCTATATGGGATGGACCTTCTCGCCTGAGATTACTTATATGCTTCGTTTTATTCCTTTGGTACGTGGCGGATATGCAATGGCAATTGTGGTGGGATGGCTGACTTACAATAAAGCCTCCAGCCTTTTTGTCTCCTATCTGACGATGTTGCTGGCTACGGTTTATTTTGCCAGCCTGGCTTTTTTTGTGATGGAGCATAAAGTAAACCCATTGGTAACGGGTTATGGTGATGCACTCTGGTGGGCATTTATGGATGTAACTACTGTTGGTTCCAATATTATAGCGGTAACGGCTACCGGACGGGTACTCTCCGTTTTACTGGCGGCATTGGGCATGATGATGTTTCCTATATTCACTGTATATGTCACCAGCCTCATTCAGAAAAAAAATAAGGAAAAGGATGAGTATTATCAACAGATAGAAGAGAATGGAAAGGTAGTAGCTGCACCGGAACCCGTTGAATCTGATAATACAGCTAAATCCTGAAGATTATTTCCCTCAAAGAAAAGGGGCTACTACCTATACAGGCAGTAACCCCTACAAAAAAGGACAGAACTTTTATTCAACTACAGTAACTTGCTCGCCGTTGAACACATTCAACCCCAGCTTATTCATTATATATTTGATAGCTAATTGTGCCTTTACAGAGTTGCCCGAACCATCAAGAGGGGGAGCAAATGCGGAAATACCCATGACGCCTGGGAATACACCCATGACGCCACCACCTACACCGGTCTTTGCAGGAATACCGGAAGTATACATCCAGTCGCCCGTATGTTCGTAGAAACCTACGGAAGCAATCATAGAGGTAATCTTCGGAGTCAGACTGGCATCGAGTACTTGTTTTTTAGTCACAGGATTCACACCGCTGTTGGCCACAGTAGCGGCTGCGACAGACAGCATTTCTGCTGTAACTCCCAGTGAACACTGGCGTGTATACAGGTCGAGTGACATTTCGGGATCATCATAGATGCGATTGTAATTCTTCAATAACCATGCAATAGAGCGGTTATTGAAATTCGTTGCAGATTCGGACTTGTATAACTCGTCAATTAATTGAGGAGCCGAACCACAAAGGTCCGTTATATTCTCCACAATCGCATTCCATTTCTGAGTAGTATCACCTATCGGTTGTACCATGGAGCAGGCGGAGATTGCTCCGGCGTTTACCAATGGGGTAGAAGGATGATCGTTTTCCAGAAGGATGGCGATGATAGAGTTGAATGGTAGTCCGGTTGCATCAGCGCCAATCATGTCCAACACTTTCTGAGCTCCATATTGACGAAGAATCAGAATGGCAGTGTGAACTTTGGATACTGATTCGATACCGAAACGGTAATTGTAATCACCGACGGTAATCTTTTGGCCATTCAGCAGGCAGATGCTAATACCGAACAGGTTCTTGTCGATATTGGCCAGATAAGGTATATAATCGGCATTCTTTCCGTCTGTATTTCCTTTCACCTGCTCGTAGGCTTGCTGTACCACTTCTTTTATTTGGGATATAGAAATCTTATTCATATAATAAAAAGCTTTATGATTTACGATTAGACAATTTGAAGAATTTACGATTAGACGATGTAATAATTGACGATTAGACGATTGACAATGTACGATTGAAGAATCTCCGGAAATCACAATGAGAGTAATTTCAATTGTCTAATCGTAAATTATTCAAATCGTCTAATCGTAAATGTCTTTATTTTCCTTGTGGTTTACCGGTATGGTTGAATACCTTTGTTGCTACCGGCAGGTTCTTTTCCTGAGCAATACGGGTAGTAGTAGGATATTCCAGTTTTTCCAGTTCGGTAATTGCATTTTTGATATCGCCCAACAACATATCGGCCATGTCTCGGCTGAATCCCTGACGGACAACGATACGCATAACGACGTAATTCTCTAACTTAGTAGGCAATGTGTATGCCGGAACCATCCAGCCGCTCTGAGCCAGCTTGTCCTGCAAATCATACAGTGTCCACTTTGCATCCTTTGCGTATTCCGGTTTCATGTACCAGATGAACAGTGGGTTCACTACATCTTCTGAGTAGTTCACGAAAGGCATCATCTTGGCTATTTCGCTATGGAGGTATTTCGCAATGGTCAGCGAGTTGTATTGTACTTCTTTGTATCCCTGGAATCCCAGACGGATAAACTGATAGTACTGTCCTAAAATCTGAGCAGCAGGACGGGAGAAGTTCAAACCTACCTGTGTGATGTTTGCACCTAAGTAGTTTACACTGAAAGACATTTCTTCGGGGAGATATTCTTTGCCTTTCCAGCAAACCCAACCAAGCCCCGGATAAACCAGACCGAATTTATGACCGGAAGTACTGATAGAAAGTACCCATTTCAAACGGAAGTCCCATTTTACTTCAGGATACAGGAATGGAAGGATAAAACCACCACTGGCGGCATCTACGTGGATAGGAATGTCATATCCGGTCTTGGCATTGTAAGCATCGAGTGCTTTGTCAAGAGCTTCTACGTCGTCATTCAGTCCTGTCCATGTAACGCCTTGGATAGGGACAATACAGATGGTGTTCTCGTCGCACATTTTCAGTGCTTCTTCCGGATCGAGAGTTGTTTTTTCCAGTGTCAAAGGTACTTCACGCATTTCAATCTGCCACAGCTGAGCGAATTTTTCCCATACTACCTGGAATCCGGTTGAGATAACGAAGTTTGGTTTGTCTACCGGTTTACCTTGTGCCTGACGTTTTTTACGCCAGCGCAACCATGCGGCAACGCCACCAAGCATACAAGCTTCGGAAGAACCGATAGCTAACGCACCTGTTTTCCAGTCCTCTTTTTCAGGAGTATTCCACAAGTTAGCCATGATGTTGATACATTTTCCGTTCATGACAGCGATACGCGGATATTCTGTTTCGTCAATATAGTTGATGTTGATTGCTTCGTTCATCAGCTTAGTGGCATACTCATCCATATAAGTGGTGACGAAAGTAGCCAGGTTCAACCGGGGCTGAGTCTGTGCAAATGTCTCATCTTTCACCATCTGATAGGCAATCTCAGGAGTTGTAGGGCCGTCGGGAATTTTCTCTACGGGAGAGGGTTGCAACATTCTGTTTGAACCAAATACATCGGTCTTGGCATCACCTTTTCTGAAATTTAAATCTTCCATTTTGCTATTATTTTTTAGTTAGGTTTAGGCGATGGGGAGTTTCCCCGTCGAATTTTCCACAACAACAGCATGGGATTTTTAAAGTTTAGCCATTTTACATTATTTTGCGTTTATTGTGCTTCGTGCTTCCCGCACGGGGAGGTTTCGGCAGGCGATGCTCTAACTGTATAAAGAATGAATAATGAGGTAGATTCACCACAGAGGACACTGAGAACACGGAGTTTTAAATCTCTGATGAAACACAGATTAACGTCAATTATCGCAGATTAAAATCCGGTTATTCTTTCTCTTATTTTTGTTTTCCTTTGTAGCAATCTGCGTTTCAATTAACCATCGCCTGCCGAAACCTCCCCGTGTGGGAAGCACCGCTTGGCGAATCTTCCCGTGCGGGAAGCACTGAACTTTCTGGGGGGATGCGTTGTTGTTGTCAAATCTAAACCCCAAATATTAAAGAGAATATGAGAATACAAACAGGACGGGGCACCATTCCCCTTATCACCCTTATCGGCATTTGGTCTATATCTGCTCTGAATGCTTTACCAGGCTTGGCCGTTAGCCCGATCCTTGGAAAATTGTCTGTCATCTTTCCTCATTCCACGGAACTTGATATTCAGATGCTTTCATCTTTGCCTTCTCTGCTGATCATTCCTTTTATTATTCTGGCGGGAAAACTGACAGAACGAGTAAATTTTATTCGTTTGCTACAAGTGGGGCTTGCTATTTTTGCCCTGAGTGGTATTCTTTACCTGCTTGCCAGTGAGATGTGGCAACTTATTGCCATCAGTGCCATGCTTGGGGTAGGTTCGGGAATGATTATCCCCCTTAGCACCGGACTTATTTCTAAATATTTCACAGGTCCTTATCGGGTGAAGCAGTTCGGATTTAGTTCTGCTATTACGAATTTTACGTTAGTGATAGCTACAGCTGTCACCGGTTATCTGGCAGAGGTGAACTGGCATTTGCCATTCGTGGTTTACCTGCTTCCATTGGCTTCGTTGGTGCTGTCCGTTTATCTCAAGCGTAGTATGATTAGTGAGGAAGGGACTGCTTCAATAACTAATATGGAAGAGAAAGAGGCTGATACGCCGGTTGATCCCGAAGTAGCAAAATATAAGCGGGGTATAAATGTGAAATATCTTTTGCAGGTGATGCTGTTTTATGGGCTTGTTACTTATTTGGTGCTTATTGTTACTTTTAATCTTCCTTTCCTGATGGAAGAATATCATTTTTCAAGTGGTAATTCCGGTATTATGATTTCGCTGTTCTTTTTGGCTATTATGGCTCCGGGTTTCTTTTTGAATCAGATAGTGGGACTTTTTCGTGAGAAGACGAAGTTTTACAGTTTATTGTGCATCGCCGTTGGATTGGCACTTATCTGGTTGTCGCCCAAAGAGTGGGTGATAGCTCCGGGATGTATTCTTGTAGGGTTAGGATATGGGGTGATACAACCTGTTATATATGATAAAACCACTCATACTGCTATTCCGAAGAAAGCAACGCTGGCACTGGCTTTTGTGATGATGATGAATTATCTGGCAATTTTGCTTTGTCCGTTTATTATAGATTTCTTTCAGTCAACAGTATTCCATATTAAATCTCAGCAGTTTGCGTTTGTATTTAATCTTGTTATAACGATTGTAGCACTAATATGGGCCTATCGTAAGCGGAATACGTTCCTGTTTGATGATGGTTTGAAATAGCTAAAACCGTATGGTATTTCACCACAGAGTACACAGAGGCACAGAGTTTTAAATCTTTATTGAAACGCAGGTGAACGCAAATTCCCGCAAAGGGAAATAACGATAAAATAAAGAACTACAGTTTTTTTAATCTGCGTTCATCCGCGTCTCATCAGAGAAAATAATATCTCTGTGTCCTCCGCGTCCTTTGTGGTGAACTGATTCGTAACGAAGATTATGGGCATATCTTTTCGGTAGCGAGACTGCCCCTAAACGGTATCTTTACCTTTGCCCGGTGTTGTACTTTGTTTTTCTCAGAAAGGAGCGTTCCTTTTCCCGGTGTACGGTCTTGTTCCACATGCACATGTCGTGCTGTCCCACATGCACATGTCGTACTGTCCCACATGCACATGTCGTACTGCTTTACATGTACATCTAAAACAACGTTACATACCGAGGCTTCCTACGTTACTCTACGAGATAGAGCTTTATCGATACCGGAGAAAGAGATAGATAGTAATGCCAAGCAACATTTAACGTAAAACGATATAATAACTAACATCGCTTGCCGAGCCTCCCTGTGCGGGAAGCACAAGCACCTAAAACAATAAGTATGAAGAATAAGAAACTGGAAGCCAATCTGTACATGGCTATATCAAAAGTATTCAGTGGGTTAAATATGAATGCCCTTAAATATCTACTTCCTTTGTGGATGAGCCCGCTTACCGGAGCAACAATCCGCTGTACCTTTGCTGCGGTCGCTTTCTGGATTATAGGCTGGTTTGCTCCACCCGAAGAAAAGACCTCCCGTAAGGATAAATGGTTATTATTCTTATTGGGAGCATTAGGGCTCTATGGCTTTATGTTTCTTTATCTGATTGGTCTTAGTAAAACGACTCCTGTGTCAAGTTCCATTTTCACGAGTCTTCAGCCTATCTGGGTGTTTCTCATTATGATTTTCTTTTATCATGAGAAGGCAACCGGGTCGAAAATAGTAGGCATATCCATAGCTCTTGTCGGTGCATTGGTTTGTATCCTCACACAACGGAGTGATGATCTTGCTTCGGATGCTTTTATCGGTAATATGTTGTGTCTGTTCAGTTCTGTGGTTTATGCCATTTATCTGGTGATGAGTAAGCGCATTCTTTCTGCTGTGGGTCCTATTACAATGTTGAAGTATACTTTTAGCGGTTCGGCAGTATCCGGCTTATTGTATCAATGATTACAGGGTTCGATGCTCCTGTATTTTCGTTACCTTTCCATTGGTTACCGTTTGCCGTATTGATGTTTGTACTAATATTCCCTACCACAATCAGTTACATGCTGTTACCTATCGGTTTGAAATATCTGAAAACAACGGTGGTTGCCATTTATGGTTATTTGATATTGATTGTGGCTACTGTTGCTTCTTTGATTCTGGGACAAGATCGTTTTAGCTGGACTCAGACCTTTGCGATTCTCTTTATCTGTGTTGGAGTTTATCTGGTAGAGGTGGCTGAAAGTAAAGATAAAAGTACCCCTATGGCTACGCCGGCACATAAGTAGTAACAGGGGGATAATCAGTATAGGCGTAGTCTGCATGCAGCAGATATATGACCTGCATGCAGACTACGCCTTTATTGTATGGGATCATGTCTTTATTATATAGAGACATTGCCTCTGCCACGTAGAGGCAATGTTCTTAGATACTTGCTTTGAAAGACTTATCGTTTCCAGCTTCCTTTTTTCAAATAATTCAAAGCCAATCCTAATAGTAATAGTACATACAATTGTTCCGCCGTCCAGTAAATTACTAATGGTAACTCACAGGAAGCTAATCCATACAGATATCCGAGATAAATGGTAATTGTTATCATTTGGAAAACAAAGGCCGTTTTTGTCTTTCCGGTTCCAATGATTGCATTGCAAAATGTATAGGCTGGCGTAGCAAGAAAATAGGTAGATAGCATCAGCAGGAATGGTGGGATGGCTGTTTCAACTACCTCTTTACTGTTTGTATAAATCCCTAAAATCTGATTGTACATCAGTATTGCTACCAGTATAAACGGAGTTCCTACCGCATAACTCAGTTTTACCGTTTTCCAGCATACCGCCATTACACTTTCCGTTTGTCCTGCTCCGATCAGATTGCTGACCAGTGAGATCCCGGTTGTGGCGAATGAGTTGACAATAACGAACAGGATTACTGAGACACTTCTTACTATATTTCCTGCTGCGAGTTGCCTCTCTCCTAAATGCTCGATGGCTATGAAAAACAGAAACCACGGAGCAATACAGAAGAACGACCGGATCATTGTCCAGCTTGAAAGCTGAAACAACTGTCTGAGTAACGGGAAATTGAACGAACATCTCCAGCCATATTTCTTTTTATCCACCTTAAAGTGTGTATATACCACCAGATAGATCAGTGTTACCGCTTCTGCTACCGATGAGGCTATAGCAGCTCCTGCTATTCCAAGACGCGGGAATCCACCTATGCCGAAGATGAGCAGATAGTTGAGCAGTGTATTCGTTGATACTAACAGAATGGAGTTAATCGTTAACACTCTTGTTTTTGTAATCCCTACATAGAATGCCCTGTATGCTAATATGGGAAATACGGATAAAAAACTATAATCCCGCCAGCTAATGTATTGGATAACGGTCAGATAAATCTGATCTGATGAAATCACTGTTCGTAGCAGTACCGGGGAAAAGAGTTTGGAGAATGTGAATGTCAGTATCGACAGCGTGGTCAGAAAGAACATTCCCTGCCGGAATGTTTCCCCTGTTTTTTGGAGATTCCCTTCTCCGTTTCTTCGTGCAATCATCACTTGCAGTCCCAGGCTGAAGCCGAAGCCGAGCATATAGATTGCGATGTAATACATTCCTGCCAGTGCCGAGGCACCCAATTCGACTTCGCCCACATGGCCCAGGAAAATAGTGTCGGTAAGATTGATGAGTTGTTCCATCAGTAAGCTCATCATCACAGGAAAGTTGATGAGCCAAATTTGTTTATAAGTAAAATTCATGATTTAATTGCAAATAACACGTTAGGAGGATGACTGAAAAGTCATCCCCACGGAATGAATAAAATAACTCTCTATTATTTCATCCGAAGCGTAGCTATCTGCAAATTTGCCATTTCATGAGTTAAACAAACTGATATTTCTTAAATGGATGATATGGCAAAGATAGTAAAAAACTTATTTTCCGGCATACAATCCGATGCGATTTCCTTCACAATCGGCAAAAACGGCGAACCAACCTCGTCCTTCGGCCTCGATCTTTGTCTTTGGGATGATTATTTTCCCACCGTTACGTGTGATTGCTGTTGTCATAAGCTCTATATTTTCACAATTGAAGTGAATCAGAACCCCGTGTTCCGAGGGATTGAATCCTTCTGCATAAGAGATCGCTCCCACACTCTGCTCTTCACCTTCTTCAACAAAGAATGCCATCTTTTCTGTTTCACACTCTGCTACCGGCATCTTGATGCCAAAGATTGTCTCGTAGAACTTTACCGCCCGGTTGAAGTCGCTTGCCGGAATCTCAAAAAATGAAATCAACTTACTCATAGTTTTCTGTTTTTTAATGATTAATTAATTTGCTTTGCAAAGACACTGCAAAAGTAGGAACGGCAGTCGGCGTATGATAGGAAAAAAAGGACATTCTATCTTTTAGAGTGTGGAGAAGTAATCGGAGTAAGGTGCACAAAGTGCCAGATACTCTCCCGGCGTATAGCCGGAAAAAGCTTTAAATTCTTTAATAAGATGGGATTGGTCATAATATCCGCATTCATAGGCCAGTTGGGCAAAATTGATGTCCGGCTGTGTTTGCAATGTGTACAAAGCCCGTTGTAAACGGACAATACGGATAAACTCTTTAGGTGTAGTGCCTACATATTCATGGAAGACTCTGTTAAACTGCTTATCGCTGAGACAGGCTGTTTGGGCCAGCCTGTGAATGGCAGGTTGGGCACACTGGTTTATTTCTTGTATGGTAGCCTCTATTCTCTTTATGTTATATTCAGCGGAAGAATAGAAGTGTTGGAGCAGAAAGTGCTCTATTTGTTCTATACATTGGGTATCATCCGGTGTCTCTGCGACTCGTTTAGCCAGGTCTGCCAATGCGATGTCTCCGATATCTTCTATTGAAACATTCATCCATATGTTTCTCTGACAGGTAACCGGAAAAAGAGTTTCGGTGCATAAGGCTGAAATACAACAGTGATCATATCAATATTTCCGGTAGAGGCCACATCGACGTAAGTATTAGATTGTCCGCAGATGAAAGCCTGTGGCTGTAGTTGTCGGGTGGTAGGCGAAAACAATTGTTTACCCCGATGGAAAGTTAAATGAACGCACCCGACAGGAATAGTTCGTTCCGTGACGGGTGCGGAGATATCAATCCGTAATATCCAGTAATACTTGATAAACGGAGTTAGTGCGGCACAAGGCTTAATAAGGCTGAATGTTTCCATACTGTGAACAAAGATATTTTATAAATGCAGAACGTGCAAAAATACTTCTTTGCTTTTTCTTCTGATTGTAAAAAAGAGACATTCAATCCTTTTGAGAAAATAAGCCTACTTGATATTAGGGTTCAGGCTGTGCCAATCTTTTATTGCCGGGATAATCCCCATTTCAATGACCTCATCACGAAGTTTGCACAGATGTTTATAACTGTTTTCCAGTTCTTGCTGTTCGGTAGGGGTACCCTGTACTTCTTTATAGCTAACGCCATCTTTCGTGATAGACGTTTCCATTGCCATCATGATGTGGTTGAATTTTCCGTCGGATACATACGTTCCGGCTGGCCAACGGAAAGGTTGTCCTCCCATAGCTGCGGCGATCATTTCAATAGAAAGATAGGCCGGACTTTGGAACGAAGAACGTCCGCGCAGGTCGATGATGTGCTTACCACCCTGAATAACGCGTTGCTTGATAGCTTCCCATTCTGTTTGGGGCAGGTGGGTGGTACCAATCCAGTTGGTCAATGTATCACCATCTACGGTAGTAGTGGATGCAAATACTGCCATTTGTTCGCCATGACCACCGTATGTACGGCAGTTCTGTATTTTGGAAGCGGGTATTTTGAAGAACTTTACCAATTCGTTTTGCAGACGGGTGCTATCCAATGCTGCAAGTGTAGATACCTGTGAGGGTTTCAGACCGGAATAAAGCAACGTGATCAATCCTGTAATATCTGCCGGATTGAACACTACTACCACATGTTTCACATTAGGGCAGTATTGGCGGATATCTTTACCAAATTGGGCGGCAATCTCTGCATTTCCCTTTAAAAGATCTTCACGTGTCATACCAGTTTTACGGGCAGCACCACCGGATGAAACGATATAAGCTGCTCCCGTCAGTGCCTCCTTGATATCAGAAGTATAGGTGAGGTTGACATTTTCAAATCCACAGTGATATAACTCTTCGGCCACACCTTCCAGTGCGGGTGCATACGGGTCATACAGGCAGATGTTAGGAGTAAGTTTCATCATCATGCAGTCTGAGCCATATTTGAGCCAATCATTCCGGCGGCTCCTACAATCGTTAATTTCTCGTTGGTTAAGAATTCCATAATCTCATATTTTTTATAAATGAATAGGCGGTTTTTATGTTGACGCTACAAAGATAACGACTTAATCGCCAGAATGTTCATTGAAAAAAGTTCTGGCTGATAATGAAAAGTTATAGGGTAACCGTACTAATTTTGCTCAATATCGTTTAGAAATGAACTCACCACAGAGTAGCACAGAGTACTATTTATCTGATAAAACGCGGATTAACACAGGATAAACGCAGGTTTAAAGACTGTAGTTCTTTATCATACATTTGTTTCCCTTTGCGAAAATCTGCGATCATCTGCGTTTCAATAAAGATTTAAACTCTGTGGAACTCCGTGTTCTGTGGTGAAATACATTCAAAACCGTACAATAATGAGCAAAAATTTAGCGCGATTACCCTGGAAAAGTTATATCGGAGGGAAAGATGTCGGCTAAATGAACTATCTTTGCAGAAAATTGTAGTAGGGATTTAGTAGTGAGTGGTTAAGTAGCAGGTGGTAGATTGTGCTGTTAGCTATTATTGGTTACTAAATCATTTCAACTACTTGACTACTTACTACTAAATTCTAACTACTAAATATTATGCGCATTGAATTAGGAAAATTCAACCAGCTTGAGGTTGTAAAAGAGGTCGATTTCGGAATGTATCTTGACGGAGGCGAGGAAGGTGAAATTTTGCTGCCTACTCGTTATGTTCCCGAAAATTGTCAAATAGGAGATGTACTGAATGTATTTCTCTATCTCGATAATGAAGAAAGGCTGATTGCTACTACATTGACTCCACTGGTGCAGGTGGGGGAGTTTGCTTGTTTGGAAGTGGCATGGATTAATCAGTTTGGCGCATTCCTCAACTGGGGATTGATGAAAGACTTGTTTGTGCCTTTCAGTGAACAGAAGATGAAAATGCAGGTAGGCAATAAATACATTATCCATGCTCATCTCGATGATGAAAGTTATCGCATTGTGGCTTCTGCAAAGGTAGATCGTTATCTTTCCAAAGAGAAAGCAGCGTATCAGTCGGGAGAAGAAGTTAATATTCTTATCTGGCAAAAAACGGATCTTGGATTTAAGGCCATTATTGAGAATAAGTTTGGTGGTTTGCTTTATGACAGTGAAATATTTCAGCCTTTGAAAACAGGAATGGAACTGAAGGCTTATGTGAAACAGGTTCGCGAGGACGGGAAAATAGATCTGATACTTCAGAAACCAGGCTTCGAGAAAGTAGGTGATTTCTCACAAGCATTATTCCAATATATAAAGGATAAAGGAGGTCGGATTTCATTGACGGATAAAAGCCCTGCAGAGGACATCTACGAAGCCTTTGAAGTGAGTAAGAAAACTTTTAAAAAAGCTGTTGGCGATTTATATAAGAAACGTCTGATCGTTCTGGAGGAAGATGGAATCCGATTGGCATAATCCTAACCATGATAGGGGAATCCCTATACACGAATATAGATAATCATTAGGGTGGGGAGTTTCCTCACCCTATTTTTGTGGTATAAGAAAACACAAAAGTTGAATTACTTAAATGTATAGGGTATGAAAAAGATACATGTTTTATTGATGTTATTGCTTTTAGTGATAAGTGCAGGTTGCGGTTCTATGAACAAGATCATGAAGGTACAGGAAGGAATGAGCCGACAGGAGATCTCAAAGATTTTTGGCACACCGGATTACCGTCGTTTTGATAGAGGAATGGAAGAATGGGAGTATCACAGCCTGTCTGTTATTGGGGGAGAAACTAAAATTACCGTGATTACGTTTGATGAAGGAAGGGTATCAGGCATGAATACATTTGTCCGGGAAGTGTACACACATCCGGCGCCGGTACCACATATACATTAAAAGATATGTTTTCATGAGAAAAGTTTCACTTAAACCATACAGATTATGAAAAAGATACATACTTTTGGCATCTTGTTGATAATGATATTGCTTGGCAGCTGCATCTCTTCTCAAGCAGGCTTTACAAACGAACAGTTACTGAGTATTCGTAAAGGGATGACGCTGGAACAGGTAACAGATGTACTCGGTTCACCTTCTTACAGGACTTTTAATGACAAAGGGGAGGAGTGGGAGTTTCGGGTCTTCGTGTTTTCCGGTTGGTCTGTAGTTAAGGTATATTTTGTAGACGGGAAGGTGACGGAAATGAAATCCTACCTGGAGAAAGAGAGTGATTGCCATACCCGGATAGATAAAAATAAAATAGAAAAGATATGATACGTAAATTGATACTTGGTTTTTGTTTTCTGCTGGCAGTGGTTTCAGTAAAAGCTTTTTCTCTGAATGGTATTTCTATTGAAAGTCCTCGGGAACAAGTGGTTGTGTTTATTGATGGACGGCAGGTATGTAAACCTACATTCAGTTGCTTTGTTGCCAACCTGGACGGAGGCAGTTACCGTGTACAGGTGTATGCTGCCCGTCGCGGAGAACAGTTTAATAGAGAAAACTTATTGCTGGATGAACGTGTTTATTGTTCAAGCATGAGAGTGAAAGAGATTGTTATTGAAGGTACAAATCATCCGGGGCACAGGCCTGACCGACCTGGACATAGACCGGACGATTTTAATCCATGGGAACCGGTAATGAGCGATGATTCCTTTGAACAGTTTATAAATTCATTGAGAAATCAACCTTTTGAATCCGACCGCAATGCTTTATTCGACAATGCTTTAATGAGTTCTTATTTTACTACCGATCAGTGTATCCGCTTGTTGGAATTTTGCAGGTTTGATAGCGAAAGGAAACCATTTCTTATAAAGATATATCCGAAAATTGCTGATAAGGCAAACTTCTTCCGGGCACTGGACAAACTGACATTTAGTTCGGATAAGAAAGAAGTAAATGACTTTATAAAAAGATATCACCAAAATAATAATATAAAATAATATACCGATTATGAAACGATTGATTATACTATTATTTGCCATCGGGATAACTGCCATGAACAGTATGAGTATGGCGGCTATGAGTAATAGCAGGGTACGCAAAGAGACGCGCTTCCTGACTGATAAGATGGCGTATGAACTAAACCTGAATACGCAACAGTATAATGATGTTTATGAAATCAATTTTGATTTTATCTATTCCATTCGCTATTTGATGGACGATGTAATACGCGGATACGAATGGGCACTGGATGATTATTACAATTATCTGGATGTGCGTAATGACGATTTGCGTTGGGTGTTGAGTGACTCACAGTATCGAAGGTTTTTGGGGCGCGATTATTTTTATCGTCCGATATATGCTAATACAGGTGGGTGGAACTTCCGTGTGTATATCACATATACGAACCATAACCACTTCTACTTCCCGAAACCACCTCATTATCGTAGTTATTCCGGAGGACATTACCGGACACATTTTCATAATGTAAGTTATTATCGTGGGCGCTATAACCATAGTTATTATCGTGGAAACTATAGTGTGAGAAATGGTCGGGTGTACCATACTAATCGTCGTTCGGACTTCGGATCGGTGAATATTCGTCCGAATACAAGTACAAGGCCTTCTTCCAGACCCGGAACCCGTCCAAGTACTGGCACAACTACCCGTCCGAGCACTGGTACGACTACCCGTCCGAGCACCGGTACAACTACCCGTCCAAGTACTGGTACAACTCGTCCAAGTACTACTCCGGGGACGTCAACCCGTCCGGGAAATTCTGAAACGAAGCCAAGTTCTACCTCTCGGCCTACTACGCGGCCAAGTAGTAGTTCTTCATCTTCAAATCGTGAAAGTACATCAGGTAGTAGAAGAGACAATAATACTTCAGGCAGCAGTAGCAGGGTAAATAGCAGTACAAGCCACAGTAGTACAAACTCCGGAAACAGTAGTCGCAGAAGTAGTTCTTCAACTAACCGGGAAACTACTTCCCCAAGTAGTAGTCGTAGTAGTTCGGTTTCCAGTGGACAGTCCGGACGCAGTTCTTCTTCCAGATCATCTTCAAGTAGCAGAAGTTCTTCTTCCAGCTCTTCTGAACGGGGAAGTAGTTCAAGAAGATAAATTATTGGGAAGTTCTTATCAATCAACTCCTCTTTTCCTATGTAATAATGGAAAGAGGAGTTTTTTCTTGTTAGGGCTTGATTTTCTGGCTGCAAAGTTAACTATAAACTATTATTCGTAAGTACCGTATCCTAATTAAATGATTGTATCATTGAAACGCAGATTATCGCAAATTTACGCAAAGAATATCGTCTCTTAAGTGCAGCAAGCCATCTAATCTGCGAAAATCTGCGATCATTTGCGTTTCAATAAAACACTGGCATAGTATGAATTAAATTTGAAGTACCACTTATAATAATATCCACTAAATATCGTTATTCTATAAAGTTATGGAACGTTTAAAGACATTTACAGATAAACGGGGGAGTCTGACCCTTCTTGAGGTAGGACAGGATATACCTTTTCCTGTTGAACGTGTGTTTTGGATACATAATGTACCCGAAGGACAAGAACGTGGGCAACATGCCAATACGGAGTTGTCCGAATATCTTGTGGCTGTCAGCGGTAGCTTTGATATCTGGACAGAAGATATAACGGGACGTAAACACTATCATTTGTCTTCTCCTTCCGAAGCTTATTAATTCCGCCGGGAATGTGGAAGGTCATGAGTAATTTTTCACCGGATGCTGTTGTTCTTGTTCTGGCTTCTCATCCTACTGCCTTGATAATTATATTAATTCATACGACGAATTCCTGGAATATATAAAGAAATGACACTTGCTATCCGAGACTTACAGTTGAGCGTTGTCCGTTATACGTCGGATCAAAAGATAGTTTGGGATAGTTTTGTGGCTGCCTCCAGAAATGGTACGTTCTTGTTTATGCGTGATTATATGGATTATCATGCAGATCGTTTCACCGATTATTCTCTGATGTTTTATAAAGGAGGGCGATTGCTCGCTTTATTACCGGGAAATATAGAGGATGATACTTACTGTACGCATGGCGGATTGACCTATGGCGGGTTTGTTCTTGCTTATCAGGCAAGTGCGAGTGTGGTGTTGGAGGCATTTTATCTTTTGTGCCGTTATCTGAAAGAAACCTTCGGAGTAAAGCGGATTGTTTATCGTACTATTCCTTTTATATATCATAAATATCCTGCTGGAGAGGATTTGTATGCCCTGTTTCGCTTGAATGCCCGGCTGACAGAGCGGAAGATCTCTTCGGTTGTAATGCCTGCTGGAGGCTGTCCTTTCAGTACACTTCGGCGTCGAAAACTGAAGCTTGCCCATACGAGTGGATTAAGCATTTACCAGGATGACGCTTTTAATGCTTTCTGGCCTGTTCTGGAGCAGAATCTGCAACAACGTCATGATCGATTACCGGTACATTCGTTAGAGGAGATTGTACGTCTTAATCGTTTGTTCCCGGAAGAAATAAAACTTTATCGGGTACTCGATAAAGACGAAACGGTAGGAGGATGTGTGATGTATATCTCTGGTGAAGTAGCTCATGTCCAGTATATTGCTTCTACTGATAGAGGGCGGGATATGGGAGCACTTGATCTTTTGTTTGACTGCTTGATAAACCAAATTTATACAGAGAAACGTTATTTTGATTTTGGAGTTTCTGTAGAAGATGGAGGACGTTATCTGAATGAGGGATTAATATTCCAGAAAGAAGGATTTGGTGGGCGTGCAGTTATGTATGATACATATGAACTTTGTTTAGACTCTGGGGATGATGATTAAATATTTCGATTTACAGCGTATTAGCAACTCTTTCGAGCCGGAGATGTCGGATGTTATGCTTCGTGTGCTTCGTTCCGGCTGGTATTTACAGGGAGAAGAAAACCATCTTTTTGAAAAAGCTTTTGCTGATTATTGTGGTACAACCTGTTGTGTAGGTGTGGGTAACGGATTGGATGCATTGACTCTTATCTTTATGGCTTACTGCGAGTTGGGAGAAATGCAGCCCGGTGATGAGGTGATTGTTCCTGCCAATACTTACATTGCCTCTATATTGGGGGTGATCCGTGCCGGAATGAGACCGGTTTTTTGTGAACCTTCTTTGTTGTCATGCAATATAGCTTCCGAAAAAATAGAATCCCTGATTACCTCCCGAACCAAAGCTATACTTCCTGTACATCTATACGGAAGATGTGCTGATATGCAGCCTATTAAAGATATAGCAAGACGTCATAATCTCAAAGTTGTGGAGGATGCGGCACAAGCTCATGGTGCCATTTATAACGGGAAACGTACCGGTAGCCTTGGAGATGCAGCCGGATTCAGTTTCTATCCGGCAAAGAACCTGGGTGCATTGGGAGATGGTGGTGCAGTGACTACCAATGATGAGTCGCTTGCTGCGATGGTTCGTTCTATCGCCAATTATGGCTCTTCTGCAAAGTATGTCCACCTTTATAAAGGTATAAACAGTCGCCTGGATGAACTTCAGGCCGCCGTATTGCGTCTGAAACTGTCGCGTCTCGATGCTGACAATGAACGTCGTCGCCTGATTGCCTCTCAATACATGACGCATATTCAGAATACGCAATTAACCTTGCCACGGGTCGATGACTGGCAGCAGCATGTATTTCATATTTTCCCTATCTTTTCATCTTGCCGTGACAGGTTGCAGACTTTCCTTGCGGAGGAAGGAATACAAACACAGATACATTATCCGATTCCTCCGCACAAACAAGAGGCCTTGACTGAATATGCTGCTCTTTCATTGCCGGTGACGGAGCAAATACATCGTGAAGAATTGAGCTTGCCCATGTCTCCCCTGATGACGGTTGAAGAAGTGGCCTATGTGATTGCGGCAATCAATAAGTTTGAATAAATCTGTTCGTATTCTGGGGATTAATGTGTTTTCCAGAAGTCTGCATACTGTTGTGCAACTTTTACATAGTCATGATGTTTTCTTACGTATTCAATACTTTGCGCTGATAGTATTGGAATCTGCTCTTTATGTTGCACGATGAATTCCAGTTTCCGGAAAATATCTTCTTCGGAGGGATATACATTAATAATAGGACGTAGTTCTTTCTCGTTTATTATTTCATAATTTTCTTCTTCTCCGCCTCCTACTACGATAACCCCTTTTGTCATAGCTAACAAAGAGTTCATAGAAGGAGTATATGAATATAACTGATCTAATTGTACGTCAGCGTCATCCATTAACCGTTGATAGGTATCATAGGGAGCATCGATAGCTTCTGTAATATAGCATCGGTCCGGATATTTTTTTTGTACTTCCTTGAGAACGGGATACATAATATCTGTGCCTTTGATATCACTTCGTGCGGATTGAATACCGATAAAAAAGTTCACTTTTTCGGGTTCGGGCCGTACCCGGCTAACAATGTCAGAATAGTCAATCGGTAGTGGGATGAACGTTAATTTATCCGGGAAGTATGAAGTATAAGATACATAATACTCCCATAGGCAGGCTATGATGCCATTACAGGTTTGAGCTATTTCTTTGTTGGCACGTGCTGTTCCGCCATACAGGCATTCTTTTATTATTTTACGGTTGACAGGCGTGTCTCTGAATTTGTCCTGAGATTTGAAATCAGAATATTTGAATACATTCGTTTCCATACAAGTTTTTACGTAGTAATGGTCTGTACCAAAAGCACCTAAGAATATCTTCTTATTATGTTTCCGTAAAAAACGATAGATGGGTAGGCTCTTTTCCGGTTTCAGATGCAGAAAACAGGGATTGACGATTTGTACGATATCATATCCCTTTAATTTAGGAAGCAATAATAAAACCTTTGCCAGATATTTGACTCCATCTATTTTACCGTCTGTTGGGCGCAACAGAGAGATATCCCGTTTATAATTTTTCCAGTGGTTGCCGTCTGAGACAACACACACTTCATGTCCTAATATGCGGAGTCCTTCTGCTAAGGTCCAATGGATATTGCTGAATTCACCGAGAAGTAGTATTTTCATAGCAGTGCAAAAAGATTGAGGGGTATTCGGGCTATAGAGTATTTCCATGAGTATTTTTCATTTGGTAATGGAAGAAACTGATGTTTCTTTAACTCTTTTAGAGCCGCAGGATATCCCAAAAGTGGATAATGGTTGTGTATTAATTGTAATATATAGTCAATCGTGAGGAAATGAATTCTCCTTTGTAGCGCCCGTTGTTGCTGTGGAGAAGCTTCTGCAGCTGTCTCTTTCAGATATTTTTTCAGATCTGTCAGTATTTGCCGGAAATTCTGTATCCGTTGAGTACGGTTGGTTACATCCTGTTTGTGCAAAATAGAATGGGGGCACTGATAATAGGCATATACTGTCAAGTTTGTTATGATAGTAGTTCCGGCATGGAAATAAGCTTTGGCCACGAATGCTTCATCTTCATGATAGGCATTTTCAGGGAATACGAGCCGATGTTTGAGAAGCCATTCTTTTAGAAAAAGATGTCTCCAGGCTGTACCCATGAAATTATGTTCATTCATAAATGCAGCTCCTGTCGGATAGGTTTTGGATGTGGCTTCTTCTTTACTTCTAACTGTTTCATTGGAGTGTGAGACTTGTTGAAAACCAAAGGATATCATATCCGGATGTTGTGTTAGCAGAACCATACATTGTGCCAGCATTCCCGGAAATAGATAGTCATCCGCATCTATAAATAACAGATATTCTCCCCGGGCTTTACCAATACCAATGTTACGTGCTCCACCCAATCCTTTGCCATTATCATCTTCAATGAGTATTTCGTAGTCCTCTGTTTCCATACCTTGATTGCGGATGGAAGCAATACAACGTTCCAGCATTTTTTTATCTGCCGTTCCATAAAAAGGGATGATTATACTTAGTAATGGCTTCATTATGCAAAAATAGTGATTTATTTAATATGCTGCCATAGTCTTTTTATGGCAATCCATAAGGAAAATGTGATTAATAACACACATATTGCATAACCATACCAAGGATTGACAGGTACCAGATAGCGTACAGAAATAAAACTGGCTATAGCTAATGTACTGGTAAAGAGAAATAGGTATAATACTTCCCGGTTAAATACAATCTTGAAGATTTTTCTGCAGGAAATTCCCACCACTGTCAGATAGCAGACATAACTGAATAAAAAAGCAATCCCTATTCCTTCAATTCCCCATACAGTATATCCTATGATATTGGTTATTAGTATAGTGCTCCATGAAAATAATTCAGTACCAAGAAATAACCGGTGTGCTCCTTTAACGATAAGTATATATCCCATACTGGTAGAAACCACTTTAAAGATCATACCTAAGATGGCCCATGACAGAAAAGGAATGACTGGTAGGAACGACTTGGTAAGTAGCAGGCGGACAATTAGTGGTGCTGTTGGCAGAAAGATTGTGATAACCGGACACAGTATCAGCAGTGATACTACGGTCTGCTGATTCATTATGGAACTGAGTTTCGTGTTTTGATTATGAACAGCTGCCAGTCGGGGGTAGTAGTCGGTACTCATTGCCACAAAGATAAGCCCGATGTATTTGTCTATCAGTCCGAACCCGGACTGGTAGATACCCACGTCCTCCAATCCACCGTGACTTCTAAGGTAGATATTGAATAGATAGCTGACCAATGTACTGGCAAAACCGCTGATGGTAAGCATGGCTCCGATTGTGATGATACTTTTACCTTCCTGACGAACAGATAAAGGTGGCACTTTTTGTTTGTCGCGGAACAGCAGTGTAGCAAAGTAACCACAAATGGAAGAGAGTATAATAGCAACCACAACGCCATCCGTTTTCCATATATAATAAATAGGTAGTGAAATAAGAAGTCCTGCAGATGCACCCAGTAGATTGGCTTGTGCCAGAATACGGAGGCGTCGGAATCCTTGAAATATAGCAAGTTCTCCTTTGGTCAGCGTATCAAATAAGATGGTACAGGCGAGCCACATATATGCTCCTGTAAAGTCCCGGGTTCCGAAACTCCATTGTGATAGCCAGGGAGAAAGTGCAAGCACCACCACTGCACCGAGTAAGCCAGCATATAAGCTCATTTGCCGGATTAGAGTTGCTATTTGTGCAGCTTTACGGGGATCTTCGGCAGAGGAGAGGCTTTTGACACCTCCCTGATTGATACCTAACCCCGTTATACTTTGTACCATGCTTATGGCATTGTTGAACATTCCTAACAGACCTACACCGTCTACACCAAGAAGCAATGCCACCACTTTGGTACGTACCAAAGTAAGCAGAACCTGAAAAGCCTGTACGCCTCCGAAGAGGGCTGTAGCTTTTACGATGCTTCTATATTCTTTTTGTTGTTCCATAAAACAATAGGCAAAGATAATTAAAAATAGTACACTGTCCGCATATAAGCGTACATGTGTTCATTTTCGTACACTAAGGATTTATTTTATACTGTTGGTTATCAGTATTTTATTGTTCTGGCACACCTCTTGCATTTAGATATACGAAGGCGGTTATCAAATAGAAAACGAAAAAAAACAGAAAGTGATGCAACCTTTGAATAAGTCAATACGTCTAATATATAAACAGGAAAAAAAATTAACTAATAAAAAATATACGATTATGAAGACTACAGTATTTTTCAGAATGATTGTTTTAGTAGTAATGACAATTACAGGTGTCGTAAATGCAGAGTTAAAAGCACAGGATACGAACTTTGTAACGAATGAAATTAAAGAGGGTGACTTAGTTACGTCGAAGGTTATCTATCGTATGGATGGTTCGCTTTATCGTCATATGAAATATGATTTTTCTTATGATGATCAGAGTAGAATGACTGCAAAAGAGGCATTTAAGTGATGGTAGTCATGACAAATGGACTCCGTATTTTAAAATTACTTATTTGTACGCCAACAATGAAATCACAATGGAATATGCACGTTGGAATGAGAGTCGCAGAGCTATATTGATTCAGTAGAGAAAACGGTTTATGAGTTGAATGAGCAAAATATGCCGGTTGCCTATATGAACTATAAGTGGAGTAAATCAGAGAGCGACTGGACAATGAATGTGGTAAACAGAGTTGACGATAATTCAAATCTGATAGCATTTGCTTATTAAAAATATTTGTAATAAAAATAAAAACGAAGCTCCGCGTTACTTTCTTGGTAACGTGGAGCTTCGTTTTTCAGTGTATACTTTCTTTTATGGAAGTACAATTTTATCTGTAATGCAATAATTATTGCAGTAAACACGAATGATATAAAAACCACCCGTGAGTCCGCTGGTTGGTAGAATGAAATAATTACCTGCTACGGCAGGTGTATTTGTGAAAAGTATTTGTCCGTTGATGCTAAGTACTTCTACTTTGTCTATACGTTCGCTTTGCAGAGTGAGATATCCGTCATGTGGGTTGCCGGATATCTGAATTCTGTTTTTATATCCGTTCCCCGGAGTATAAATACCCGTAGCACGGTCCAGCATTAAAGTGGTAATGATAGGGTCATGGTCAGAACTGCGATAGGGATCCGGCGAATAGTTTACGGCATTTTTATAACCAAATTTACTTTGTTCATCTGCATTGATATGCCAGGGCGTTGCATCTACTACTTGCTTACTCATGCTGGCAGAGGCTATGGAGTGATCCAGATAACCGATAGCTCCATTGTAGACATAGCTATAATCCTGCGGAGAGAAATGTTCCAGTAAGTTCACTAAAGAAGCATTTGTAAGTATCCGTATCGGGTCTTCTCTGGAGTATGCATTCAAATCCCCCAGTATCAGTATATCCGGATCTTCGTAATAATTGGTTAGTGCATTCAGTTCGTTGACCAATGTGTGGGCTTCTGCTTTTCGTTGATTATTTGATTTCCCCTGTCCGTCATATTGATCGGCATCGGTGCCGCTACCAGACGATTTCGACTTAAAATGATTCAATGAGATAATCAGTCTTTCCTGGTTCTCTTTCAGGTTGAAGGCCTGTGCCACATGACGGAGTTTGAGATATGAACCAATGGTGAGGACTTCTTTATAAGGTTCTACCTTATCCGTGTTGTAAACAAATACATTTTTAGTATACGTACTTTCTTTCGTATCCCCGTTGTCGGTATAAGCATACCGGTTTGTTCCGGCTATGTCATTCAATCCTTCCACAATGTCCTGCACGGCCGTTTTTCCTTCACCAACTTCGCAGAGTGCGTATATGTCTGCATTTATTGCTTTGAGAGCTGCAAGTATTTTAGTACGTTGGCGTGTGAATTCATTCTGGCTGGCTGCACCGTAGTCCGGATTCCACAGAGACGAATTTGCAATGTAGAAGTTCAGATTGAAACTGGCGATTTTCAGATTGTGTGGTACTGTTACTTCCCGGGGTTGAGTGGTACGTTCATTACCTGCGAAAGAAGGAGCTATTTTGGGGATAATTGTATAAGTGCCGTTACTGACAGATACCGTTCCTGTAAGGTTGGTGGTTTGTTGTCCGGTACGGTAAAAAGCTGTTTTATCTACTTTAAGGGATAGTATGCGCTTAGGGAAGTCTTTTTGCCATTGAGTATACATTTCTATCCCAGGTTCATGTTCTTCTGTGGCAGACTGTATGCGTTCGGCGGCTAAAACCAATATACCGTTAGAACTTAATTTTCGGGTATCGGTGATAATGAGCGGATTGGTAATGGTTACATCCTTTCCATTCAGGCTTGTATTAAAATCATCCGGGAAGATAACCTTTTGTTGACCAAGCAGAGCGACCGGCAGGAAAATCAGTAATAGGAATAACCTTTGCTTCATAGACAGTTTTTTGTTTATGAAGCAAAGATACTGATATTATTGGTTACTCAATAGCCTTTCCTTTGTAGAAGTCGAGAATCTTGGTACGGAACAGATAATCATATTTTGCCTGTATCTTGTCCGACAGCGATTTTGTCAGATTCTGTTTGGCTTCGTTGTATTCAACGAAAGTAGCTTTCCCGTTGTCGAACTTTTCGCTCATCAGGCGGAAAGACTCTTCGTTGGCAGCAACGGCCGCTGTACTACTGTTAAATTTACTTTCGGCAGCTACTGCGTTGTACCATGCTTGTTGAATCTCTTTATAAAGCACCTTTTTAGTGTTATCAAGTTTCAGGGCGAGGTTGGTTTGCTGTAGCCGGGCACTACGAACACGATTGCGGGTAGCCAAACGGTTAAACAGTGGTATACTCAAATTGAATCCGATGCCTTTATTCAGATTGTTTTTCAACTGAGATCCGAAACTGTGCTCGGCAGATCCGTTTAGTGTATAGAAATTCGTTCCCAAATTTGCTCCGAAAGAAAGTTGTGGGTAGTAGTTACTTTGCGCGATGCGTATGCTCTTTTCACTACCTTCCAAACGAAGTTGTGCAGCCCGGATACCCGGTTTATTACTCAATGCTTCTGTATATATATCATCCGGTGGGGTCAGTGGGGTGAAGTCTACAAGAGTATCTGGTTGTGCGAGTGAAAATCCTTTGGGAGTAGACAGTTCCAGTAATTGGCTCAAATTTAGTAAAGCCAATTGGTAATTGTTTTCAGCTTGTACTAAACTCATTTCATCTTGTGCTACTCGTGCTTTAGCTTCAGCTACTTCAGCTGCCGACGCTTTTCCTACTTCTGCCAGGCGGGTGATACGTTTACATTGTTCTTTACTGAGTTCAACTTGGCTGGCTGCTACTTTATTGAGTTCCATATTAAATAAAACCTGTAGATAAGAAGATGTCACATTAATAGCAATATCCTCTTTTGCCTTATTCAGATCTTCAATAGCAGCTTTGAAATTCAGTTTGCTAAGGGCATACTGATTGGGTAGTTGCAGTCCGGTAAATAGTGGGACATTGGTACTAAGACCGAATTGTGTACTACCACTGTTGATGTCACTATACGTATTGTCTACCGGTGAAGTCGAACGTCCCCAACTCCAGCTCTGACTTGCCGAGCCACTCAAATTCGGTAACCTTGCCCACTTTGCCGTATTTGCCTCTATAGCACTTTGCTCGGCAGCATTAGCTGTTTGCTGAATTTCTATATTGTGCTCGATGGCATAGTCAATGCATTGGCGTAGCGTCCACCCCTCCTGAGCCTGACTGGTGGCACAGAGTGTGGTAAGAGAGAATATAATAAGTCCTTTTTTCATAATTTCCTGTTATTGATTTTACTTCTTATCTTTCTTTTCCGCTCCACGGATTTTGTCTTTGGCTGTTACGCCACTTTTAATTTCAATCTTGATACCATCACTCATACCGGCTATAACCGATTTGCGCTGGAATTTCTGTTCTGGTATGGAATCTGTCATTATATATACAAATGTAGAGTCACCACTGAATTCAATCACGCTTTCGGGCACCGCTAATGCCTGCTGGGCACGTTGAAGCACAATCTCTGCGTTGGCCGAGTAGCCCGAACGGATTTGTACACTGTCCGGAACGGATACCGCTGCTTTTATCTCAAACTGATTGGCCCCGTTTTCTTCCACACCTTTGGGTGAAATGTATTCCAGTGTAGCGTCGAATGTCAGGTTCTGCAATGCACCGATAGTCAGTTTTACGGGCATACCTTCGTGGATACGGCCTACTTCCGTTTCGTCTATCTTGCCTTTGAAGATCAGGTCATTCATGTTGGCCACCGTAGCAATAGTCGTTCCGTCATTGAATGTATTACTCATGATAACCGAATTACCAGCCTTTACCGGAACGTCCAGGATCAGTCCGTCTATTGTAGAGCGAATCAGTGTGCTGGAGAGTGAAGCACTGTTTTTGGTGATACCCTCCTTGATGATTTCGAGAGCATCTTTGGCTGTCTGCACTTCTACATGGCTTTGTTTCAGTGCTACTTCGCTTTTTTCAAAGTCTTCTCGGCTGATCAGCTTGTCTTTGAATAGTTTCTCAATACGGTCAAAGTCTGTTTGTGCCTGTTTCTCATTGATTTCTGCCAGACGCACACGACTTTCGGCAGAGTTTACCTGTCCCAGTTCCGGAATGACCTTTACTTTGGCAATCACTTCACCTTTACGGATACTTTGTCCGGCTTCTTTATACACTTCGTCAATGATACCGGAGATCTGTGGTTTGATAAGAATTTCATCACGTGGCTCTACTTTTCCCGTAGCTACGGTTGTTTTTTGAAGGTCGGCCACCTCTGCTGTTACGGTTTCGTATACAACAACTTTGGGTTTTGATTTCATCCACAGGAATACAAATGTCCCTATAATACCGGCTGCCAGAAGTACTAACAATGTGATTTTCAGAAACTTTTTCATTTTAGTTTTATTTTTGATTTTTATTTTATTCTTGTTTTTCACTTTTCTTTGGGGCGCGTATCTGTTATTCGTCCCTGATAGCTTCTATCGGTTTTATTGCCATTGCCCGGTAAGCAGGTGCCAGTCCTGCCAGCATGCCCAGCGTGACAAGTAGCAGACAAGTACCTACGGCTAAGCCGAATGTCACCTGAAAGCCGAAAGACCTTCCGCTGTCACTGGTAATTGTAAGATCCATAACCTGAAGTACCAGCACGGCAAATGAAATTCCCATCATTCCGGCTACGGTGGTCAGTACCATACTTTCGGAGAGAATCTGCTGGAGAATATCTTTGGGGCGTGCACCAATGGCACGGCGAATACCGATTTCGGTGGTTCGTTCGCGAACAGTCACCATCATAATATTCGATACCCCGATTGCTCCTGCCAGCAGTGTACCCAGTCCTACCATCCAGATAAGAATGCGTATTCCTGTGAATAGGTTGTCCATCATTGAAAACATGGCTTCTGTGTTCAATACCATGATTGCTTGTTTGTCGTCCGGCGATATAAAGTGTGCTTCTTTAATGATACGTTCTACTTCCGGTTGTATATCGGTCACTTTCAGTCCGGGTTTCACCGTGAAGCAGGCCAGTTCTATGTTACGTCCTAAGTTATAGGCCCGTTGCATGGTTGTGAAGGGTAGTATAACCGATTCTGACGACTGTCCCTGAATATTGATATTCCCTTCTGCTACCGACATGCCGATAACGCGATAGTAAATTCCGTCTACACGTATGTATTTCCCCAGCGGGTCAGTTCCCGGGGTGAACAGGCTTTCGTATACGCGCTTTCCGATGACGCACACTTTACGTGCTTCGCGGATATCCACATCGTTTATAAATCGTCCGAGTGCAATATCCTGTGCTTCGATATTTTCATATTCGGGGTGCAGACCTTTTACGATACAGTCGAACTTTTTGTCTTCGTGTACGGATTTAGCCCCCCAGCGGGCAATGGAAGGAGTGATAAGCTCGATACCTTCTACATTTTCGCGTATCCGTTCAATATCATCGATGTTCATACTCCACCAACGTCCTTTACTAAATCCTTTGTAAGCCTCACCTGTACGTTGGGGCCAGGCAAATCCTGAGTTGGTAGCAAACCCCTCAAATTGTACCTGCATTGCATTTTGCATACCCTGTCCGCCGCCAATGAGTGCCACAAGCATGAAAATACCCCAAAATACACCGAATGCCGTAAGCAGGCTTCGGGTTTTGTTTCTTGTTATCGTGATGAGGATTTCCTCACACGTGTCCATGTCTATTCGCATCTTTATTATTTACTAAGTGCTATATTATTTGGTATGAGCTAAACGACAAAAGAATATTCTGTTTCCCTCATGCCTCATTTGTTTATCTCGAATTTCTGTTAAGCTACGAAGGACCTTTAATCGTAAATTATAAATCGTCCAATCGAAAATATTATTAATCCGCTCTCAGTGCCTCAATCGGGCTGATACTAACCGCTTTGCGTGCGGGGAAAAATCCTGCCAGTGTTCCTGCAACTACCAGCGTCAGAGTTGCTTGTATGGCAATGCTCAGGTCCACTGTCGGGTTAGAGAATACTGTCTCCGACCACATACCGTTGTCCATTTGCTGGTTTCCGAAAGCACTGTCCATCCATTCCGTTACGGCAATACCCGCTACCATACCTATGTATCCGAAGAAAGTTGTTATAGCAATACTCTCTACGATGATAAGCCATAAGATAGATCCCGGTTTGGCTCCTAAGGCCTTGCGGATACCGAATTCGTGGGTACGTTCCTTTACGGTAATCAGCATAATGTTTGATACTCCCACAATACCACTTAACAGCGTAAAGATCCCTATTACCCAGATGGCAATCCGGAGCATATTCATTGCGCCCATGTTTCGCAGATAATTAGTGAACCTGTTCCATATCCAGATAGCACTGTTGTCTGTGGGATCAAAGCGGTGATTGGCTCCGAGCACTTTACGGTATTGCGCTTCGAAGGCTTCGTTGTCTTCTATTGATTTCAGGTTTTTGGTGGTAAATACAATGTTGTTTAGTTTATCACCTTTGTTGTAAATAATCTGAAGGGTAGTAAAAGGGATATAGGCATCGCTTGAGCTATTGTCTCCCTGATCTTTGTATAGTCCTATCACCTGATAGACGATACCTCCGGTCTTTACATTTTGCCCGATGGGGTTTGTATGGGTTTTCCCGAAGAGTATATCGGCTGTCTTGACGTTAAGAACAACAACTTTTCTGCGTTGTTGTATATCCATTTCGTTGATAAACCTTCCTTCGGACAGTTTCACGGTTTCTACTTCCGGAAAGTTGGGAAATACGCCTGTAAGACTCAGGTTGACATACTCTTTGCCAAAGCTGAGATTGGCACTTCTCTGATACAGAGTTGCACCGACGCTGATAACGTTTTCCTGAAATTGTTGTTTTGTCACATCCAGGTCTTTATTGTCCAACCGGATATTTCGTCCCTCTTTCAGTCCTTCGTATGATTTGGTTGTCCACCCCGGATATATTTTTATGGAGTTCAGTGCTCTTTCCGAAGACGATTGCTCAAAGGCATGTATCAATCCGTTACCTGCTCCTAACAGTACGATAAGCATAAAAATCCCCCATGCCACAGCAAATCCGGTGAGGAAGGTACGAAGTTTATTCCGCTTGATGGTACCGTATATTTCTTGCCAAATGTCAAACATGATTTTATTTACGATTTAACGATTTACAATTAGACGATTGAAATTACTTTTGTATTTACGACTGTCCCTTGGCTTTATGATTTACAAAGATTTTTCAATCGTAAATAGTCAATCACCCAATCGTAAATATCTTTACTTCATTATTCCGTGCTGTCCGAAAGGCGATGCATCGTGGTCAAGATTCTCCTCGATCCGTTCGATGATTCCGTCTTTGATATGGATTATTTTGTCGGTCTGGTTGGCCACACCGCTTTCGTGAGTTACTACCACGATGGTCATTCCTGTTTTGTGAAGGTCTTTCAGGATTTGCATCACTTCAACGGAAGTCTTACTGTCCAATGCTCCGGTGGCTCATCGGCAAGAATTATCTGTGGTTGGGTGATTAGTGCCCGTGCTATTGCCACACGTTGTTTTTGTCCACCACTCATTTCGTTTGGCATGTGATGAGCCAGTCTTTCAGTCCCAGTTTGTCGAGATATTCCAGTGCTAAAGCGTTACGCTTTTTACGTCCCACTCCCTGATAAAATAACGGGAGGGCTACATTTTCCACTGCATTTTTAAAAGAGATCAGATTGAAAGATTGGAAAATAAACCCGATCATCCGGTTTCTGTATTCTGCAGCTTTCGTTTCGCTGAGGTTCTTTATCAATACATTGTTCAGGTAATATTCGCCGGTATCATAATTATCCAGAATACCCAGTATATTTAGTAAAGTGGATTTTCCTGAGCCCGATGCCCCCATGATGGATACAAATTCACCCCGTTTGATATCGAGGTTGATACCTTTGAGTACATGGAGAGGTGCTCCGTTGTAGTAGGTCTTGTTAATGTCTTTAAGGTATATCACAATTTCCTTTGTTTAGTTTTTATTTTCTTATAATTTCATCTATTAGACGCACGTAAGATACGAAAAGTTGCAAACAGAGTGAACTTTTTTTCAAAAACATTTTGCCGAATCAATCTTCTTTACGTAATTTGTGTGCAATAAATATTTAATAAGCTAACCCTTTTAAACGAACTATCATGAATTCAAACATGGAAAAGCCCTATGTAGTGGGTATTGACATAGGCGGAACAAATTCTGTCTTTGGTATAGTAGATGCACGTGGAACTATTATAGCAAGTGGCTCGGTGAAAACTCAGGCCTATTCTACAGTAGAAGAGTATGTAGATGAAGTGTGCAAGAATCTTCTTCCGCTTATTATTTCACAGGGTGGAGTTGAAAAAATAAAAGGTATCGGTATCGGTGCTCCTAATGGAAATTATTATAGCGGAACAATTGAGTTTGCTCCAAACTTGCCGTGGAAAGGTATTATTCCTTTGGCCGCTATGTTTGAAGAGCGACTTGGTATTCCTACTGCATTGACCAATGATGCGAATGCTGCTGCTGTAGGCGAAATGACATATGGTGCTGCCCGTGGTATGAAGGATTTTATCATGATCACGCTGGGAACTGGTGTCGGTAGCGGTATCGTAATCAACGGACAAATGGTTTATGGTCATGACGGTTTTGCCGGTGAACTGGGCCATGTGATTGTTCGTCGCGGTACAGGGCGCATGTGCGGTTGTGGTCGTAAAGGCTGTCTGGAGACTTACTGCTCGGCTACAGGTGTGGCTCGTACAGCACGTGAATTGTTGGCTGCCCGTACAGATGCAAGCCTTTTGCGTAATATTTCTGCTGAAAACATTACTTCTAAGGATGTATATGACGCAGCAGTGCAAGGTGATAAACTGGCACAGGAGATCTTTGAATTCACGGGTACTTTGCTTGGTGAAGCACTCGCAGATTTCATAGCGTTCTCCAGTCCGGAAGCGATTGTATTGTTCGGTGGTCTGGCAAAATCGGGTGATTACATTATGAAACCGATCCACAAAGCCATGGAAGATAACCTGCTTAATATCTATAAAGGAAAAACCAAATTGCTGGTTTCCGAACTGAAAGATTCTGATGCTGCTGTATTGGGTGCCAGTGCATTGGCTTGGGAACTGAAAGATATGTAATAAGCGTGTCCCATTAATTATTTATAAAGGTAATGAAGCCCCGGATGAACCAATGTTCATTCGGGGCTTCTGGTTTCTGTGTATGGATTTATTTGGAGAACTCCTATGGTATATAGAATAAACCGAGAGATAATTAGGTTTTGTTCCCCTCCATTATTTTTTAGGAAATCAGAAAGGAGCAGACATCATAATGATTTATTAGGTCAATATATGGTTGTTGAAAAAGTAATAACAAGACTTTTATAAAAGGAAACAAAAGATAAAATGTGAGTCTTTGCTTTTAATGTAATTGACTGGTTGCTAATGAATAAAGCTTTCGAATTTAAAGGCAGACAAAAGTGTACATTATAGTGAGTGTTAATTGTACACTTTTGTCCTGCTAATTTGTACACTCTTGTTCTGCTTAATTGTACACTTTGGTAACGTGAATTTTAAACGTTAAAAAAACGAGTTAATAATGTTAACGAAATGCGAGTTAGATATAATGGTGGTTTATTTATGAATAATTACAAATACTACTGATACGGGAAGCGTATCAATATAACACAGTCTATTGGATATTGATATCTATCGTTTAGCCATTAAAAAAAGAAGTAGAAAATGTACAGTGTTAATATACATTCTCTACTTCAATGAACTCCGGGATATCCCGGTTTAAACCTATTTACCTCTTTATTACCTTAAATGCTTTTGTTATATTGGATGCTTCTACTTTAACAATGTAGCATCCGCTATTCAGACCAGCGAGATTCTTTTGTTTTTCGCTAACGTTCATAACAGCATTCCCTGCCAGATCATAAATGACTGCCGTTGCATTGTCTCCGATATTCAATATCTGGCTTGCTGCGTCATAGTAAGCAGTGAGGTCGGCATTGGTAGATGTGATTCCTACCAGTTTGCTGAATGTAGCTTCAATGCTGACATCCCCTTTCGCCTCGAATGAATACTCCATATAGTTGCCATAATCATCTACTTCATTATTCAGGTCGACAGCCTCTTCATTGTTTTTCAGACCAATCACTTTCTCGCCTTTGTTGGGAGTGAGAGTGATAGTGATATAGTCTCCTTCATTGATTTTATCTCCATCAGCAATTTCTGCCTGAGTATCATAATTTTTGGCAACTACTGAACCTGAGTTCGGAGTAACATTCACCAAATTGAATGTATACTGCGTGCTCTTGAATGATACTTTGATATCAATAGAACTTGTAGCAGTAATCTTTAGTGTATTATTTTTCAAATCACTCAACCGGTTTTCGTCGTTGATAGTGAAAGAAGCAATCTTCACACTTTCGTTAGGAGCCACTTCGATTGTCAGTTCGGTACCTGCTTCTATTTCCTCACCGCTACTGATAGCGTTTTCTCCTGCTTTTACAGTGACTGTACCCAGATCTGGGGTTGCATTGGCATAAGTAACAGTGTAGGCTGCATCTACTATGCGCATCTCGAAGTCATAAAATCCACCGTCTACATATGCACCACATGCATCATCTCCACCCTGAGTATCGCCGTCGGTGAAGAGTACACGCATCAATGTCTTCTTTGCCGAAAAATTTTCCGGTATGGTGAAACTTGCAACAACATTGTCCAAATTATTATTACTGTTGCTTGTATCTCCGTATTTGATAACCATTTCGTCGGCACTGAATTGACCGTCACCATTCAAGTCAACGAAAATACGTTCAACTCCCCAACGGCCGTTTTGTGCCTGCACAGTTACTTCAATCGTTTGTCCGGCCCTGACTGCCATAGAGCGGTCTACGATTTTGTTATAGTTATCATAATTTCCGGTACCTGTGTCTGTGTAATTCAGATTGGCGACAGCTCCGGTAGTAGTTGCCGATGTAATGTGTCCCACTTCTCGCCCTTTTGAGAAAGTAGGAGTACAATATTCAACCTCAGCTTCGGTGAATTCAATAGTAACGTTTGTTGTTACTGATACAGTAAACTCTGTGCCTTCGATAGCCACACCGTTCACCAGGATAGAACTTACCTGATAACCTGCATCGGGAGTTGCTACAATGCTCAGTACAGTGCCATTCTCAAATTTATCGCCGGAAGTAATGGCCGCTCCGTCTTTCCGGATCTCGAAAGAACCGCCGGTAGCAGGTTGCTCCAGAGTTACGGCGAAAGCACGTCCGTCTACCAAAGTAGGAGATGTGGGAGTACTGGTAGTATATGGGAATTCTCCCTCTCCTTGCCATTTTGTTGTACCGGATATTTTATTGTATACTGCGTTGATATTCGCTTTCTCTCCCTCTATCTGATTGGCAAATGCTCCGGTAGTGCCGTCTGCTTCCTCATTCAGATTGTAGAGTGCGGTGATGCTGTTTACGGTAGAGGCATCAATCATGGCCTGGGCGGCTTCTTCTTGTGTCAGTGCTTTATTATAGAACTGAAATTCATCACAGAAACCATCGTACAAGCTTCCGCTACATAGAAGATACATGGGTCATCTGCGAAAATTTCCAGTTTACTATCTCCTAACTCAATGGTACTTCCAAGTATTTCTCCATTTTTGTAAGCTGTGATACTGTTGTTATCATAATCATAAGCCACGGCGAGGCAGAACCACTCACCAATGTTCGCTTTTTCGGTTAACGAATAGTTTGTTTTATTACCTTTTACGTAGAAGTCTCCGTCTTTGTTGACCATGAGTACCAAACTTCCATTCTGGTTGAAGTGTCCTTGGGCACCATGTCCCATGATATAAGACATTCCTCCTGCAGGTAGTGCTCTGAGATTGACCCATGCTGCTATCGTAAAAGATTTACCTATGCGCTCATCGGTGACACCACGTTCGCCAAGCAAGTTATCGAGAACTTCAAGACGATATGCAGTTAATTTATTGCTCTGCCATACAGCAGCCGGGATATCTATTGCTTTATTCTCACTTGCATTTACGCTGATAAATGAAGTTAGTAAGAGAACTAATAATGTGAAAAGAGTATTTTTATTCATAGTAATAATATGTATTTGATTTTTTTATTCTGTTGAATGGCTTGCGAAACGACCGGCTGGTGTATTTCGCATTGAGACGGAAAGATTTGCCGGACCCCGGATGGAGGATTGAATACGATTGTTTTTCATCATACTTTTAAATTTATAGATTATACAAATCAGAGACGTTTTCGTCCCCTATACCTTTAAAGCAGATGAACCGGAAGTTCCCCTAGTGGAAAGTGCAAAAAAAAGCAAGGACATCACATTTTGCAGAAGTGTGGGGGATTCTTTTCTGCAAATAGTGTGTCCTTGCGTCTGTAATTAAAGTATTATTCGCTTAACTGTAGTTTGTTATGACCGGTCACAGTAATATCCAGCCCCTTTATGGTTAACTGCATTGTAAATGAAATGCCGTCTTTTTTACGACCAAACCAGTTGGCATCATCGAGTTTAAGCCGGTAAATCAGCGTTTCCGGATCCCAGTTTGCCTTAGATAATTTACCATCATCATAATAATAAGACTGATCGGGTGTGTCTACTATAGCATATGTATCCCGCGTTTCGTCAAAATCAGAAATGTAGAATTGTATGTAGTAATTTCCGTCTTCTGCCTTCACAATCGGATCGGAGTTTACAAATGCATACTGGAAGAGATCAAATTCGCATATCTTCTGGCGGAAACCGTAATCCCAGCGTTTGATGTACATTTCATATTCTCCTGTCGGGTATTTCTCATACGAGAATTTGATAGGTAGATATTCTTCTGCATCATCGGCTTTATACGTAGAGGCTATACTTTCTGTGATCTCACCCGTGACTTTGTTGACAAACTCCAGTGAATCAACAGAACCGTAAGTGGCAATATCGAGCCAGCCATCTGCTGCTACTCTAATGACACCTGCTGCTTTCTGAGACAGGTCTACTGTGATATCTTTGAGTACGCAGAATTTAAACCGATCCAGTTTCTGGTAAGTATCACCACGTACCAACAGCAGGTCGTATTCTCCTACTGTCCAGTTATCTTTGAATCCGAGCCCCACCATAATGGTGTCTGAACGGTAGGTACGTTGGTAATATCCTAATTCGTCTCCAATAATTCCTGCGTATTTATATCCCCAGTCCAGGTACAAATCTTCGTTATTTTCGGCTTTGCGTACAATGAATTCGTCACTTTGCTGTACACCGTCTACTTTGATAAACAGCAAGGCTCCGGATTCCTGAATAGGAACCTCATAACTACCTTTGTAGTTTTCCGTAGGGTTAAATTCTATCAGACTACCGTTGGTGGACGGCCCTGAAAGGCTGTTGTCGTCGTCACTACAACCCCATAACAACGGGAGTGCCAAGTAGAACAGTAATCTTAATGTAAGATGTTTCATATTCGTTATTTTCAGATTCAAAAAATGAAAGGAGAGGGTGTGTGATAAAATTTGACACACCCTTTCTGTTACATCGGTGGTATTATTCTTTTATTACTTTGAATGAGCGGACACATTTACCGTCTCTTGAAATTATCACATAGTACACACCCTTCGGAGCATCGAAACTCAATTTGCAAACTTCGTTGTTATCAGCATGATATTGTTTGGCTGTAATCAGTTTACCTTGAGTGTCACATACTCTTACATCATACTTACCTTCCTGTGAGAACAGGATATTGGCGTATTCCATGAACGGATTCGGATAAATGCTCAGATCTTCTACTATCTGGTTCTCGATACCTACACCCCCTTTTACTACGATATAGTCGTTGATCGTTTTAGTTGTAGTTCCCCAAGAGTTGGTCAGAGTCAGGCTAACCGGGTATTTCCCCTCTTTGGTATAAGAAGCTGTAGCGGATGTATTGCTATCTTGAGTGAAAGATGCACCTTCTAAAATCCATTTGGCCGATTCAAAAGTAACTTTTCTTACACCAGTGATTGACGGAACACCCAATGCGGTAGATAACTGATTCTGAGGGGTATCTGTTGTCTTATCATTGGCAGTTGAACTGATTGTCATATAAGCACCTTTAACCAATGTGGAGTTCTTTCCTTTGTTGGGGAAATAAGTATTGCCGTCATCATCGGTCTGAGTCTCTTCGAAAGTGAAGTAGCCTTGCAAACCGGTCGGAGCAATTCTGTATCCTTTCATTGATTGTTGCACTTCAGCATCGGTAAGAGCTTTGTCCCATATCTGCACTTCGTCTACCCATCCGGTGAAGCTGGCGAGATTGGTCATGTTACCACCTACATAGAAGTTTGCACCTTTCCAGTCTTTTGGACCTGAACCTCTGGATGTTACATCCAGCACTTTTTTCCCATTCAGATACATTTTCACATTTTTCCCATTCTTTACTACACAAACATGATACCAAACTCCCGGAGTTAGTGAATATCCGGTTGTAATACCGTCTACCTCAGCATTATGCTCATAATTGGGCGTACCTGCGGGAGGAGCGTCTACTGATACTGACAGTTCGTTTTCAGCATTTGCATATTTGCTGTAGTCCAATGGACGGATTGCTGTCCACATTTCACCCCATACTTTTTCTGTCCACGTGCCCGCATAGTTTCTGTTCACTTTGGTCATCAAAAGTGTTCCTAAAGAGGCATGTTCAAACTTCTCAACCTTGAACCACAGTCCGAATGATGTCGTTTGATAATTACTGAGTACACCGCTGTTTACAGTCAACTGGTAAGGCTCTTTCATATAAAGTGCCTGTGATACATTACAGTCGGCACCGTTGTAGGTTACACCCTCGTTGATCTCTGCCGTGAGTTTCACCGGAGCATCAGCCTTAGGTTCAGTGTTGTCAGCAAGGATATTTGTAACCTCCGGCAAACGTCCCGTTTCTTCTTTAGAGACGAGGAGCAAACCGCGTGTCATGTTCTCTTTACCTTCGCTGGTTACTTTAACATCATAGGTACCTTCTTCGGGCAGTGATGTGGTGAATGACAAAGAAGCAGCTTCATTCCCTCTTACTTCCTCACCTGTCAGTGAGTTGTATATCTGGAATTTGGATACGGCATGGTTAGGATCTTCAAAACCGATGGTAAATTCTTCTCCCGGTTTGATGATATCTTTGTCTATATTGATGGTTTCGATAACTGCAAGATCACTTTCAAGAGCGTCACTCCATACAATTGGTGAAGCCTTTTTACCATCCAGACCGATAGCACGTACACCAATCTGGAAAGTCGGATCTGTGGTATTTTTAAGTGGAGCATCTACAACATAGGCAGCCCATGAAGTGGTAGTAGTCACTACGAATGGAGTAACATCTTTTTGTTTTACATAAATTTCGAAATAAGATGTGTTTACTTCTTCATTGTAGATCGGGCATCCTTCGTACTCTGGCTTTCTGTCACCGGTGAATGCAGAGTTAAATGTAATTTTGAAATCTGCACGGTTATATACGCGTTTCATTACTTTCGTTGCGGCGATAGTCGGACGTACCGGTGTTTTGTTGAAGTCTGAAGGAACGAATGAGAGTTCCCCCAACAGTGTTTCATAATTGTTATCAGTACCGGCTACAGATAATCCGATACATCCGATAACATCATTGGCTTGTAAACCTAATTCGGATGCGTTGACAGTGATGGTTGTCCATTCGCCTTGTGCGATACCTTCTGCCGGAATAGTATAATAAGCAAACGTATTGGCATGGCCTTCTTTGGATATCATCAATTTCATTTTAGGATCAGTTCCGCTGTTGACTTTGAATGTTAGGGAGAATTTATCCTCACCGGATACTACATTGAATTTTGTACGGAACAAACGGATATCAGAATGTGCGGTAGCACCATGTATTTTCAGGCAGGAACCTGCAAACCATGCATCGTCAAAAGTGAAGTCACACTGGATGGCATCGGCAGGAACTGTCTGGCCATCACCATTGTCAATCCACCAGCGCCAGGTTGGCAGCATGTCTTGTATACCGATGTTGTACCATTTATGATCGAAAGTTGTTACTCCGTCTTTCTTGAAGAACATACCGTTGCCTAAGTTGAAACGTGTAAAGAAAGGAGTTTCTGTCAACGCACTCTCTTCAATAACAGCTTTAGAATATCCGTGCCAGTTTTTTAATTGGCTTAAGTTGGCTGTTACCTGTGCATCAGTTACAGGTGGAGTATTCAGAACATTACGTGTACCACCTGTAAACAGTAGTTCCTGTTTGGTCTGATACTCTTTCTGAATAGCCAAATCGGAAGTACCTCCTTCCGTAGAACTGGCATACAACTGGCTACGGTCATGTGCTCCCCATACTACTACTGAGACAGGTTGTCTCATCAATGCTGACCATTTCAAACCGTAACCACGTCCTTGCTGGTCGAAACCTGCATATACATCGAAGGTACTACGTCCCAGGCTCTTGGCTGCTTCTGCTGATTTTATCAACTGACTTTCTCCCCAGTTATAATTCAAGAAGAATACGTCGGTGACAGGCTCTCCGTTTTTCTGGAACCATTTATCGTTTTCACCGATTCCAAGGCTACATCCGTTATCCGAAAGACCACCGGAGTTGGAAACGAAAGCATACCAGTCTACATGGAACGGCCAGTTTTCTTCTTTCGCAACTTTATGACATTCTGCCAGGAAAGAAGAGAAATTTTCGTTCAGTGTGGACGACCAATATCCTTCGGGGTTGATACCGATACCGTCTATACCATAATATTTCAGGAATTGGATTAGTTTGCGGGCATATTTAAAGTTACCGCTTCCGTCTTTGGCGCAAAGTTGTCCGAGGAACTTTCCGGCCTCACTGTTTTCGGTTACCGAGGCAGCCCAGTCTATGAAGTAGAGGCATCCTGTTTTTACACCGTTTTTGTGAGCTACGTCATTGAATGCACCCGGTACACGGAACCAGGAGTTGGACCAGTTACCATGGATGTTGATGTATTGCCACATATTGAAGTTGTCTGCTTCAAAATTGTAACGGGGAAGTGGCCCCCACTTTTTGGTCATTTCACCGATAGGAGCCCACCAGCAAAGATTTTTGTTGTTTACATCTGAAAGATCTTTATTAGCTTTTGTTTCATTGTTCCAGAAACGTTCTTTCAGGGGAACACGTGAGATAAAGAAATTATCATCCATATAGGCCGGATCGTCACTGAAAGAGCTGCCGGGTGTCCATTTGTCAAGAGCTTCAATCATCTTGTTCTTGTCTGTTATTCCGAAGTCCACGTACATGTCGTGTGTTGGAATACTCTGAGCCATCGTACCGATGGATGCCAATAGGCCAATCGATGCAAATAGGTTTCTGAATTTCATCATAACTATTAGGATTTAGTGAATTAATAAAGATTTATTGTAATTTTTTTCTGTTTGCTACATCCCACCACAGGCGTGTTCCCTGCCAATCGTCCATACTGATACCGGTTGTCTCAGAGTTGAGCGCTTCTTTTGCGGTGAGTTCTACTTCTTCTACAATTTCCGAATCACTGGAGTTGTAAGGTATCCTCCGGACAGTAACTCCTTCGGTTAAGATTTCTCCTGTTATCCAGTTAAAACGTGGTTCTTCCAATGAGCCGTCAGAGTATCCGTAAGCATAAGGACAGGCAGGGATGAGCAACGGATATCCGGTACGGCGATAGTCGGTCCAGGCAACCAGTGACATTGGGAACAGCGTAATCCACTTCTGGGTAATGATTTTCTGCAATGCCTGTTCTTTATCCTCATCCGGATTATGGTAATAGGGATTGTTGTCAGCGTTAGCAGGGAAGTACCATGCATTGTTGAGCTGATAGTACCCTGACCATAATGGCAGATTATTGTCTGCATCATACCAGTCACGATAAATAGCTTCGTTTTTCAGGGTGGAAGAGACCGTCTGATCTCCCATGCCTCTCCAGGCCATATATTCATCATATCTGCCCGACATAGAGTGTTTATCGAAGAATTCTTTGATTCCGGCTTCATAGAATGATTGTGCCGAACCTCCCATACTCCAACCTCGCAGAGCACCTTCTGCACGTAGGAAGAGCGCTTCTTCCGTTTTGAATAATGCCAGTTTCTCACCTGCAAAATTCAGGTTGAATTTAGAGTAGTATTGATAGTTTTGTGAGGTTACACCGGCTACATCCAATGTGATTCCTGAACGAATACTTACATATTCAGTCTCTTTTTTCAATGTTTTTTGTTCTTGATTCTTTATGTCTCCGCCATTCTTTGCAAACCAGAATTCGAGAATAGGGTGCTGGGTTCGTACTAAGATATTGTGGTAACTTGCGTTGAGGCGAGAGTCTACCCAGCTATTGGCTATTTTATACAGAGGATGATAGCCGACATCTGTTCCGCTTCCGCAAATCAATCCGATCGTTTTATCACCAGCTTCCAAAACTCCACGCTGAACAGCTTCTTCTCCCAGTTGACGGGCCGTTTTGGGGACTCCGTTGACCATACAGGTGTATCCTTCCACATTAACAGTAGTCATGGCCATACGCAGAATGAGAGAATTGGCATATTTCCGCCACATTCTGACAATAGCACTGGCAGAGGTTTGTTCGGTCACCATATCAGTTTTCTCGATAAGAGCGTCAAGATTGTTGGTAGGGGCTTCTTGATAAACTTCCAGTATGGAATCGGCTTTAATCAGGTCACGGAATATCTGAGAGTATACTTCGCTTTGTTTTTCGTAAGTCAACGGATGGTCTTCTTTCAGTTCTTTGTAATCTTTCAGCGGCATCGGTCCGTGTACGTTGGTATACTGAATCGCTTCGTCAGAAAATAGTATAGATGCAAATGCACCTAAAGGAGCTATTTTAAGGGTATCGGAAGAACGCATAACCGGTACAACCTGCTGGGCTACCCATTGCATATTTGCGGTAGGGCCGCTGGCAAAATCTGCATAAAAAGACAACGACGATTTCAAACGTCCGTCAAAACTATGAGGAACAGACATATAACCAGCATAGTCGTCGCTGATAAAGCTACGTTGATACTGATATTTGTGCTCTCGTGAGTCAATCACCCTCATCTGTGCTGTCCGGAGAAATTCGGAAGCAAGCTCTGCGTTGGCTAAGATTCCTGTACTCGAAGAAGTACCGTCTTCTCTGTTGATGATTGAGGCATTTCCGTCATAGTCTAACAATGAGTCATAACATGCTGTTAATGTCATTGTTAAGAGGAAAGAGAATAATATAGATTTCTTGTTTTTCATCATATCTCTAATAATTTGAAGAGGTGGTTAGAATGATAATTTTAAGTTTAGGCCGTAACTGCGGGTAGTAGGTAATGAGAATGCTTCAATACCACCGTAACTATTGGCTGTGGATACGGATACATCGGGGTCAACCGGAGAATCTTTGTATAAGAAGAACAGATTTCGTGCTACCAGAGAAGCACTCAAGTCAATAGGTAACTTAAACAATTTACGGAAGGTGTAACCAAATGAAACTTCCCGTAAACGGAAGTTGGTAGCCGAGTAAGCATATTCACTTAAAGCCGGTTCACCAAGACCGATAGCCTGGAAATAACCTTTAGCAGGTGCTATTTGTCCGTCGGGCATGACAACTCCCTGAACAGGCTTCATAACAAGCTGTCCTCCTACTGAGGATTTGGACAGATAAGTGACACCTGCGTCACGTGCTTTTCCGCTTCTTTCCGAGAGTCCGTATGCGTCCAATCTTGCTTCCGTATAAGAGATAACCGTACCACCTATTTTACCGTCAATCAGGAAGTAAAAAGAGAAGTTTTTGTAATTGAGTGAGTTACTCCAACCCAGATGATGCGGGGAGTTGGCATTTCCCAGATAGCAGTCGTACTTAGAACTGATCATGGGAGCACCATTGACATCTGTTTTTATTTTCCCGTCTGATCCGTAGGCAAATGTTCTTCCGTACAATTCGCCGTATGGTTTACCTACTTCATAGCGGATCTTCAACCCACCGGTATATACAGGGGTCGTCTCCATCACTTTATTTAAGTTCTCTCCGTAAGTTTTAAGAATCACATTCTTATTGAATGAATAATTGAATGCTGTACGCCAGATGAACTTTCCGTTGAGTCTTGAAAAATTATAAGCTAAAGTCGTTTCAAATCCGCGGTTTCTGATTTTACCGGAGTTCAGAGGTATTTGTCCTCCTGTAGCCGCTGATTTAGGCAACCACTGATTCAACATGATCGTATTGTAAAACGTAAGGTCAAAGTCAATGGTGTTGTTTAAAAAGCGGGCTTCTACTCCGAGTTCTGTAGAACGCATAGTTTCCGGCAGTGGGTTATAGAAGGTTCGGTAACCGGAGGCTTCCGTGATTTGTGCCCCCCAGTTTTTAGACATACCTCCATAACTCAAATTGGGTATTGAGTTTCCTACTTCACTGTAGGATATACGCACTTTAGAATAGTTGAGTATATCGCTCTGTATTCCAAATATAGAATTCAGCAACGCATTGCCACCCACACTGTAGTAAGTATAGTGGTTGGGAGTTCCTAAGGCTGAGAACTGAGTATATACACGTGCCCAGTCAGTGCGGACAGAAGCATCAATGAATGCCATGTCTTTATAGCCGATTGATGCTGTCGCATACACTGCATTTTCCCAATTCTGGTCTTTCGATTTGCTGGTCGGTACATTGGCTCCGTCATGCTTGGTTGTGATAATATTGCTCGGATCGAAGACATTCGGTGTACTCGTTGAATCTGCCATCCAGTAATTGAATCCGAATGACGTGAAATCTTCTTTCAACGTACTTCCTCCTACATTGGCTGATAGATCAAAATCACCTACTTTCTTGTTGTAGCTAACCAGAAAGTCTGCAAAGATCTGATCACTGGTTGCTTTGTTATATTCGTGTATGGAGTTGTACACATTTTTGGCGTTGGTACCTTGATAGGTTTTTGTTTCGTTCGTATCTTTGGTTCTGTCTATCTTGCAACGGGCCAATGCGGTCAGGCCATCAATGATGTTTACTTTTAACCCGATTGTAGCAAATGCGCGTTCACGGACATTCTCCTTTTGCAGGCGGTTGGCATACCAGTAGGGTGAGTTCCGGTTCTCATTGTCTAACCAGGGCCATTGTTGTATAGGCCTTCGGCATTGGCTTTGGGGTACTTTCCGTTTATTTCTCTGACGTAGTACAATTGTCCGTATGTTTCAGAGTGATCTTTGAAGTAAGAGATATCTGCATTACGAGGCATCAGATACAGGTCATATAAAGGATTGGCATATATACCTGAACCCGGACGGTTTTTAGAGGTCTGATGTATATAGCTTCCTGAAAAACTGACCTCGACATGATTGTCCAACAGGTTTACAGTTTGGCGTAATGTGATATTGTGCCGTTCAAACTTATTCTGAGGTATCATTCCTTTCGAGGTTGTATTACCATAAGAGAAGTAAGAAGTTGAATTCTTTGCTCCGGAAGATACGGAAATAGAATTATTGAAGTTAGTACCGGTCTGAAGGAATGAACTAATATTATCTACAGCACTATTACGTGCATAGGGTATTTCGTTTAGAGCCGTTTGTGACATACGACCGATACGGTCTCCCCATGAATACATGTTCAAACGGCGCTTGTTGATTGCTTCGTTTGGGTTCAGACTGGTATCATCATAAAATTCAGTATTTGCACCGTATGTGTTTTGAAACTTTGGAGTTACCAGCGGGGTTTCAAATAGCATACTGCTTGATACATCCACCGAAGTACGTCCTTCCTGACCTTTTTTAGTTGTAATGATAAGAACGCCATTAGCAGCTTTTGAACCGTATAATGCAGCTGCGTTCGCACCTTTCAGGATGTTAATATCAGCGATATCATCCGGATTGATGTTTGACAAACCATCCCCTCCGTCTGTACTATTGCCACCGGACAATAAAGCATCCTCAATCTGTGCCGTACTACGATCTGCCATAGGTACTCCATCCAGGATGATCAACGGTTGGTTGTTTCCTAAGATAGATGTATTACCACGAAGAAGCAACTTTGAAGAGCCACCGGCACCGGTAGAGTTTGGTGTGATTACCAGACCAGCTGTTTTTCCCTGCAAAGCATTGATGAAGTTGGCATCTTTGGCACGTGTCAACTCATCTCCGTTTACTTTTTGAGTGGCATAAGTAAGTGAGGATGCTTTCTTTTCGATACCAAGTGCGGTAACGACTACTTCATCCAGAACTTCTGTGTCTTCGGCTAAAGTGACGTTAATCATATTCTTCCGGATAGCGACAGTCATTGCCTTATACCCGATATACGAGAAGGTCAGTTCTCCGGAAAGTTCCGGAATACGGATAGAATAGTTACCGTCGATGTCACTGATTACTCCCTCATTCGTTCCTTTGAGAGTGATGTTGACACCAATTAGAGGCTCCCCTGTACTGTCGGTTACTTTACCGGAAATGGTTACTCTTTTATCATTCTGATTGATTCCGTCTGTTTTGGTTTCTCCTACTTTGTTGGAAAGAATGATGTGTGAACCCTCCATTAGATAATGGATGTTTGTACCCTTAAATAAATCATCCAGAACTTTAGAAACAGGAATTTCTTTGGCGTTAATTGACACTTTCTTGTCAATGTCAACGTGCGAGTTTATAATAAATAAATACTCTGTTTGTTTCTCTATCTCATTCAATATATTTTCAATAGGGGTATTTCGTGCTGAATACGAAATCCGGGCGCTTTGTGAATACCCTTCTTTGGCATTGAGTGAAAATATGGAAATCCAGATTAATAGAAGCGTTACTTTCATAATCTTAAGAAGATGGTTAATTTGTTTTTCATCAAAAGATAAAAAATCCATTATAGACTTTTTATTCATATCTTTGCATTGATTTAATATGGTTTCTACTGTGTTGATTCAAAGGGATTCCGGCAGTGTGGTGAAGGACCTGTCGGTATCCTCCTTTTGGGGGATTAGGCAATTTCTACATCATAGGCTGGTTCTCCTTTTTATTTTATGTGAATAATATCGCTGTTCTCATCTCTGTGGAATTTGAACTTTACATCTTTTTGCAATACCCGCAGAGCATATGAAATACCATCGGAATAGCGGAATTTACCGCTGCAACGGTAATTAAGTACCTCTTTATTTTCTATCTTGATTGTTACTCCATAGTGTCTTTCAAATTTCTCCATAATCTCGGCAAAGGTCTTGTCTCTGAAACACATCAATCCTTCGCGCCACCTGTATACATTATAATCCTCTATCTCTTTTATCCGGAGATTTCCATCCTGGAGATAGGCCATCTGAGAAGGGCGTAGTGTGATCAATTTATCGTCTTTAGTAACATTGACGGAACCTTCTATCAGTGAAGTCACAAAATCATTGTTATCAGAATAAGCTTCTACATAAAACTTTGTTCCGGTTACTTCAACCTGCCCTTTGGGAGTTTCTACAATAAAAGGTTGCTTCCTGTTGTGTGCTACTTCGAAGTAGGCTTCTCCGTTAATACTTACTTTACGTTCTTTCCCGTTGAATACTGCGGGATATTGAATGCTGGTTCGTGAATTCAACCATACCACCGTGCCATCTGCCAATTCTATATTGATACGCTGTCCTGCCGGTACGCTGAGTTTTTGCAGGGGCATCATATCTTCATTGTTGAATATATATTGGCTGGTAAGTGTCATTACAAGGGTGATAATAGCCACGGCAGCGATTTTGCCTATTTCTTTACCCCATGTGTTTACTAACTGCTTAAATTGGTTACGTTTGGACAGCAGGCGTTTTTCGTCAGCAAGCAGTATCATGGCATCAAATAGTTTTCTCTCTTCTAAGAAAGTGCGATAGTTTTCCGGAGAAGATTCCATCCACTCTCGTATACGCACCTCTTCATCCAATGTGGTTTTTCCTTGAAAGAAAGTATATAATAGTTCTTTATTCATATTCTTTTTTTGTTTAAAGGCATTATGAGCCGTTACGATAATACAGCAGCTAAGTGAGAGGGATGCATAGTGCAACTCTCACCTATTTAACTTTTAATAACATTGAAGTACAAGAGAAAGAAAAGACCGTCTACCCATTCATGGTATATAGAATATAGCCGATTAAACAGCACAGGGGTAGAAGAAATTCTTTATAAATCCCTAATGTACATACGTTTTGAATGGTGTTTCCGAGGATGCTGATTTTATCAGCAATTTGTTTTCTATAAAAACAGATAGATAAAGACTGGCATGTAGTCTTTCAAACTGATACGCAATTCTTTTAGTGCTTTAGCAATGTGAAACTCGACTCCTTTGGCTGTAATGTCAAGTTGACTGGCTATCTCTTGATAGGTCATATTCTGCATTCGGCTCATGATAAAAATCTGGCGGGTACGTTCGGGTAGGCTTTCAAGGGTGCGGTTCACTATTTCCTCAGCCTCTGCTGTGAAAAGCTCATAAGGTTCGCAGGCTTGCAATGTAGCGATACGGGTTTGTAGTTCCCATTGTGCATGATTTACCATGTTTTCGGCCACCTCTTCGTGCAGGCGGATATGTTGCAGGTAATTCAGGCATTTGTGTTTGATTGTGGTTAGTACATAAGCCGGTACATTCGTGTTTTCGTCCAATCGGTGACGGTTTTCCCAGTAATAAATAAGAGAATCGATAACAAAGTCCTCAGCGACAGCCTGATCCCGCACGTACGTATATGCAAAGCGAACGAATCGCTCTTTATAGTCGGAAAATAATTTGTTGAAGGCGGTCAGCTCTGAGTTTTTATTCATATCAGGGTAAAATCTTAATAGTGGACAAATGTAGTGAAAATAACAGATGAGTGATAGGATTAGCCAAAAAAAAGCTTAAAAAGTATGGATTGTAGTTTTATGATAGGTGAGAAACGGACATAATAAAAAAGAGAAAATTCTTTGTAGAATTCTCTCTTTTTTATCTCGAATCGAAAGGTTACGGAATTAACCGTTAACTCTTTTTTCTTTGATTCTTGCTTTTTTACCGGTAAGTGCACGCAGATAATACAGTTTAGCGCGACGAACTTTACCTATCTTGTTCACTTCAATGCTATCGATAGCCGGTGACTCAATCGGGAAAATTCTTTCTACACCTATAGTTCCTGACATTTTACGTACTGTAAAACGTTTCTTGTCTCCGTGACCGGAGATTTTGATAACAACACCACGGTACAACTGTACACGTTCTTTGTTACCTTCGATAATACGATATGCTACAGTTACTGTGTCACCTGCTTTGAAGCTTGGGTGTTGTTTACCGGTAGCAAATGCTTCTTCTGCAATTTTAATGAAATCCATTGTTCTTGTTATTAAATTGTTTTATCGTTACAACGCAACATATCAGGCAACTCTCTCCTGACAGCGATTGCGCGAAAGCGGTGCAAAGTAACGAATTATTTAGCACACTACCAACATTTTTATCTATATTTGTAGCACGATTAAAAAAACAAGATATGAAACAAACTTATGAAAAGCTCTTTTCCGGAGTGGCTCTGATGGCACTCCTGATGCTTTCTTCATGTCAGTCACCTTATAAATTGGTGAATACCGAAGGAAGTATGATTACAATTGATTCGGTCTGGGATACCCATCCTGATGCAGAGGCTGTGGCGCTGTTAGCCCCTTACAAGGCATCGGTAGACAGCATGATGTATCGTGTAGTAGGTACAAGCGAAATGACAATGGAAAAGGGAGGACCGGAAAGTTTGCTATCCAATCTGGTAGCGGATGTGCTGAAAGGGGCTGCTACCCAAGTTTTGGGTAAACCTGCCGATATGGGTCTGATGAATATGGGTGGTTTGCGGAATATTCTTTCTGAAGGAGAGATAACCTGTGGAAATATTTATGAGATATTGCCTTTTGAGAATTCTTTGTGTGTAGTGACGCTAAAGGGAAGCGTATTGAAAGAATTGTTTGCGGCCATAGCGGCCTGTAAAGGTGAAGGAGTAAGTGGAGTACGTCTTGAAATCACTAAAGACGGTAAATTACTTGATGGTACTATTGGTGGTAAGCCAATCGATGATAATAAACTGTATACGGTAGCTACTATTGACTATCTGGCAGATGGGAATGACGGAATGGGACCGTTGGCAAAGGCTGAAAAAAGAGACTGTCCTCCCGGTGCTACTCTACGCGGGCTGTTTATGGACTATGTAGAGCAGCAGACTAAAGCCGGTAAAAAGATCACTTCACGTATGGAAGGAAGAATTACGGTGAAATAATTATGAATAACGAACTACCAAATTATGAGAAGATGAAAAGATATCAGATATCAGTCACTATATTGTTTTTCCTGTGTGTGTTTCTTCCGGGATTTGCGCAACAGACTAAAACACTCACTTTGTTGCAAACCAGTGATACCCACAGTCGCATAGAGCCGATAGATATACATGCAGCCGATAAATATGCCGGAATGGGTGGATTTGTACGTCGTGCCACCATGCTTGACCAGTTTCGTAAAGACAATCCGAATGTATTGGTATTCGACTGTGGAGACTTTTCGCAGGGTACTCCTTACTACAATCTTTTTAAAGGTGAGGTAGAAGTCGAAATGTTGAATCTTATGAAGTACGACGCTGCCACCATTGGCAATCATGAGTTCGACTTTGGGTTGGAGAATATGGCGCGTTTTGTTCAAAATGGCAGATTTCCCGATAGTATGTGCCAATTATGGGGTGGAAGGAACAGTGCTTGAAGGGCTTGTAAAACCATATGTTATATTGGAACGTGATGGCTTGAAGATAGGTGTATTCGGCTTGGTGCAAAAATGGAAGGACTGGTGCAGGCGGATAAATACGAAGGAGTAACCTTTCAGGATCCTGTGACCGTAGCCAATGAAATTGCTGCCAAATTGAAAGAAGTAGAAGGATGTGATGCTGTTGTCTGCCTTTCGCATATGGGAATAAAAGAAGATGAAATGTTGGTGCATCAAACCCGCAATATTGATGTGGTACTGGGTGGGCACTCACATACTTTCATGCAGGAACCGGCTTTTTTTGTGAATCTGGACGGAGAGAGTGTACCTATATCTCATACAGGTAAAAACGGTATTTTTGTAGGGAAGATAGATTTGACATTTGAACGATGAGGAAAATGATATGTATACTTGTTGTGTGGTTGGTAGCGGTAGCGCCTCTGATGGCACAACAAGTACCCTGTTTACTTCCCCGTCAGGAAGACGATGCATGCCGGGAGTGGGTGGACAAGATGCTTTCGGGGATGAGTCTGAAGGAAAAGGTCGGTCAGACATTTGTTTATACACTAAGTCCGGAATGGAGCAAAAAGAACGAAAAGCTGGTACGCCGGCTGGCAAAGAAATATAAAGTAGGCGGATTACTCTTTTCCGGTGGAGAAGCCGGCGGGCAGGCGAGACTGACTAACCTTGCACAGCAGGAAACAGAGATTCCTCTAATGATAACCTTTGATGGGGAATGGGGGCTTGCCATGCGATTGCAGGATACACCTCTTTTTCCTAAAAACGCAGCATTGGGCTGTATAACAAACAATTCACTGATAGAAGAATATGGACATGAGGTAGCCCGTGAACTCCGCGAGTTAGGTGTCCACGTCAATTTTGCTCCGGATGCAGATGTGAATACCAACCCGGAGAATCCGGTAATTAACATACGCTCGTTTGGAGGTGATCCGAAGGCTGTAGCCGAGCGGGTATTAGCTTATACCCGTGGTCTGGAAAGTGGTGGTATACTGTCTGTCAGTAAGCATTTTCCGGGGCATGGGGATACGGATGTAGATTCTCATAAAGCATTGCCAACCGTGTACTATAACCGTGCCCGGTTGGATAGCATTGAGTTGTTACCTTTTCGTGAGGTGATTCGTGCCGGATTGGGAGGTATCATGGTGGGGCACCTGCGCGTACCGGAATTGGAACCGGACAGGTTGACTGCTGCTTCTTTGTCACGAAGTGTCGTGACAGATGTTTTAAAAGGAGAGTTAGGCTTTCGCGGATTGGTGTTTACTGATGCGTTGGCAATGAAAGCCGTATCCGGTGAGCGTGATGTTACAGCCAAAGCGCTACGGGCGGGCAATGATATGGTGCTTGTGGGCAGGGATATAGAACAAGCACTTGAGACGGTGATGGCAGCTATTGACCGGGGAGATTTAAGTGTGGATGAGGTGGAAGCCAAATGCCGTAAGATATTAACTTATAAGTATCTGTTAGGATTGGATCAAGAAAACAGAATCTCTGCAGATGGATTGAATGGGCGCATTCATACAGTCGAAGCACAAGCGCTTGCGAGCAAGTTGCGCTTTGCGGGAGTGACCGTATTACGCAATAATTTTAGTACAATACCTTTGCCGGCCGATCAGTCTACGGCCATTCTGTGTGTAGGTAGGGAAAAGTCCGATCAACCCTTTATCGACCGCTTTGTTCAGTATACATCGCCGGTGGAATGTTTTCGGATCACAAAAGACATGACAGAGGAAGAGTGGTACCGGATCACTAATGATTTGAAACGTTTTCGTCGTGTCGTTATCTCTGTTACGATGGAGAAAGAAGAATTGGCTGCATGTGCCCCACTTCTGAATACATTGGATTTACAGGTACCTGTTACCTGTGTCTTTTTCACTTCTTACCGGGCGATGTATCCAATCCGGACGATGTTGGAACGTACCGCTACTGTTGTTTTAGCGCATTCGTCTGAGGAAGATCTTCAGCGATATGTTGCAGACGTTTGTTTTGCCAAAGCTCCTGCCGGGGGACGGTTGTCTATGCGTATCGGGCATCTGTTTGCAATAGGTGAGGGGAGTGATATTGTTCCGGGAATGAAGCCTGTGGTACAGCCCGAAGATTGCGGTATGAAAGGATACAGGTTGCATCGTGTTGATTCGCTTGTCAATGCAGGATTAGCTGCCGGAGCTTTCCCGGGTTGTCAGGTGGTGGTGATGAAAGATGGTATTCCTGTTTATAATCGTTGCTTTGGCAGTCATTCTGATACCGATAAGACTGCGGTGCGCCCCACTGATCTTTTTGACCTTGCTTCACTGACTAAGACCACCGCAACTTTACTCGCTGTGATGAAACTTTATGATCAGGGAAAACTGAAACTTACAGACAAGGCATCTGCTGGTTACCCTGGTTGCGATCATCCAATAAAAAGAATATAACGATTCGTGATCTTTTGTTACATGAGTCCGGATTGTTGCCTTATATCCGTTTCTATCGGGAGGCAATAGATGAGAATACAGTTACGGGGCCTTTCACGCAAGGATTCGTAGACGAGTGGCACCACACACGTATCGGAGAATATACTTACGCCTGTTCGGACTTTAAGTTTAAGAAAGGGTTAATATCTCCGAAGCAGACGCCAACGCATACGTTGCATATGGCCGAAGGTATGTGGCTGAATAAAGCATTTAAGAGTACGGTTTTGCAATCAATAGCCTGTTCGGAGATGGGACAGAAACGCTATGTATATAGTGATGTCGGTTTCGTAGTACTCCAGCAAGTGGTTGAGGCAATAACCAAACAGCCTATGAATGAGTTTCTGAATAAGGAATTCTATCGTCCGATGGGATTGGAACGTACCTTGTTCACGCCGCTTACTCACTATGATCGATCGGAAGTGATGCCAACAGCTGCCAACGATTACCTGCGGAGGCAAGACCTTTGCGGTTACGTGCAGGATGAAACGGCTGCTTGTCTGGGTGGTATTGCCGGTAATGCAGGATTATTCTCCACAGCCGGAGAGGTGGCAGCTGTATATCAGATGTTGCTCAATGATGGAGAGTGGAAGGGACATCGTTATTTGGATGGGGCTACCGTTCGCCTGTTTACCACATACACATCCGTTCTCAGCCATCGCGGATTGGGTTTTGATAAACCGAACTACCGGGATGTGAAAGCCAGTAGTTGTGCTCCCGGAACGCCTGCTCGGGTTTATGGACATACCGGTTCTACGGGTACTTGTGTCTGGGTAGATCCCGAAGAACGATTGATCTACGTTTTTCTGAGTAACCGTGTTTGCCCTGATCAGTGGAATGCTAAACTTAACAATATGAAGATACGCCAGAACATACAGCAAGCCATTTATGATTCTTTGCCGGATACTAAAGGTTTGTCGGGCAATAATGAATGATGCCAATGATGAATATGAGAAAATACCTGATAATTCTTCTGTTTTTATGTTTCGGAAAAGCAATATATGGACAGAACGATGTACAACCTCTCCTGCTTTATAAAGCGGAACAAGATGCGCGTTGCCGGCAATGGGTCGATTCGGTGATGAACCGTCTGAGTCTGAAAGAGAAGATCGGTCAGCTTTTTATTTATACCATTGCTCCGGTCGATACAAAACACAACCAGGCGTTACTGCGTGATGCTGTGGATACTTATAAAGTAGGAGGACTTTTGTTTTCCGGTGGTAAGATGCAGACACAGGCCATCCTCACCAATCAGGCGCAACGAATGGCACGCTTGCCGTTGATGATTACTTTTGATGGTGAATGGGGACTTGCGATGCGCCTTCGCGGTACGCCGCTTTTCCCACGTAATATGGTGTTAGGGTGCATACAAGACAATCGTCTTATCTATGAATACGGTCGTGAGATGGCTCGTCAATGCCGTGAACTGGGAGTGCAGGTTAACTTTGCTCCCGTGGCCGATGTGAATGTCAATCCTAAAAATCCGGTTATCAACAATCGTTCTTTTGGTGAAGATCCCGTACGTGTGGCTGATAAAGTGATTGCTTATGCCACCGGACTGGAAGGAGGAGGAGTGCTTTCTGTTTGTAAACACTTCCCGGGGCATGGAGATACGGACGTCGATTCTCATAAGGCATTGCCTGTACTGCCCTTCACTCGCGAACGGTTGGACAGCGTGGAATTGTATCCTTTCAAAGAAGCCATACGTGCCGGATTGAGCGGATGATGGTAGGGCATCTCCAAGTACCTGTTATTGAACCTTTGGGAGGGTTGCCTTCTTCTCTTTCGCGCAATGTGGTGTACGGTTTGCTGACGGAAGAGTTGGCCTTCAAAGGTCTTATCTTTACCGATGCACTTGCCATGAGAGGGGTGTCCGGTAATGCCAGTGTCAGTTTGCAGGCATTGAAGGCGGGTAATGATATGGTACTTGCTCCGAGAAATCTGAAAACAGAGGTTGCGGCAGTCATTGAGGCTGTGGATCGTGGTGAGCTATCCCGTGAAGATATAGATCGTAAATGCCGGAAGGTACTTACTTATAAATACATTCTTGGTTTAAAGAGAAAACCGACCATTCAACTTTCCGGATTAGGAAGTCGTATCAATACACCTCAGACGCGTGACCTTATCCGGCGTTTGAACCTGGCTGCTATAACAGTACTGAATAATAAAGGTAATATTCTTCCTCTTCATTCCGACAAAGAAATGCCACCTATGGCTCTGCTGGAGGTAGGCGATGTGGGAGAGACGGATATTTTTGCCAAACAGTTGGAGAAACATACCTCCCTTGTGCGCTTTCGTCTTCGTAAGGAGATGACGGAGGCACAGGGAAAGGCTTTGAGAGATTCTCTCTCGAAGTACCGCCGTGTTATTGTGGCTGTTGCCGAACAGCGGTTGGCACCTTTTCAACCTTTTTTTGCTGCCTTGGCAGCTGATAAAAAAGCGGCTCCGGCAATCTATATCTTTTTCACTCCCGGAAAGATGATGCTACAGATACATCGTGCCGTGTCAGCCGCCCAATCTGTAGTGTTGGCACATTCTGCTGGTCACGATGTACAGCAACAGGTTGCTGATGTACTCTTCGCCCGTGCTTCTGCCGATGGACGACTTTCTGCCAGCTTAGGAGGGCTGTTTCCAACCGGTGCCGGAGTTACAATTACTCCGCATACGCCGACGCATTTCAATCCGGAAGAGTATGGAATGTCTTCCGTTGCCTTGAGGCGTATTGATTCCATCGCTAAACGGGGCATTCAGGAAGGAGCTTATCCCGGATGTCAGATTGTGATTCTGAAAGACGGAAAGACAATGTACGACCACGCTTTTGGAACCCATGCAGGCAAAGGAAGTGCATTAGTACGGCCTACAGATTTGTACGATCTGGCTTCTCTTTCTAAAACGACCGGAACACTGCTGGCTTTAATGAAATTGTATGATAGGGGACGTTTTAATCTTTCCGATAAACTATCTGACTACCTGCCGTGGCTGCAACGCACAAATAAGAAAGATATGACCATTCGTGAGCTGTTGTTACATCAGTCCGGATTGCCTGCCGGAATTGTACTCTATCCGGAGGCTATTGATAAGGAGAGTTATAAAGGCCGTCTGTTCTCCGCCCGTAAAGATGCGTTACATCCGTTACGATTGGGAGTTACCACCTGGGCCAATCCGAACTTTCATTTCAAGCCGGAGACACTGTCCCGAACCCGGAATGCCAATTACACTTTGCAGATATGCGATAGCCTCTGGCTCAATAAGTCGTTTATAAAAGTGATACAAGAGAAGATTATTGAAGCTCCTTTGGGGACGAAGCAGTACCGTTACAGTGATGTTGGGTTTATTCTTCTTCGTTTCTTGGCCGAACAGTTGGCTGGTATGCCTATGGATGAATACCTGGCACGTGAATTTTACGAACCGATGGGATTGGAGCGTACTTTATATCTTCCTTTACAGCGTATCCCGAAAGCTCAGATTGTGCCTTCTGCCAATGATAAATTCCTTCGTAAATGTGTGTTGCAAGGATTTGTACACGATGAGTCAGCAGCTTTCCAGGGAGGCGTTTCCGGAAATGCAGGATTGTTTTCAAATGCCCGTGAAGTAGCTTCTATTTATCAGATGCTGTTGAATGGAGGAGAGTTGAACGGACGCCGTTATCTGAGTAACGAAACGTGTCAGTTGTTTACTACGGAAATATCCAAAATCAGCCGTCGTGGATTAGGGTTTGACAAGCCGGATGCAAAATCACCCGACAAGAGTCCCTGTTCCGAATCGGCTCCCGCCTCTGTTTATGGTCATACCGGATTTACAGGAACATGTGCCTGGGTGGACCCGGAAAATGATTTAGTATATGTCTTTCTCAGTAATCGTACGTATCCTGATGCCACAAACCGTAAGTTGATGCAATTGGACATACGTGGACAAATACAGGAAGCGATGTATGAGGCGTTAAAATAGTGATTAGTGAGTAGTGATTAGTGATTAGCAGGCTGCGCACTCACAGCGCATGCCACTAATCACTAATCACTACTCACTAATCACTATTTCTTCTGTTTTAGAAGGAAAGACCGACGCGAAAACCGAAGTTGTTCAGTTTGTCAACGCTATAAGTCAATACCTTATCAGCTTTGTTTGTTCCGTAACTATAATACAGTGCAAGGTGTAAGCCCGGACCGTAAGCCCATGGGTAAACGTTTAATCCGACTTCCGGTGAAACGTAGAATCCCCAGTTTTCATCTCTGGATTCAAAGACATTATAGTTAGAACGTACTTTTGCATATTCAGTACCCAGTTTCACACCAACGTAAGGTTGCCATGCTCCGCCACGGTTGAACTGATAACGTGCAGCAGCACCAAAAGGCATCTGGAAAATAGTATGTTGCTGATCGCTGGTCATACTACCGCCGTTTACCGGGAAAGTTTCGCGACCTACATATTCATGGTTGCTATGATAGTTGAGGAAGAGTCCGAGACCCAAATTGGGGGTTACAAAATAACCACCTTCAAAGTTCATACCCCAACCGCTGGCATCATCGGCAAATCCATTGCTCAATGGCACATTGAACTGCCAGTCGATATTAGCGTATCCATTATCTGATAATTGTGCCTTTGCCGGCATGGCAAAGACGAGAGCCAAAGCTGCTATAGCCAGCACTCTCAATGAAATATATTTTATTGTCTTCATAACGGTTCTGATTATTTATTATTTGTTAGTAAGATAGGGTGATTGTGCAAATGCCTGGTTCACACCTTTTACGGCAAGTGCCTTGTTCATACTGTTGGAATATACCAATCCGGTCATGTAACTTGTCCACAGAACAGGAATCTTTTCTTTCGGTCCTTCCGGTGCATTCAGATTTACAATTTCAGAAATGAACGAGTTGGTACTGTAGCTATAGTTTATAGCATACGGATAATACCATCCGCCACCCCAGTTACCCCAGTAGCCTGAGCCCCAGTATCCTGGATATCCCCACCACCATTCTGGTTGTCCGTAATCGGTGAAGAAATAGGTACTCTTAATGTAACTTACCTGTACACCCAGGTCAGCATCTTCTTTAGAAGCAGCCATCGTGTAGCCTCTGTTATCCATATTGCTCTTATAAGCAGCAAGAATTTCTTGTGCAGCTTCACCTTCCAGATATTCTGGTTCTTCTTTGTCGCTGATTACAAGAATTTTGTCCGGCAAATAGTAAGTGGTGAACTCTTTGAAGTTAGCCTTCTTGTCGTAGTTGGTATACACCAAATAATCATTGTCCAATTTGTCCATGTCAGGGTCTTTTTCGCAAGCAGCGAATGCAAAGACCGCTAATAAAATAGGAATTAATCTCTTCATATCTTTTATAATGTTTAGGTTAAATAAAAAAATCCTGCCCTGGTACCTTAGGCTTTTGATAGAAACAACAACTTCTTTTATAAAAGGTTCGCAAAGGTGAATGTTAAAATGTTAAAGTATGGGCCGACTTTTTTGTTAGAGGGGCTATCTTTGTACGAAATTAAAAACTGAATACATATGAGACCGTTACCCCGCTGCTACGCAGCACTTTTGGCTTTCTTACTTTTTGTCCTGTCCACCCATTTATCGGCACAGACAGCGTTACAAAGAAAAGTAGAAAACATAACTTCCGTGGATAGTGTGAAGCCATTGGAAACTACTGAATTTGTTGAAAAATATGTTGCGTATTTCTCACAACCACTGGATCATCGTCGTCCCGAAAAAGGTTCGTTCGGTCAACGTGTCATTGTGGCACATGTCGGGTTTGATCGTCCAACGGTGATTGTTACTGAAGGTTATGGTGCTGCTTATGCGTTGCGTCCGGGGTATCGTGAGGAGTTATCACGGCTGTTCAATGCCAATATGATATTTGTGGAACACCGCTATTTTCTGGAGTCTACCCCGCAACCTCGGGACTGGAAATATCTGACTGCTGAGAACTCTGCAGAAGATTTGCATGCAGTGACTACCGCTTTTAAAACGTTGTATCCAGGGAAGTGGATAAGTACCGGTATCAGCAAAGGAGGGCAGACATCGTTGTTGTATCGTGCATTCTTCCCCGATGATGTAGACGTTTCGGTACCCTATGTCGCTCCGCTTTGTTATGGGGTGGAAGACGGAAGGCATGAACCGTTTTTACGGCAGGTATCTACGGCAGAAGAGAGAAAGACGATAGAAGACTTCCAGTTGGAAGTGTTGAAGCGTAAAAGTACGTTGCTGCCTCGTTTTGAGAAGTATTGTGCTGAAAAGGGATACGTTTTCCGTGCACCGTTGGAGGAGATTTATGATTATTGTGTGCTCGAATATTCCTTTGCGTTGTGGCAGTGGGGGACAGAAGTGAGTACTATTCCTTCCGTAACGGATACGGACGATGAAGTGTTCCGGCATTTTCTGGAGATCAGTGAACCTTCTTATTTCACAAAGGACAGTCCTAACGTATCCTTCTTTGTGCAGGCTGCACGTGAGTTGGGCTATTATGGCTATGATATAAAGCCGTTTGAGAAATATCTTTCTATCAAAAGCAGTAAGAACTACCTGCACCGGTTGATGCTTCCGGAGGAATTGGGAGACATGAAATTTGATAAGCGTCTGGGACGGAAGATTGTGAAGTTCTTGAAACAGAATGATCCGAAGATGATATTTATCTATGGTCAGAATGACCCATGGACGGCAGCCGGTGTCACCTGGCTGAAAGGGAAAAAGAATATCCATGTATTTGTGCAGTCCGGCGGAAGCCACCTGGCACGTATCAGTACATTACCCGAAGCGATGAGGGTTCGGGCGATAGCGCAGATAGAGGAGTGGATTAGTGAGTAGTGATTAGCGGTTTAGTGAGTAGTGATTAGTAAGCTGCGCTTATTTAGTTGACAATTGACAGTTGACAATTGACAGTTGACTATGCAGAATGATAGCGCAGCCTACTAATCACTAATCGTTAATCACTACTCACTAATCACTACCTTCAGCCTCTCCGGCACCTCTACCTTTTCAAGGTTGAGTTCTTTCAGCCGTTCTTTCCCTTTCGGGGTCAGGCTGAAATACATTTGCCTTTTGTCTGTCTTTCCTAAGGCTCTTTTTATCAATTCCTTCTCTTCCACTGCTCTGATAACTTTGGATGTGTGTGAAGTTGCCATACCTGTACGGGCAGAGAGGGCAGTAGAAGTCATTTCTTCCTTCGCCTCCTGTAAGGCACATAGTATCATTGCTTCATTGAGTGACAGGTCATATTCTTTTTCGAATTGCGCTTCAAACTCCGCTAAGGCTTTATAAAGATCGCGCATCATGCATATTGTTTTCATACTCTTATGTTCTTACTTATATAAACAAGTTGATGTTAGCATTGTCTGCACGCTCCATGTAGGTGGCTACGCCGCCAATTGTAACTTCATCCAGCAACTCTTCTTTCTTCACGCCCATTACATCCATTGACATCTGGCAGGCAATAAACTCCACACCATTTTCCAATGCCTGACGACGAAGAGATTCCAGCGAGTCGATCCCTTTGCTGTGCATAATGTAGCGCATCATTTTGCCACCTATGCCACCCATGCTCATTTTAGACAGTTTCAGCTTCAGGGAACTCGAAGGCAGCATCATGCCAAACATCTTTCCGAAGATATCTTTTTCTACTTTAGGCTTACTGAGACGCTTGATGACGTTCAGTCCCCAGAAAGTGAAGAATATAGTTACCTTCTGTCCGGTTGCTGCTGCACCGTTCGCCAGTACAAAGGTAGCTAATGCCTTATCAAGATCGTCACTGAACATGATAAATGTTTTTCCTTTACCTTCACAGGATGTCACTATACTACAAGCCTTGGGTTCTTCTTTCTCGATAACGATGATTGATTTTCCGGCAGCACTCTCTTTGGATATCAGCTTGTTTCCGGTGGAGTTACACCAGGCGGCTGCATCACGGGCAAAGCCGGGATCAGTGGAGGTTATTTGTACGCGCTCACCCGGTACAAGCGTATCCATTGTCTTTTTCATTTTCAGAATAGGGCCGGGGCATTGCATACCACAGGCGTCTACCTGAACGGTGCGTGAAGGAACGGCAGGTTCTTCCTGAATGGACACGGGTGTCGCACTCTCTTTCCTACTGGCAGGAGTATCACCCCCCTCATTCCTGATGATCGGGGCAGTGGCCGCTTTGTATATTTTCAATCCGCCGGACAGATTGCGGACTTTATCGTATCCGTGCTGAACGAGTATGCGATAGGCGAGATAACCTCTCAGTCCTACAGCGCAGAACACATAGACCGGCTTATCTTTGGGTATTTCATCTATGCGGTCGCGTATCTCGTCCAGTGGGATGTTGATGGCTCCCGGCAATGAACCCAGAGAGAATTCATCCGGTGTGCGTACATCCAGCAGAAACTCATGTTCCAGGCGAATGTCACGCAAGTCGCGCCAGTAAACCGGTTTTACGGTTCCTGTCAGGATATCTTCTGCCACATAACCGGCAATGGCTACCGGATCTTTGGCGGATGAGAAAGGAGGAGCATAGGCCTGTTCCAGTTTCATCAGGTCGTAGATGGTGCCTTGATGCTTGATGACCAGGGCAAATTCATCGATGCGTTTGTCCACCCCGTCATAACCCACAATCTGTGCACCGTATAGTTTTCCTGTTTCCTTATCGAATGTAATCTTGATACTCATCTGCGTAGCGTCCGGATAATAACTTGCATGCGAAGACGAGTGGGTAGTAGAAGAAGCATAGGCTATTTCAGCTTGCCTCAGCCGTTTGCCCGGTAAGCCGGTAGTAGCTACGGTCAGATCGAAAACTTTGGCGATAGAAGTACCGATAGCACCCTCATAACTGATTTTAGCTCCCAGTATATTGTCAGCAACAATACGTCCCTGTCTGTTGGCAGGACCGGCGAGATAGTTCAACCAGGGTTTTCCGGTTATCGGGTGGCGATATTCAATGGCATCTCCGATCGCATAAATCGATTCGTCCGAAGTTTGCAGGTAGTCATTGACCGAGATACCTCCGGCTTCTCCGATAGTCAGTCCGGCAGCACGTGCCAGCGTTGTTTCCGGGCGTACTCCGATGGAGAGTATTACAATATCTGCGGGTATGGATTGTCCGTCTTTGAAAACAACCTTTATCTCTCTGCCTGTCTTCTCAAAAGAAGCTACTGCCTGTTCCAGATACAAGTTTACCCCTTTATCCATCAGGTGTTGATGTACGAGCGATGCCATAGAGAAGTCTATGGGAGTCATCACCTGGTTGGCCATCTCTACAATAGATACTTTGGCTCCCAGTGCATGCAGGTTTTCTGCCATTTCCAGTCCGATGAATCCGGCACCGATTACTACGGCTCTCCGGGGAGCGTGCTGGTTGGCATACTCTTTTATCCGGTCCGTATCTTTCACATTGCGTAATGTGAAAATTCCCTCAGAGTCAATGCCCGGCAATGGAGGTTTAACGGGAGTAGCTCCGGTAGAGATCAATAGCTTGTCGTAACTCTCTTCGTACGTGTCTTCACTACTGAGACGCACGGTTACGGTCTTTCTTTTCCGGTCAATGAAAATGACCTCGTTCTCTGTACGTACGTCTACACGAAAACGTACGGAAAAAGCCTCCGGGGTTTGCACAAAGAGTTTCTCCCGTTCGGCGATTACCCCTCCTATATAATAGGGTAGCCACAGTTGGCATAGGATATGTACTTTCCTTTTTCAAGGAGAATAATCTCTGCTGTCTCGTCCATTCTTCTGATTCGGGCGGCAGTGGTTGCTCCTCCTGCTACGCCTCCGATGATAATAATCTTCATGTTTCTTTTTCTTGTAAATAGTTTCCTTTGGAAATAATAACGCAAAAGAAATAGATAAAGTTCACCGATGGTTGGAAAAAAAGTCTATTTTAGGTATCCGGGGGCGAATAATACATCATTGAGGGCTTTTGGTTTATCATTCGAAACGATGGAGGTTTCTTTCAAAATGAAAGGAAAATGGAAATCAAATGGTATACCAAAATCTTTGGCAGTCTGTTGAAAAGCTGTATATTTGCGCACCCTGTTTTTACCGCTCTTATGAAATCATGAGTAAGATTCTTATTATCGATGATGAAACCCAGATTCGTAGCCTGTTGGCGCGAATGATGGAATTAGAAGGTTATGAAGTGTGCCAGGCCGGAGACTGCAAATCGGCTTTAAAACAACTGGAGCTTCACTCCCCCGATGTAGCTTTGTGTGATGTATTTCTTCCCGATGGGAATGGTGTAGACTTGGTAGTAACTATCAAAAAGGCGGCTCCCAATACGGAGGTAATCCTGTTGACAGCTCATGGAAATATCCCGGATGGCGTACAGGCCATCAAGAATGGTGCATTCGATTATATCACCAAAGGAGATGATAACAATAAGATTATCCCTCTTATCAGCAGGGCTGTAGAGAAAGCACGCATGAATGTTCGCCTTGAAAAACTGGAAAAGAAGGTGGGGCAGATGTACTCCTTCGAGTCTATTCTGGGTGAATCGAAACCGTTGAAAGAGGCTGTTCAGTTGGCCCGGAAGGTTTCTGTGACTGATGTGCCGGTGTTATTGACCGGAGAAACAGGAACAGGTAAAGAGGTTTTTGCACAAGCTATACACTATAACAGTAAGCGTGGCAAGCAGAACTTCGTGGCCGTCAATTGTTCTTCGTTCAGCAAAGATTTGCTGGAAAGTGAAATGTTTGGTCATAGGGCCGGATCATTCACCGGGGCATTGAAAGATAAGAAAGGGCTTTTTGAAGAGGCAAACAACGGAACTATTTTTTTGGATGAAATGGGGGAAATGGCTTTTGAATTACAGGCCAAGTTACTCCGTATTCTCGAAACCGGCGAATATATAAAGATAGGTGATACGAAACCCACCCGGGTGAATGTCCGGATCATTGCTGCCACTAACCGGAATTTACCGGAGGAAATTGCTGCCGGACGCTTCCGGGAAGATTTATTCTATCGTCTTTCGGTTTTCCAGGTACACTTGCCATCCCTCCGCGAAAGAGCGGGAGATATCAGAATTCTTGCTGAGGCTTTTGTGCGTAGTTTCTCCGAAAAGCTCTCCCATCCGGTGACCGGGATGTCTCCGGCATATCTTGCAGCACTCTGCCAGCAAATGTGGAAGGGAAATATACGCGAACTGCGTAACGTGATAGAGCGTAGCCTTATTGTATGCGATGGAGAGTGCCTGGATGTATGCGATCTTCCACTGGAAATACAGAATTGCCATTATGAGCAGTCTGACGAGGCTGTACCGGGGAGTTTTGAATTATCTGCCATGGAGCGCCGGCATATTGCCCGTGTGTTGGAGTATACCAAAGGGAACAAAACAGAAGCGGCCCGTCTGCTTAAAATAGGACTTACCACGTTGTATCGTAAAATCGAGGAATATAAACTATAATAATGTGGCAATATGTTGATGTGCCAATGTGCCAATTGGGCTGCGTTGGCAGGGCATGCCACTCTCACCTTTCTTCGTGTGTTTACTCACCGGGATACTTTCCTTATCTCGTAGAGGAGCGTTGTTTTTCTCACCGGGGAACGTTGTTTTACATGTACATGTAACGCAGCATGACATGCACATGTGGAGCAGCACGACATGCACATGTCGTACAGCTTTACATGTACATGTAAAACAACGCTCCTCTACGAGCTTCGATAGGTTTGTCTACGACATCCCTGACGAACCCTTTAATGGAACAACGCTTTCCATTCTTTCAAAACAGTGCAATCCTTTTCAAAATGGAAGGGTAGCGCTGTTTCTTCTTTTAAATGCTTTGTGATATAATCTGTTGATACTTATTGTTTTATTACTTTCTTTCCGCTTTTGGCACGCAATTGGCACATCGTAAATCAGGTAAAAACTATTAGTAACAATTAAAACAAGGTAAAAACATGGGAATTACAGTATCATTTATTTTCTGCCTCTTGAGCGGCTTTGCCTGCTTCTGGCTCTTTTGGAAATGTGTGGATTGGTTTGAGAAGATTTAAAGAAAGGGAGAATTAGATTTATGTATACAATACTATTTGTGATAGGTATCGCAATCTTCGGTTATCTGATGTACGTACTCATCAAACCGGAAAAATTTTAATGAAGCAATGAATACAGAAATTTTAGGTGTAGTTTTACAGGTGATCCTGATGGTGGTACTTGCCTATCCGTTAGGAAAGTACATCGCTAAGGTTTATAAAGGAGAGAAGAGCTGGTCGGACTTCATGGCTCCTGTTGAGAGAATAATTTATAAAGTATGCGGCATCCGTCCGCAGGAAGAGATGAACTGGAAACAATTCCTCAAATCATTATTGATTCTGAATGCATTCTGGTTCTTCTGGGGAATGGTGCTTTTGATTTCTCAGGGATGGCTTCCTTTAAACCCTGATGGGAACGGACCGCAAACACCCGATCAGGCATTCAATACCTGTATTAGTTTTATGGTCAACTGCAACTTGCAGCACTATAGCGGCGAAAGCGGGCTGACTTACTTTACGCAGTTGTTCGTAATTATGCTCTTCCAGTTTATAACTGCTGCAACCGGTATGGCTGCTATGGCGGGTATGATGAAGGCGATGGCTGCTAAAACCACGAAAACAATTGGTAACTTCTGGCAACTGCTGGTAGTGAGTTGTACACGTATCCTGTTGCCGCTTTCATTGATTGTGGGCTTTATCCTTATTTTACAGGGTACGCCAATGGGATTTGACGGTAAGATGAAAGTAACCACACTGGAAGGACAGGAGCAAATGGTTTCGCAAGGGCCTACGGCAGCTATCGTACCGATCAAGCAGCTGGGTACGAATGGTGGAGGGTATTTTGGAGTCAACTCTTCACATCCCCTGGAGAATCCTACTTTCCTGAGCAATGTGGTAGAATGCTGGTCTATCCTGATTATTCCTATGGCAATGGTCTTTGCCTTTGGATTCTACATTAAACGTAAGAAACTGGCATATAGCATATTTGGAGTTATGCTGGCAGCCTATCTGGTAGGAGTCTTTATCAACGTAAGCCAGGAAATGGGTGGTAATCCGCGTATCGACGAAATGGGAATTGCCCAGTCCGGTGGAGCCATGGAAGGAAAAGAAGTACGTATCGGCTCAGCCTCCGGTGCTCTGTGGAGCGTGACAACTACGGTGACTTCCAACGGATCGGTAAATAGTATGCACGACTCTACTATGCCGCTTAGTGGGTTGGTCGAGATGCTGAACATGCAGATAAACACCTGGTTTGGTGGTGTTGGTGTGGGATGGATGAACTATTACACCTTTATCATAATAGCTGTATTTATCAGCGGATTAATGGTGGGACGTACCCCGGAATTTCTGGGAAAGAAGGTAGAGGCCCGTGAAATGAAAATAGCTACCATTGTGGCTCTGCTCCATCCGTTCGTGATTCTTGTTGGTACAGCTCTGTCCAGCTATTTGTATACACATCATCCGGATTTTGTGGCGAGTGAAGGAGGTTGGCTCAATAATCCCAGTTTCCATGGACTGAGCGAACAGCTTTATGAGTTTACCTCTTCGGCTGCCAACAACGGTTCCGGTTTTGAAGGCTTGGGTGATAATACTTATTTCTGGAACTATTCCTGCGGTATTGTACTTATTCTCAGTCGTTTCATTCCTATCATCGGGCAAGTAGCTATTGCGGGTTTGCTGGCTCAGAAGAAGTTTATCCCCGAGAGCGCCGGCACATTGAAAACAGATACAGCAACTTTCGGCGTCATGACGTTTGCAGTTATTTTTATCGTCGCTGCTTTGTCATTCTTCCCGGTACACGCCTTGAGTACGATTGCTGAACATTTTAGTCTATAAGTAAAGAGTATGAAAAAGAATAAATCGGCTTCTTTATTTCAAAAGGAGCAAGTCATAGAGAGTTTAAAGCAATCATTCGTGAAGTTGAATCCACGAACGATGATGATGAATCCGATTATGTTTACAGTGGAGATAGTAACGGTTATTATGCTGGTGGTTACCATCCTCTCCCTGAGTAGAGATCATTACGGTTCATTCGGATACAATCTGCTGGTATTCGTTATTCTGTTTGCCACTTTGTTGTTTGCCAATTTTGCCGAGGCCATTGCCGAAGCACGGGGCAAAGCACAGGCAGATAGTTTGCGTAAGACGCGTGAAGAGACTCCTGCAAAATTGATGACAGGTGAGAAACTTCAGACCGTGAGCAGTTCAAAGCTAAAGAAAGGAGATGTCTTTGTTTGTGAAGCCGGAGATACGATTCCTGCCGACGGTGAGATCATTGAAGGATTAGCTTCCATCGACGAGAGTGCTATAACGGGAGAATCAGCACCCGTTATCAGAGAAGCCGGAGGAGACAAAAGCTCGGTGACGGGCGGAACGAAGGTACTCTCGGATAACATTAAAGTATTGGTGACTCAGCAACCGGGTGAGAGTTTTCTTGATAAGATGATTGCCCTCGTAGAAGGTGCCAGCCGAAAGAAAACGCCGAATGAAATTGCCTTGACTATCTTGCTGGCAGGTTTTACGCTGGTATTTGTGATTGTTTGTATCACACTGATTCCTTTTGCCGATTATACTAACATTGATCATCCGGCACAACCATTTCTATTGCTGCCATTCTTTCACTATTTGTCTGCCTCATTCCGACTACTATCGGAGGATTACTTTCTGCCATTGGCATTGCCGGTATGGACCGTGCGTTGCGTGCCAACGTGATTACTAAATCCGGTAAAGCCGTTGAGACAGCCGGAGACATTGATACGCTGCTATTGGATAAAACAGGTACGATAACCATTGGTAACCGTAAAGCGACCAAATTCCATACGGCACCGGGAGTAGATGAACATGCGTTTGTGGAAGCCTGCCTGCTGGCCTCTCTATCCGATGAAACTCCCGAAGGTAAATCGATTGTAGAGTTGGGACGTGAGTCGGGGATGCGAATGCGGAACCTGAACACAACCGGTGCGCGCATGATTAAGTTTACTGCCGAAACGAAATGTTCGGGCGTTGATCTGTCCGATGGTACCCAGATTCGCAAAGGGGCATTTGACGCTATCCGCCGGATTGCAGAAAAGGCCGGGAACACCTTTCCGAAGGAAGTGGAAGAGACTATTGCAGCTATTTCCGGCAATGGGGGGACACCGCTGGTGGTATGCGTCAATCAGCGGGTTACCGGGGTGATAGAGTTGCAGGACATCATCAAACCGGGCATTCAGGAGCGTTTTGAACGCCTGCGTAAGATGGGAGTGAAAACCGTTATGGTGACCGGAGACAATCCGTTGACTGCCAAATATATTGCAGAAAAGGCGGGAGTAGACGATTTCATAGCCGAAGCCAAACCGGAGGATAAAATGGAATACATCCGGAGAGAACAGGAAGCCGGCAAACTGGTGGCGATGATGGGCGACGGAACGAATGATGCTCCTGCACTGGCACAAGCCAATGTGGGCGTAGCAATGAATAGTGGTACACAGGCGGCCAAAGAAGCCGGTAATATGGTAGACCTTGACAATGATCCTACCAAGCTGATTGAGATTGTGGAGATCGGTAAACAGCTACTGATGACACGCGGTACACTGACCACATTCTCGATAGCCAACGACGTAGCCAAATACTTTGCAATTGTACCTGCTTTGTTTATGGTGGCTATCCCCGAGTTGGCAGCGCTCAATATCATGGGCTTGCATAGTCCGGAGAGTGCTATTCTGTCGGCTGTAATTTTCAATGCTATCATTATTCCGATCCTGATTCCACTTGCTTTGAAGGGAGTACAGTACAAACCGATAGGTGCCAGTGCACTGCTTCGCCGTAATCTGCTGATATACGGATTGGGAGGGGTAATTGTACCTTTCATCGGGATTAAGTTGATCGATTTGGTAGTAAGTTTATTCTTTTAAATAATATGACGATGAAAACTTTATTGAAATCATTTAAAATAACGCTTGCGTTCTGCGTATTCTTTGCAGTGTTTTATGTCCTTATTCTATGGCTTTTTGCACAGGTGGCAGGACCGAATAAAGGAAATGCCGAAGTGGCAACATTGGATGGTAAGGTGGTAGGTGCTGCCAATGTGGGGCAGAATTTCACAAAAGATATTTATTTCTGGGGTCGTCCTTCCTGTGCCGGAGATGGCTATGACGCTACGAGTTCTTCCGGTAGTAACAAAGGGCCTACGAATCCCGAATATCTGGCTGAACTGGAAGCCCGCATTGACACCTTCCTCGTTCATCATCCCTACCTGAACCGTAGTGAGGTTCCTGCCGAGATGGTAACTGCCAGTGGATCGGGACTCGATCCGGATATCACCCCTACTTGTGCTTATGTACAGGTGAAAAGAGTGGCACAGGCACGTGGGATGCATGAGGAACAGGTAAAAGAGATTGTCGACAAAACGATAGAAAAGCCCTTATTAGGACTTTTTGGAACAGAGAAAGTGAATGTATTGAAACTGAACATTGCTTTGGAAAAAGCAAAATAAACATTGTAGTATATGAAGGTTTTTAGTAAGAAAGTATTTTTAGGTTCATTGGTAGCTGTAGTTGGTTGCTTAATGGCAACCACCAACACACAGGCACAGGAATTTACCGTACAGGGCGACTTAGTCAGTTCATATGTATGGCGTGGAATGTATCAGACCGGAACCAGTATCCAGCCAACCTTAGGCTTTACTATCGGTGGCTTTTCATTGACGGCCTGGGGATCAACCGATTTCGATGGTTGTCAGGCCTCAGAAGGAAGAGCGAATAAAGAAATAGACCTGACCGCTGCTTATGCTTTTGGAAGTACAGGACTGACCCTTTCAGTGGCAGACCTTTGGTGGCCCGGGCAAGGGACGGGTAATTATTTTAAATTCAAAAGCCATGAAACAGCACATCACTTTGAAGCAGGATTGGCTTATACGCTGCCGGTTGAAAAGTTTCCGCTTTCAATTGCCTGGTACACGATGTTTGCCGGACAGGATAAAAAGGAGAATGACCGGGGAGAAATGAAACAGAATTATTCCTCTTATATGGAACTCAACTATCCGTTCAGTGTGAAGACAGTAGATCTGAATGTAACGTGTGGCATTGTTCCCTACACTGCTCCTCAGTATAATTGCAATGGTTTTGCAGTGACCAATATTGCTTTGAAAGGAACAACTGCCATCCGGTTTAGTGATCGGTTTTCCCTGCCGGTTTTTGCACAAGCCATCTGGAATCCACGTATGGAAGATGCCCATTTGGTTTTCGGCATTACTTTAAAACTCTAACTAAACTCTGGCATAACTAATTAGTATCTTGAGGATGTGTAAAAAGTAAAACTCGTTATTATTAAAACGCAAATTAACGCAAAGATTAAATTAAATCTGCGATAATTTGCGTTAATCCGCATTATTGAATTGCAGCTTGATAGCTTTTTTAGACTTTTGACACAGCTTTATGGGGTTGAAAAATAGATATATAGAAGTATGGATAGAGAAGAGAGTGTACAGCATTTCCTGGATCTGATAAAGAAGTCACGCCGGGGAAAATTTAAAGTCTATATCGGGATGATTGCCGGTGTGGGTAAGAGCTATCGTATGCTTCAGGAAGCACATGATTTACTCGATAACGGGGTAGATGTGCAGATAGGATACATCGAAACACATGGGCGTGCCGGGACAGAGGCACTCATAGAGGGCTTGCCGCTGATTCCGCGGCGGAAGATTTTTTATAAAGGGAAAGAACTGGAAGAGATGGACCTTGAAACCATCATCCGTATCCACCCGGAAATCGTGATTGTAGATGAGTTGGCACATACCAATGTTGAAGGTAGTTTGAACGAGAAACGTTGGCAGGATGTACTGACACTGCTCGATGAGGGTATTAATGTAATCTCTGCCATTAACATTCAGCATATCGAGAGTGTAAACGAAGAAGTGCAGGACATTTGCGGCATCGAAATAAAAGAACGTGTTCCCGATAGTGTGTTACAAGAGGCAGATGAAGTGGTGAATATCGACCTTACCGCCGAGGAACTGATAACCCGTTTGAAAGCCGGAAAGATATATCGTCCGGATAAAATTCAGGTAGCTTTGAATAACTTCTTTAAAACGGAGAATATCCTTCAGTTACGCGAACTCGCTCTGAAAGAGGTAGCGTTGCGTGTAGAAAAAAAAGTAGAGAACGAAGTTGTAATGAGTATGGGTGTCCGGCATGAAAAGTTTATGGCTTGTATTAGCAGCCATGAAAAGACGCCCCGGCGTATTATCCGTAAAGCAGCCCGTCTGGCCACCCGTTACAATACCACCTTTGTTGCCCTTTATGTGCAGACGCCCCGTGAGAGTATGGACCGGATAGATCTTGCCAGCCAACGTCATTTATTAAATCATTTTAAATTGGTAGCTGAGTTGGGGGGAGAAGTTGTTCAGGTACAGTCGAAGGATGTACTTGGAAGCATTGTCCGGACGTGTCGTGAGAGGCAGATAACAACTATCTGTATGGGAAGCCCCCGCTTACGTGTCTCGAATGCCCTTTGTGCAGTGTTCGCCTATAAAAAGTTTTTGGCAAATCTGGCACAAGCAAACGTAGATTTGATTATACTTGCAGTGGAATGAGTTTGTAAGTAAACTAAAGAACTCACGAACTCACAAACTAAAAAACTTCTTTAAATCATGAATATAAAAACGAAATTGCTTTTCGGAATCGGGATACTGGCCGGAATGATTATTTTATTGGTAACTCTATCTGTTGTCAACCTACAGCTACTGACTGCTACGGACCCCGACAGTCCTGCTGCACTGCCTGCCCTCGAACGGGCTTTATTATGGATCTCTGTTACAGGAGGTATTTGTGTACTCACAGGTCTGGTTCTGCTTTTTTGGTTACCGCGTTCCATTAGTAGACCTATTCTTGAGCTTAAACAAGGTATTCTTGAAATAGCCAATCATAACTACGAAAAGCGCCTTGATATGAAAAGCAGTGAAGAATTCAGGGAAGTTGCTGATAGTTTTAATCGTATGGCAGAACGTCTCACTGAGTATCGGGCCAGTACGCTTGCCGATATCCTTTCAGCCAAAAAGTTTCTGGAAGCCATTGTCAATAGTATCAATGAGCCTATTATCGGATTGAATACCGAGCGTGAAATTCTTTTCATCAACAACGAGGCACTGAATGTGCTCAATTTGAAAAGAGAAAACGTGATCCGCCAATCTGCCGAAGAGCTTTCTTTGAAGAATGACCTTCTCCGTCGCTTGATTCGCGAACTCGTTAGCCCCGGCGATAAGAAAGAACCATTGAAAATTTATGCAGATAATAAAGAGAGCTATTTCAAGGCTGCCTATATCCCTATCAACAATACCAATGCCGATAAAGACGAACCTCATAAGTTGGGCGATGTTATCCTTCTGAAGAATATCACCGAATTTAAAGAGCTGGATTCAGCTAAAACCACATTTATCTCTACCATTTCCCATGAGTTGAAGACTCCTATTTCTGCTATCATGATGAGCCTTCAACTACTGGAAGATAAACGTGTGGGTACGTTGAATGAAGAGCAGGAACAGCTGTCTAAGAGCATTAAAGACAGTAGCCAGCGCCTGTTGGAGATTACCGGCGAACTGCTGAATATGACTCAGGTAGAAGCCGGAAAACTCCAGATGATGCCTAAGATCACGAAGCCCATTGAACTGATTGAATATGCTATCAAGGCCAACCAGGTTCAGGCCGATAAGTTCAATATACAGATTGAAGTGGAATACCCGGAAGAGAAGATCGGCAAATTGTTTGTAGATAGTGAAAAAATAGCCTGGGTACTTACCAATCTGCTAAGTAATGCCATTCGTTATTCAAGAGAGAACGGACGTGTGGTTATTGGTGCTCAGCAAGAAGGTGACCAGATAGAGCTTTATGTACAGGATTTTGGTAAAGGTATCGATCCTCGTTATCATCAGAGCATTTTTGACCGCTATTTTCGTGTACCCGGCACTAAAGTGCAAGGCAGTGGCCTGGGACTCTCCATCTCTAAAGATTTCGTAGAAGCACATGGCGGCACGTTGACTGTAGAGAGCGAGTTGGGCAAAGGTAGTCGGTTTGTTATTCGGTTGAAAGCATGATACAGTTTGTTTCAATGTATTGAGAAAATAGTTTCAATGCATTGAGAATCTTTTCTCAATACGTTGAGAATTTTTTCTCTATATATTGAGAATCTTTTCTCAACGTATTGAAACTCTTTGAAACTTATATTATTCTGTTTGTTCTGACTTAAAAAATTACATATTATTCAAAGATAAAAGACTCGTTCCTTTTAATTTTTATTACTTTTGTAAAGTTTGATATCTTACTTAGTTACAAGTGAGGCATAATTATAGATTGCCTTATGTTGTAACTTTCATGTTATGCTATTCTGTATCATAGGAATATTAGGAGGATATACTTATGATTGATGTCTGGGAGTGAAGCAAACTGCTTCTGTTATCGTTGTGATAGAGTTTCCTTATTTACTAATATTTAAAGCTATGAAAAAATATTTATTGATTTTGGTTTGTTTGTTGACACTACAGGGCACAAGCTTTGTGATGTCTCGTGACATGAAAGGTGATTTAAATACATCAGAGGAATTTCGGTCAACTGCTTTGGAAGAGACGGATAAACCAGTCTTTATCTCCGTGACTGTAGATGCCATCACTCCAATTCCCGGATCAAATTTTTATAATCTTGACCTAACAGCCGAATTTCGTGGTGCTGAATCTCTTTATGCAGAACTCTATGAAGAGTTCAGCATTGCAATTAGATCGCGTTCTTATCAAGAACCGTACATCGTTCATCTTCACTTTGAAAATATTTACAAGGGTGGAAGAGTCTGGGTCGTTTTAGAATTAAAGAACAATGTGGGAACAACGTCTTATACAGTTGAAATTCCCAATCAGATGAAACCTGATTCCATAGAAGAAGTAACAATGGAATCAAGTATTTCACAGGTTGAAGTAAGGGATATGCAAGGAAGGCTTGTTCTTCAAACTGAAAATTATGAGAATATTAATCGTCTATCGAGAGGAATGTATATCGTGACGATTACTTATTCGGATGGAAAAGTAGTAACGAGGAAGATTTGTCGATGAGGACATTTATTGTTCTGGTACTGAATATTGTTTATTTCTTCTAATATTTAAAACTATGAAAAAATGTTTGTTAGTTTTGGTTGGTTTGTTGACACTACAGAGCATAGGTTTAACTATGGCTCAGCAAGATACAATTTTAGTATTCGAAGGACATATGAATACTACTCCATGGGGATCGCAAATCATGAAACCTTGTTTGCCTCGAACAGAACGTTTGAGTAGTGATTTTGGAGGAGTGATTAAAGTAGTATGTGGAGCCGGAATAGATGATGAAATGCAGCATTGTATAAAGGCCGCCGCTCTACTCTGGGAAGAAAAGTTATATATTCCTGAAAATGTAGTTTTGAAGTTTGAGAAAAAAGAGTTGGGAGCAGAAGCTGCCGATTTTCAGGCTCAGGTGAGATATACGTCATTCCCCGATGCGAAAACAACATATCCCAATAGTTATTATCAGAATTTCTTAACTGATGACGAACGTGTATATGACGAGGATGCTATTATCCTGATTAATGAAGACACGGATTGGGAGTATAGTTTTAACGGAAAGGCTGTGGATAAGAAGAATTTCACAACAGCCATGTTACGTGCCATTGCCATCTCGTTAGGCTTTGGTTCATCGGTTGTAAATGATGTATCACATGGCATTATCTTTTCTATAGAGGGATGTTTCTCTCCTTTTGATAATCTGATTGTTGATTCCAATAATGTCCGTCTGAATGAAATGCCGAATAATGGAGTTGCAAGCCAGGAACTTTCTTCATTTGTGTCGGAAGAGCGTGTTTATTGTAAAACGTCTGCTAATGAAAGCTTCAGGTTGTATACTTCTCGCAGGTTCCAAGGTTATAATTACTTGAATTATCTATATTTTGATGGTGACTTGATGTCATACAATACCAGGACAGGAGATAAGATTCAGCAAATAGATGAGATAGTATTGGGAGTTCTCAGAACAATTGGCTGGGAGGAACCTGAAAGTAATTTAAGGATAATAGCAGAAGGCATTGATGATACGGGTATTGCTTCTTCTTCTCAAAGCTATAATTTTCATGCCGAAACCACTTCAGGCAGTATAGCGAATTATTCATGGAAGTATGAACTACTGGATAACGAAATGAATTTTGTCACTATCAAAACAGGAGATTCTTCTGATTTCAGTATAGATGAGATAGATGATGTAACGAAGTATAATAAGAATATCAATGCAGATATTAAGGGTAAGATCAGTTTGACTGCTACTACTGCCGATGGGAAAAAGAAGTCTGAAACATTCTATGTGTATTTTGCTACCGAACCTACTTTTGTATCGGTGAAAGTAGCTATAACTCCAATTCCTCAAAAACGATTTTATAATCTTGATATAGCGCTAATATATACAGGTACTGATTTTCTTTATGCTTTTAAAACAGAGGAAAATAGTAGTTTTGGAGAAAGTGCTTATGTCTATGAACCTTATCTTACTAAATTACATTTTGAAGGTGTTTATATGATAGGAATGGCTTGGGTTGAGATAGAATTAAAAAACAAGGTGGGAAAAGCGTATTATATGGTAGAAATACCGAGTCAGCTGAATCCCGATCCGATCATAGAAGTCACAGCAGAATCAAGCATTTCACAAGTTGAAGTAAGGGATATGCAAGGAAGGCTTCTCCTTCAAACAGAAAATTATGAGGCTGTTAATCATCTATCGATAGGAATGTATATTGTGACGATTACCTATTCAGATGGAAAAGTAGTAACGAAGAAGATCTGCCCGTAAAACCTTCACTTTTAATCATTTTTACGAATGAAATATAATCGCATTTTCTTTTTGTCTTTTCTCATTGCAGCTTTCGTTGCTTGTTCCTCTGCACCAGAAGAGGTTATAGTAACTCTTCGGCAAGCGGAGCAGTGTATGGAAGTATACCCTGATAGTGCATTAAATCTATTAAGGAAAATATCTTGTCCCGATAAGTTGTCAGGTCAGGAACGTGCAGATTATGTGTTGTTACTGACTCAAGCACGCGATAAGAATTATATGGATATGTCTGCTGACTCTTCTATTACTTTTGCTATCGATTATTTCAAGAAGAAAAAGGATAAAAGTAAATATGGTAAAGCATTGTATTATTATGGACGTGTACTTCAAGGAAAACGGGAAACCACGCGGGCTATGAAAGTCTATTGGGAAGCCCGGCGAGTTTTGAAAGAGACGAAAGAGCATAAGATAATGGGATTGATGCTTGCAGATATGTCGTTTTTTTATCGCGATCAATCACTTTATGATGAAGCTATTCACTGCTGCCACCAAGCCATTTCCTATTATTATCAGGCGAAAGACACATTGGGCGTGGCCTACGCCTATCAGACAATGGGAACTTCTTTTTTCTTAAAGCAAGAGATGGATAGTGTCTACCAGTGTGTTATGACAAGTTTACAATTACTTACGAATAATCCTGTCCGGTTAAAAATCAATGGTTCCAAGATATTGGGAAAGATGTATTGTTTTGAAAAGCAATATTTAAAGGCTGAAAAGGTTTTTCTGAGGATTCTCGATGAAGAGCCTGATAAAGATATGTTTGTGCTTCATTATATGTCATTAGGACGTTTGTATCAGATGATGGGGCGAAAACAAGATGCAGAGAAGTACTTGAAACTTTGTTTGGATAGTGATAATCTATTCACCAGTTCTGAAGCTTATGAATGCTTAGCAAAATTGGCTAAAGCTGATCATGATTATGAGCAAGCTCTCATTTTGAAAGGACGATCGGACTCCTTATTATATATAGCTGAAAATGATAGAAAACGAGAAGCGTTGGTACAGCTTCAGGCTAAATACCAAAAGGAAGAATTTGAAACCGAAGTGTTACGGGGTAAATTAGAGAAGAGGGTCTTACATATTATTTATCTGATTGTTGTGATTTTGTTTTCTGGGATAGTATATTTTTTCTATGCAAGATATGGGCGTGCAAAATTAGAAGTTATACAAACCAGAAAGGTTATTGAAAAAAATAATAAGCAAATAGCCTCTTATCAGAATGAAATCGGAGCGTATAAACAACAGAAGAATGAAACAAGTGTACAGTGTAAGGTAGAAGAGTTGTCCCGAAAAATGAAAGTATTGATCACAGAAAATGAGAAATTGCGTAGTAAAATTGATGTTAGTACATTGATTAAGATGCTAAAGAGTGGGGAGGTACTTGTAGAAAAACTAACTCCTGAAGAGTGGGATAAAATATTTGATTTAGTGAATTGTCTTTATAGCAACTCTCTGATCAAGTTGAAGAGAGAATGTAGTCAATTAACAAAGCATGATATTAAACTTTTAACATTTCTGTTTTTAGGATTTACTACAAGAGAATTGAAGATTCTCTTTGATAGTAAAGATAATCATACGATATTTAAAGCTAAGATGCGTTTAAAGGAGCGTTTAAAGTTAGCAAAAGATGAATCTGTAGAAGATTTTTTGCACAAATGTCAGAGTGATAAACTCAAATAGTCCACTTATTTTAAGTTGTTTGATATCTATTTTATTGATTTGTAGATATATATATGCTGAAATTTAGTCCATGCCTTATTTTTTGTTCATTGAACCCAATGTTCTACTTTTGTGTAACAGAAACATAAAAACAACAGAAAATGAAAGCACGGATTGTCCTACTATTGTTAGTTTGTCTTAGTTGTACAGTTGTTGCACATGAGAATGGCGATGATTTTATTTCGCCATGGGGGCAAATTTCTTTTACTGGTCATTGGAAAGGTGATGATAGTGAAGATAAAGGTCATCGTTCCATGCCTTTTATACCTGTAACTGCATCTCTTGAAAATTCTATTATTTCTCTCGAGTTTCAGGAATTTGCAGGTGATGTCTCGATAACTATTTCCAAAGCTAATCAGGTTGTATATTCTCATTCTCTTCTGATTAATAATCCTAAGAAATATAGTATTTCTGTTGAGGATTACTTTCCTGGAGTCTATTTGTTAGAACTAACAAATTCGTATGGAGGATATATTTACGGTGTGTTTGAAGTAAAATAAATAGCTCCTATTTTGATTACAATAAAAAATGATTTCTGCTAATACTTGACGCGATGAAAAAATATTTATTGATTTTAGTCAGCCTTTTGACTCTGCAAGGCATAGGTTTAGTGATGGCTCAACAAGATACAATTCTTGTATTTGAAGGACGTCTGGATACTTCTCCTGTAAGTGCGCAGACAATAAAACCTTGTTTATTACGTACAGAACGCTTGAGTAGTGATTTTGGAGGAGTTATTGAAGTGCAGTTCGGAGGTGGAATGAGTGAGGAAATGCAATGTTGCATAAGGCTGCCGCACAACTGTGGGAGGAGAAACTATATATTCCTAAAAAGATAATTCTAAGGTTTGAGAGAGAAAGGATGGGAGTGGAAGCTGCTGATTTTGCTGCTCAGGTAAAATACACTTTATTGTCGGGGACCAATGAGGCATATCCTCAAAGTTATTTTATAAATTTCTTAATTGATGGAAAGCGGACTGGAGAGGAAGATGCCATAATTCAAATCAATGATGATGTAGATTGGGATTATAGTTTTAGTGGAGAAGTTACGAATAAGAAAAATCTGACAACGGCAATGTTGCGCGCTATTGCTATGTCGTTGGGATTTGGATCTTCTGTTGTTAATAACTCTACAAAAGGAATTGTTTTTTTTACGAGAAAATATTTCTCTCCCTTTGATAATTTGGTTGTTAATTCTAATAATGTACGTTTAAATGAGATGCCCAATAATGGACGTACGAGCCAGGAGCTTATTTCGTTTGTAAAAGGTGATAATGTCTATTATAAAACTCCTGATAATAATAATTTAAAATTATATGCTTCACCTGAGTTTCAAGGTTATAATTATTTGAGCTATTTTGATACGGAAGGTGATTTGATGTCATATGATGTGCGAATCGGAGATAAAAATCAACAAATAGATGAAAAGACATTAGAAGTTCTTAAAACGATTGGTTGGAGAGAACCGGAAAATAGTCTGAAAATTATAGCAGCAAATATAGATGCTACAGGAATGGCTTCTGCTTTTCAAAGTTATGGCTTTCATGCAGAAACAACTTCCGGAAATATTACAGATTATTCGTGGAAGTATGAATTGCTGAACAATGAGATGATGTTTGATTCTATTAAAGTAGGAAAATCTTCAGAATTTAGTATAGATAAAGTCGATGATTTAACAAAATATTATAGAAATATTAATGGTGATATTAAAGGTAGGATAAGTTTGAGTGCTACAGTTAATGGGACGAAAATGTTTAAAGTGTTTTATGTTTACCTTGCTACTAAACCAACTTTTATATCGGTGAAAGTGGATGCTATAACTCCAATTCCTGGATCAAAGTTTTATAATCTTGATTTAACAGTTATCTATACTGGAGCAGATTATCTTTATGTGGAAAAATCTGAAGAGTATAGTGATATAGTTGATACTCATTTTTTTTATATTCCGTATATCGTCCATCTTCGTTTTGAATACATTTATATGATAGGAACGTCTTGGGTTGATTTGAGGATAAGTAATAAAATAGGAAAAGCATATTATACTGTTGAAATTCCAAGTCAATTGAATTTAATGAATAATTCTACTCAGATAAGAAATCCTATAGCTAACTCAAATATTGTATATATGGAAGTACGAGATATACAAGGGAGAATTATTCTTCAAACAAAAGACTATGAGGATGTTAATCATTTATCGAAAGGGATATATATCATGATGATTACATATGCAGATGGAGAGGTAGTAACTAAAAAGATATATCGATGAGAATACTTTCTGTTTTAACGTTGGCTTTTGTTTGTTCTCTTAATATCTATGCCCAAACTGATTATGCCCTTTCAGGTACAGTGGTAAAGTTGGATAATGTATCTTTGGATAAATACGGTGCTTTATTACTTGATGATAGTTGTGCTTTTCATGTAGTGGATAAGTTCGGGGAGAATATAGTTCCTGATGTTTGTAAATGGAGCTTTGGTGTTGAAGCACAGCAAGGAAATTATGTAATTATAAAGAACGCTACTTCTATAGATTATGGAATTATTATAGATTCGTCGGCATATGAATATTCTGGACCTGAATATAAAAGATATACTGTAGAGAATGATAGCTCTGTTTATTTTCAAGGGAAAATAACTTTTGAGGGGGAATATCAGGGACGAAAGATACAACTTGATAAGATCTTTTATATAAATGTGCTTCCTTCTGTACCTAAAATAAAAGTACTGGATATTACTTGGAGTGATTATGATGAACAATGGAATATTTATGAAGATGGGTATATAACAATACAGATTAATTCCTGTAGAACTAAGTATGTATATATAGTTGAGCAAGATGCTTCTTTTACGGGGAATATGTTGTCCTCTTATTTTGAGCCTAATATTGACGCTGAGAAGGGAGTGGGGCTTCTGGAGTTTTATGATGGAGATCGCTGTTTTAGATTTTGGGCAGTTAACTATAGTGGAATGGTTGAATGCAAAGATACTTTGTGGAATTCCAAAGTAGCTACATCCATTCCGACTATTAAAATGGAGAATGTACCATTTTATCCAAATCCAGCAAAGGATATATTATACGTACAAGAGGGTATGGATGCTATCTTCCCTGTATCTATCTATGATTCTAAAGGACGACTTGTAAAATATGTTGGGATGCCAATGAGGAATATTGATGTTTCAAATCTGGTGGAAGGTATTTATTTTGTTTCATATAAAGACAATTACTCTAAAAAGAGGTTAACATTCAAAATGGTAAAAAATAGATGATGTATTAATTATAAAAACATGGATTATGAATAGACTATTACTATTATTTTTTGTGTTTGGATTAGCAACCCTTTCTTATGCACAAGAAGATGAGATTGAGTCAATTAGCTTTGGTGCTGATTTTTTTCGTAAGGAAACTTTTCCTAAACCAATAGTACGTGAAGTTGTAGGTGGAACGGTTATTCAAGTTCAGTATGAAGGTGAAGAATGGGAACAAAACTTGGAAAGAAAAAGTGCTTTTGAATACGCTTGTCGGCTTTTAGAGGAGCAAATGCCTACTGTATTGCCGCTTAAAATAATGGCTAAATTTGGTAAATTGAGAGGAAATAATGTGATAGCTAAAACGGCTCTTCGTACTGATACTTGTAATATGTCTCCAGGTGGTGCTGCTCTTCTTGAACGAGTTGTAAAACCTACAATAAAGTATAGATTTAGAGATAATGGGCTTGATGGAATTAAAATTTCATTGGATTATTTTGATGAACCTGATGGAATAATAACTTTTAGTGATAATGATATTTTTTCTTATTCTTTAGACTCTGTAGAAGAAGATAAATATGATTTTGTAACGATTGTATTACGTGAAATTTGTAAAACATTCGGTTTTTATTTTGGTCCTCATGGTGATAATACAAATAAAATTCTTGATTTTAAAAAACAAACCCTTCTTTTATATGATGAAAAAGTATTGTCGCCAGATTTTGATATCTTTTCACAAGAATATAATCCGATAAGTGCATATAATCGCGCTACTTCAGGTAATGCAATCATCGAATATTCTTACGGAGACTCATATGGCTTGTATTCTCCCTCTATATTTGAGAATGGACGTTCTTTGTCTTTTTTCAAAGCTGATGAAGCAAATACTGAAACACGATTGATGCAACCGGATTTACCGCGAGGAACTTCTATACGTAATATTGGTAAATGGTTTAGACCTTTTCTGAAAGCTATGGGTTGGTATACTGATATTGCTGTTGGAGGAGGTGGAGGTGGGCAAGGAAATATAGCCTCTACATCTACGGATGAAGTAGAAGAGTATGGCAAGCAATTGTCTTTTACAATAAACGCAAATAAGGGTGTGAACCAGGTTCCTATTCGCAATTCTATAAGATCAAATTATGTAGATCAATCATCTAATGAAGATGTTTATAATTACATAAGTCAATTTCGGAATTATCCGGAACTAAATATAGAACTTAACCACCCACTGTTAGGATGGAGTTTGTCCATTTTACGAAAGGATGGGACATGGGATTTATTAAAAAAGGAATATCGTATGATACCTGAGTTAGAGTTCTCTACTTCTGAAATAGATCCGGTGAAAGCATTGGACTATATTCGATCAAGTGATGGTCATTTACGCTGTAAGTTGCTTCATATTGACATAGACTATTATTTTCCTGGGCAGGCTATTCCCGGTGCTTCTACGTTTGCTCGTTATTTCCTTTTGGACTATCTTCCTCAGAAGCCTCAGTTGGCATTCTCTAAAGTAATGCCACAAACCAGAGCTTCGGATGATGAATATTATGCTGATGTGAAAATTGCATTTCAGAATGTGGAGGGGACTGAAAGTATCTTGGTAGAACAGTTGGAAGAAGGATCTCCAGTGCCATTTACTTTCTATGTTGAGGATATAAGAGCTGGCTATTTCATTGCATCGGTTGATAAAGAGTATAGTACAACTTTTAGATTGCGTGCGATGAACAAGAATGGAGAAACTATTAGTGAACAATTGCTTGTGTCCCCATTAGTGCCGGCAACGTATACTTTAAGCTCACGCGTAGATAAAAATGTTATATCTTTAGAACTGAGAAATAGCCGTAAGAGAAATATCAATAAGTTGATAACAGATTATAAAGTCTTGGATTTGAATTCCTCGATGATAGTACAAGAAGGTAAAGTTCTTGATAATAATATTGATATTAACTCATTAGGTAAAGGTGTTTACGGCTTGCAGGTTGCAGACGAAGATGGTAAATCCTATAATACGAAATTCATAAAATAAGTTCTTATAAAGTTCTTGAGGGAGGATTTATATGAACGGAGAGTCATTGGGAGAAGAATATTCTTTTCAGTGACTCTTTAATTATAAATGTTTTCAATCAATGTATTAAATGTTTGCAGATGCCATTTTAGACAGAATAGTACATACGGCTGTATGTCTTGAGTTAAAAAGGTGAAAGAATGAGAAAAACTACTATTTTTGTGATACATGGAAGATGATGACAAAAAGTGAATGGATGTGGGGGGATCGACCGTTTTTTTCCAGTACTAAATTTTTAAAAGAGGAAATAGTGTATGAAAGCACGAATTATCATGCTGCTGTTAGTTAATCTTAGTTGCACTCTCTTTGCGCAAAAGAACGATACAGAATCTTTGCCGATTAATAGCCAGCTTTCAGAGATGTCGCCTACTGGAAGAGAGATTCAAGAACAATCGGGCTTGAAGATTGTATGTGAAAGAATTGAAGAGGATGGATTTGCTTCTGCTTATGAAAGTTATAACTTTAGCATTGAGAATAACACGAATCATTCTATTAGTGAGCCGCAGTGGACTTATACTTTGCCTTTGAAAAGTGGTGGAGAGACCATCATTGCTACATCCCAAAATGATATATTTACGATCCCTATAGTTGAGAGTAAAGATCTCTATGATATAGATGCAGATCATTGCATTAGTGGGCGGATCGTATTTAGTTGTATCATTGATGGGGAAGAGTCTGTAGCTTCATATAATATAATGTTGGATTTGAAACCTCACATTATATCTTATAGTGAAATCATAAAAACGGTAAATGAAACGAATACTGCATACAGTATTGATTTTACGGTTCGCTATGTAGGTTCTGATTTTTTGAGAGTTGGAGTTAGAGAAGAATATTCGCCTTCTTTGATAATGCAAACGATTGAAGAACCCCTTGTTGCCCATGTGTACCGAAGTAGTATTAATGCTTTTAATTATGCATGGGTTTGGCTTCATGTTTACAATGAGTATGGCGAAGATGAGATTACTATAACGTTGAAGAACTTGATAGGTGATTCTGATATAACAGGGGTACAAACAATACATAGCGATTTTGTAAATGCTTCTGTCATAAAAATATATACGAAAGAAGGAAAATATATGATGCAGATAACCAATTGGGATGATTTGAAAGAACTTAATCAAGAGATTTATATACTTCAGCTATGCAATAAAGAGGGTATTCCTTTTAAGACTATCAAGTATCTGAAAGGGTAGTGAGGTGAATCTGTTTGTAAGTTTGTGTTTATATCAGTTGGGTAGTCGGATATTTAATCATAGCTTAAGGTCTTTGTAATCATAAGGTTGGGGGGAATGCCTGATAAACTTGCTGGTGTTTAATTATTATGATATAATTCTAAAATTCAAATAACTAAATTTAAAAAGGAAAGTGTATGAAAGCACGAATTATCATGCTGCTGTTAATTAGTCTTAGTTGTACTCTCTTTGCGCAAAAGAACGATACAGAATCTTTGCCGATTAATAGCCAGCTTTCAGAGATGTCGCCTACTGGAAGAGAGATTCAAGAACAATCGGGCTTGAAGATTGTATGTGGAAGAATTGAAGAGGATGGATTTGCTTCTGCTTATGAAAGTTATAACTTTAGCATTGAAAATAACACGGATCATTTTATTAGTGAGCCGCAGTGGACTTATACTTTGCCTTTGAAAGGTGGTGGAGAGACCATCATTGCTACATCCCAAAATGATATATTTACGATCCCTATAGTTGAGAGTAAAGATCTCTATGATATAGATGCAGATCATTGCATTAGTGGGAAGATTGTATTTAGTTGTTTCATTGATGGGGAAGAGTCAGTAGCTTCATATAATATAATGTTGGATTTGAAACCTCACATTATATCTTATAGTGAAATCATAAAAACGGTAAATGAAACGAATACTGCATACAGCATTGATTTTACGGTTCGCTATGTTGGTTCTGATTTTTTGGAAGTTGGAGTTAGAGAGGAATATTCACCTTTCTTGGAAATACAAACGATTGAAGAACCCCTTGTTGCCCATGTGTGCCGAAGTGGTATTAATACATTTGATTGTGCATGGGTTTGGCTTCATGTTTACAATGAGTATGGCGAAGATGAGGTTATTATAACCTTGGAGAGTGATATAACAGGGATACAAACAATACATAGCGATTTTGTAAATGCTTCTGTTATAAACATATATACGAAAGAAGGAAAATATATGATGCAAATAACCAATTGGGATGATTTGAAAGAACTTAATCAAGAGATTTATATACTTCAGCTATGCAATAAAGAGGGTATTCCTTTTAAGACTATCAAGTATCTGAAAGGGCAGTGAGGTGAGTATGTTGGTAGGTCTGTGAATCTGTAATTATGATAAACTGTGTGTATGGATTTCAAATATATGATAATGAAGGTTTTAGGCTGTTAATAACTTTAGAATAACCTGTTGATAACGTTGTTGATAACTTTGCGAATTAATAATTAAGTACGGTGATGTCTTTATAGATTTATTGTATTTTTCGATGGTAAAGTGGTTTATATACCAAACGGGAATTATTCAGGATTTAGGATAATTCCCGTTACATTTTGACTACATGATTACGTTTTTAGAATTTATATCCGTAACCCAACATGATTACTACGTTATCATCTTTGGCAAACATAAATTTGGCTTCGGCATTCAAATAACTGTGTTCGGAAAGTGGAAGAGTGATTCCTCCTCCCAGATTGAAAGCAAATTTAGTAGAGTTGCTTCGATCTATTTCAATCTCTTTCCCTTTTATTTCAACATTGTTTTTTTATAAAAATTGTTTTGCATACCGATGCCGGCAAGGGGATAAACGGAAAACTCCTGGCCATCTTCTTTAAAGTTAAATACATAGTGGAAATTTGCGTTTACATCTAATCCGGTGACTTTATCCTTAGGAAAGAAAAAGGTTACATCTGGTGCAAGCCGATCTTATGATTATGAAGTCAGATTGATCTGGGATTATTCAAGTGATTGTCCTTGTGGCTGTATATTTTCTTCCATTGTTTTACAAGCACCGTTAAAGAGTGCTTTCGGTTCTATTTCTAACTTGCAAGTGTAAATATCTCCTTTCATTGAACATCCTGATTTCAACACTAATTCTTCTTCCGTATGTATATCTCCTTTCAGGATACCATGTAATATTGCAGAAACAGAGGTTACATTTCCTATGATTGTTCCTTGTGGACCCAATATCATGGTTTTATGACAGGAAACATTTCCTTCTATAGTACCATCTACTCTTAAACTTCCTTCTACATCAACTGTGCCTTTTATAACTGTTCCCATAGCTATAGTTGTCAGTTTCAGGGGCTCAGACTGTATCTGGGAATTTTTTTCATCTTTCTTTTTTCCAAACATGACGATTTTATATTAATGTTTATGCTATATATTGTTTATTTGCTTAAATATCGAATGATATTGCAAAAATAGTAAAATAATAAATATTAATATTATTTTTATTTGGAATGTGTAGGGATATATTGAAGAGCATTTATGTTTGGATTGATAATATCTCAATTGGAAAAGATTTTTAGCCCTTTTAAAATTACCAGGTATTTGAAAGGGCGGTGGTATGAATCTGTTTGTGGGTTTGTGAATATGTAATTATGATAAATGATGTGTGAAGAATTCAATTGTTTGATAATAAGGATATTAACTTGTTGATAACTTTAGCGTCTACCTGTTGATAACATTGTTCATAACTTTGTGGATAAAGAATGGGGTAGGGAGAAAAAAGAAAGATTCTCTTGTTTGGAGGTGCAAAGATAACGGTTATTTTTGAATTTCCTATAATTGAGTTTAAATAAAAAGAGTACTCCTTTCATCACGAATGGAGTACCCTTGAGTTGTGTGTTTTTTATAAGAGTAGAATTTATTTCTTTCGGGTTATTGTATGAAGTACGTTCCCCTTTTTATCGATCATACGCAGGTTGAATTCTTTTTTATCAATAGAACAGACAGAAAAACCTGGTTCCGGACTACAGAACAGTGTTCCTTCGATCGGTTTTACTTTACGTGCCAGTGAGCCGGCTGAATTGACAACGTAGTCAATATCGCTTCCTGATACGCGGATATGCTGGAAGTTATGAATGTGTCCGCAGATATACATATCTACATGATGTTTTCTCAGGATGGGATCCAGATATTTCTGCAGGTCGTCTCGTTCACTGGTATCTTTGGGAGTTTCGGCGTAGATAGGATGGTGTCCTACTACAACTACCCAGTCTTCTTTGGCTGCGGTCAGTACTGAGTCTACCCAGGCGAGCTGTTTTTCTCTGTTTTGCTTGCAGGCATCCGGATAAGTCTCTTTTTCATTGCGGTATTTATTAATGATGGGGGTAGTATCCAACCAAACGACGCGGACGGTTGTACCTTCTTCATTGAATACCTTGGTGTAGTAGCGGGCAGGCATGGACCAGCGGCGGCTTATATTACTATAGTCAAGTACGGCTTGGGTATTACCGCGATATTCATGATTTCCCAATACAGGAAACCAGTCGATCATTAACTCCGGATGCGAGTAGATTAATTCGTAATTTGTCATCCATAGAGGGTCATTGACGCTGCGTACACCTTCGAAATGGTGAATATCTCCGGTGGCAACTACGAACTCAGGACCGATTTCTTCTGCCATTGTTCCCATTAGTTCGGCAATTGGCTTTTGGTCATAATATCCGTTTCGTCCCAGATCGTTGGCAATATAGAAATTGAATTTTTTATCGAAGATGGAATAGTCGCTCTTTTGTGCATATCCTATTGTACAGATTGTGATAAACAGAAGAACGAGAAGGCTTTTTGTTTTCATTTTATAAATTGTTTCTTATTGATTATTAATAGATACTTGCTTTGCGTCTTTTTATAGAGATTTAGAAATTGATTTTGACTCCTGCATTTACCTTTACACCATAATGTTCTGATTGCATGGTGCGTTCTGATATTCCCTGGTAATAACGCAGAGGTTGGTTTAGCAGATTGTTAGCCTCGGCATAAAAGGTCGTCCGAAGCTTTTTACCAAAAGTATAACTGGCGTTTACATCCATGTAGTTTACTTTGTCATAATAACGGTCGTAGAAAGCGCTTTCACCCATTTCATCAATAAAATCGGATGCGAAATTGTAAGATAAGCGTACGTTGAGTCCTCCTTTTTCAAAGTAGAGAGATGCATTGGCTGTATGTTCCGGTGATCCGGGCAGTTTCAGGTCTTTTTCGTTTTCACGTCCGGTGAAGTTGAAGTTGTTCACCTTGCTATGTGTATAGGTATAGGTTCCGTAGAATCCAACACACTTTAAGGCGGGAGCGATGAAACCGAAATCCCGTTGGTAGCCTACTTCTACACCCAATAAATTGGCATCTCCTGCATTGCGGGGTTGCATGAATTTATCATAAGAATTGCCTTCATACTCATATCCTCTGACTGTTTGGGTTACGATGAAGTCATTGATGTCTTTGTAATATATACCAATACTGACAAGTCCTACACTTTTGAAATAATAATCTGCACTCAGATCGAAGTTAAACGAAGTGGTCGGTTTTAATTCCGGGTTACCAAGTGTCAATTCGTTGTCTTTGTTGTTGATATTTACATTCGGTATCAATGCTGAGTATTTAGGGCGTGAAAGTGTTTCAGTGAATGAACCGCGAATCTTGAAATCTTCACTGACGTTGTACTTCAATAAGACGGAAGGTAAAACGTTCAGGTAGCTGTCTTTTACATCCGGGGTAACAGTCAATGATTCCGGATCGCCATCGTCGTTCAGTGTCAGTTTGCGCCCGTTGTATTTCAAGTGGGTATTTTCAAGACGCAGACCTACCATTGCACTAAGTTTTTTACCGAAGTTCTGGTCGAAACGAAGGTAGCCGGCAGTAACTGTTTCACGTGCTTTGTATTCGCCTGCCAACTCTTCCGGATTTTCTGTTTTATTAAACAGGCTGCTGTTGTTCAGGTCGAGCCCTCCCACATATTCTTTGCTGATAAATGTCCCTGCTTTGTATTTTTCCCCGGGCATATATCCATTTCTGTTTTGTTCGCTGGTATTGGAAAAACTATTTGAATTAAAAGCCTTTTCGTCCACTGGCTCATAATCATAAAACTCCAGATCTTTGTCTTTACTCTTGTCTACTACTTTGGCTCCGAATCGCAACTGATTACTATAGAATCCTTTCACTAATGGTAGTTTGAAATTCATTGAAAACTTAAGATCTTTCTCTACAATATCTTCCTGTTGCTCTGTAAGTTCTTGTAGGGAGAAATTATTATTAAGTATAAGCGTCGATCCGGCTTGTGCTGAAGCATAGGGTCTTCTTATATCGCTCAGGTCTATGTCGAAATTCTGTTTCTTTAGTTCATATCCCAGGTAACGTTCGTTGGGACGCTCTTCCGAGGCACGGGCATAAGAGGCATTCCAGTCCATGGATAACTTGCCGAAAAGATGTTCGCCACCGAGAGTGAAGTCCATCGTACGCTGACGCTCGAGGCGGGCATTACGGTTGTTTGGACTTCCAGCCTTTGTCTGTAGGCGTACAGAGGCCTTGTTGTCGGCAACTGCGCCTTCTTTCTTCTTATTAACGTCTTTGTTCAAGTCTTTCAGAGTAAGGCGATACCGGTTTTCCCAGTCATTGCGATTGTTGAATATTCCTTTGAAGAATAATTTATGATTTGCGTTTATATCCCAGTCGAATGCTGCCGAGTAACTTTGGCGCTCACGGGTTACGTAGTATTGGCGAATCTGGTAATCAGTCAGGCAGATTGTTCCTTTTGAATCTGTATCCCAAACAAATTCTACATCATCAGATCCTGAGGGAGCATTTTGATAGGAAGCAGAAAGCATAATACCCAGTTTATCGTTGAAAAAACGATCACCATAGGTGAAGCCCAGGTTAAGTTGGGCTTTTTCACTGATCCAGTTGTAACCGCTTCCGGCAGTAGCAGTGATTGTACGTTTGTAAGGAGAATTCTTGGTAACCAGGTTGATCGATCCGCCAATGGCATCTCCATCCATATCCGGGGTTACTACTTTATTTACTTCAATGGTTTGTATCATATCCGCCGGGATAAGGTCTAACTGTACATTACGTGTATCGCCTTCGGCGGAAGGAATACGATTACCATTGATCGTGACCGAGCTTAAATCAGCAGAGGTTCCGCGAACTTGTCCGAAACGAGCTTCGCCCTGATCATATTGTACATTAATACCTGAGATACGTTTAAGTGCATCTCCGATGTTTGAGTCGGGGAATTTCCCCACCTGATCGGCAGAAACAACGTTGGTGATACCCAGGCTGTTTTTTTGTGAGTTAATAGCCGGCGTTGTCCTTGAAAAGCGCCTCCTACTACTACCTCTTGTAGCTCTAATCCTTCGTTGAGTACAACATCTTTTTCCAAAGTCTTTCCGGCAGGAATCGTAATTTTCATCTCTACCGGTGAGTAGCCGACGTAACTGATTTTTATGGTGTAGGTACCTGGATTCAGATTGGAAAATGTGTAATATCCATTGACGTCACTTGTTACTCCCGTACGTAAGTTTTCAATATAGATAGATGCTCCGGGGAGTGTTTGTTTGGAAGCATCGATGATTCGTCCGCGGATTGTTCCTTGCTTGACTACATTTACTTTCTCTTCGGCGAAAGTATTGTTGCTCATGTTTAAAAATAAGAGAATCAATGAGACTAATTTAACGAGTCGTTTCATATTTGTTAGTATGCGTTAATAATATGCCGCAAAAGTAGGGGGATCATATTTCATTTTCTTTGCTGGATATTGAAGATGCAGTAACAAATATGTTTCGTTTGTGTGTCGGTACTATTTGAAGCTGGTTGTTTATATATTGTGAATTAATAATTATGAAAAGTATACGATATGATGCTAATTAGTTGTTTGTGAGTTTGTTGCATTGTTGTCGGCTTTATAGTATACCTGTTGATAACTTTGTTAATAACGTATCGCTGAGGTTTTCAACTCTATTGAATTAACGATACGGATGTGGAAGTAGAAAAGGAAAAATGAAACTTTGGAGAAGCCAGGCATTGTAGCGTCTTTTGAAATATCTATATTTGCAGATAAGTTGAAACTAAAGAAACTACTGATAATAACATAATTTAAAAAAACAGAATCAGATGAAACAGGACATGATTGTTATCCTTGACTTAGGTAGTCATGAGAATACGGTATTGGCTCGCGCTATCCGTGCATTAGGAGTGTATAGTGAGATTTATCCTCACGACATCACAGTAGAAGAACTGAAAGCATTACCCAACGTAAAGGGGATTATTATCAATGGCGGACCGAACAATGTGATTGACGGTGTTGCTATTGACGTAAATCCGGATATCTATACAATGGGAATTCCGTTATGGCTGCCGGTCATGACAAAGCGACTTGCGCAGTGAAACTGGTAGAATTTACAGACGATATTGAAGCTATTAAGGCTGCTGTAAAATCTTTCGTTTTCGATACTTGCAAGGCTGAAGCTAACTGGAATATGACGAACTTCGTCAATGATCAGATAGAGTTGATTAAGCGTCAGGTAGGCAACAAGAAAGTGTTACTGGCTTTGTCGGGGGGAGTTGACAGTTCTGTGGTGGCTGCTTTGCTTCTGAAAGCAATCGGGGATAACTTGGTATGTGTGCACGTGAATCATGGGTTGATGCGTAAGGGTGAATCTGAAGATGTGGTTGAAGTATTCAGTAATCAGTTGAAGGCGAATCTTATTTATGTAGATGTTACAGATCGTTTTCTTGATAAACTGGCAGGCGTAGAAGATCCTGAGCAAAAACGTAAGATTATCGGCGGTGAGTTTATCCGTGTGTTTGAAGAGGAAGCACGTAAGCTGGACGGTATCGATTTCTTAGGTCAGGGTACTATTTATCCGGATATTGTGGAAAGCGGAACGAAGACTGCTAAAATGGTGAAGTCTCATCATAATGTAGGCGGTCTGCCCGAAGACCTTAAATTCGAACTTGTAGAACCTTTGCGTCAACTGTTCAAGGATGAAGTTCGTGCCTGTGGCCTGGAATTGGGCTTGCCTTATGAAATGGTATATCGCCAACCTTTTCCCGGCCCCGGTTTAGGTGTACGTTGTTTGGGTGCTATCACACGCGATCGTTTGGAAGCCGTACGTGAGTCCGACGCTATTTTGCGTGAGGAATTCCAAATTGCCGGATTGGATAAGAAGGTATGGCAATACTTTACAGTAGTGCCCGATTTCAAATCTGTCGGTGTACGTGATAATGCCCGTTCTTTTGATTGGCCAGTTATTATTCGTGCTGTCAATACAGTGGATGCCATGACAGCTACTATCGAACCGATTGATTGGCCTATTCTGATGAAAATAACAGACCGTATTCTGAAAGAAGTGAAGAATGTAAATCGTGTTTGTTATGATATGTCGCCGAAACCCAATGCGACCATAGAATGGGAATAAAAGAATAAAATTGAATCTTCCCCCGAAAGTTAGATAAATAGCTTTCGGGGATATTTTTTATATAACTACCGGTGTGAGGTTAATTTATTGTATATAAGAAAATTATCTTGTTGGTAACTTTATAGTATACCTGTTGATAACCTTGTTAATAACTTTGTGGATTAATAATGAAAAAGGAAGGGCTTATAGTAAAATGAAAAAACGCCCAGAGGTGGAAGCCCTCCAAACGTCTTATCTGTAAGTCTTTCGACTTAGTAGCGGGACCCGGGATTGAACCGGGGACCTCATGATTATGAATCATGCGCTCTAACCAGCTGAGCTATCCCGCCATCATTTCTCGATTGCGGGTGCAAAGATAGATACTTTTTTTAAAACTCCAAAACATTTGTCGTTTTTTTCTGTTTTTTCTATTAGAAACCCATGTGTAATCTGCGATAAATAGATACATTGGGACTGAGAAATGAAAGCATAAAGAAATAAAGTGTTTGATTTATACTGTGTAATTAGAAAAAAGTATTTATCTTGGCACACACAAATTAAGTAAATGTAACTATGAAAAGAGAGAAAATTCGTTTAGAATATCTTCTGAATGCGACCTCTAAAAATATTCTTTGGTCGGCAATCAGCACACCGACCGGTCTGGAGGACTGGTTTGCGGACAAAGTTGTATCAAATGATAAAATTGTGGAGTTTCATTGGGGAAAAACAGAACAACGAGACGCTGAAATTATAGCTATACGTGCTTATTCTTTTATACGTTTCCGCTGGCTGGATGACGAGAACGAGCGGGATTATTTTGAGATAAAAATGAATTATAATGAACTTACAGGAGATTTTGTGTTGGAGATCGTTGATTTTGCCGAACCTGATGAGGTAGATGATATGAAGGAACTGTGGGAGTCTCAGGTAAATAAATTGAGAAGAACTTGTGGTTTTTAGTTAACTTTCAACTAAAAACTTTCTGCACTCCTTTTTTTGTGCTAATTTTGCATCTCAATCGTACGAAACGAATAGTAAGATGCTACGCATAAAAAAAATTAGATATATTTATTGTAAAGAGTTTTTTGTTACTCTTTGTCGGCACATTCTTCATCTGTCTCTTCATCTTCATGATGCAGTTCCTGTGGAGATATGTAGATGAGCTTGTCGGAAAAGGGTTGGAGATGAGTGTGATGGCTCAGTTCTTCTTCTATTCGGCATTGACTTTGGTGCCTTTGTCGCTTCCACTGGCCGTACTATTGGCATCACTTATTACTTTCGGAAATTTTGGAGAACGTTATGAATTGCTCGCCATGAAAGCGGCGGGCATTTCTTTGCTTAAGATTATGCGTCCTCTTATTATACTTGTCTGTATTATTTGCGGTATTTCCTTTTATTTTCAGAATGTTATTGGTCCTATTGCCCAGGGAAAGTTGGGAACGTTGTTGATTTCGATGAAACAGAAGTCACCGGAACTGGATATTCCGGAGGGTGTCTTCTATTCGGAAATTCCCGATTATAATCTTAAAGTAGGTAAGAAGGATCGTAAAACCGGTATGTTGTATGATGTGTTGATCTATAATTTTAAAGACGGAGCAGAGAATGCACATATCATTTATGCGGATTCGGGACGTATGGAAATGACTGCCGACAAGCAACATCTACACCTGCATCTTTATAGTGGAGAACTGTTTGAAAATCTGAAGAGTCAGAATGTAAAGGCACAAAACGTACCTTATCGGCGTGAATCTTTCCGGGAAAAACATACGATTATTGAATTTGATTCGGATTTTAATATGGCCGATGCAAGTATCATGAGTAATCAGGCGACCACCAAAAGTATGCAGACGTTGCAGGCTTCTATTGACTCCATGAAATATGTGGGCGACAGTATCGGGCGACAGTATTATAAGGAAGCTATCGGTGGCGTTTACAGTCGGCCGACGGGGCTTTCCAGAGAGGATACACTTAAAATAGAAAGGGCCAATATGAGCTTATACAATGTGGACAGTCTCTTTGAAGCTGCTACTTTGATGCAGAAGCAAAAAATCCTTTCTTCGGCTACCAGCCGTGCTGAAAGCTTGCAGGGAGATTACAGCTTTAAGACCTACACGATGGATGGGAATGATTACCAGATACGCAGACACAGGACCGAATGGCATAAGAAGATCACAATTTCTCTCTCCTGCCTGCTGTTCTTTTTCATTGGTGCACCCCTTGGAGGTATTATTCGTAAAGGTGGGCTGGGTATGCCTGTCATTGTATCCGTATTGGTGTTTATTATTTATTATGTGATAGATAATAGCGGGTTCAAGATGGCACGTGACGGGAAGTGGGTTGTATGGATGGGGATGTGGCTCAGTTCCTCTATTTTGGCTCCGCTTGGGGCTTTTCTTACCTACAAATCCAATAATGACTCTGTTGTGCTGAATGGCGATGCTTACGTTGCGTGGTTCAAGCGTATTGTGGGAATTCGCAGCGTACGGCACTTATTCAAGAAGGAGGTGATCATTCACGACCCGGATTATACGCGGATTTCATCTGAGTTGACAGCTCTTACGGCAGAGTGTCGTACTTATATAAGTAAGCGTCAGTTGAAAAAGGCACCTAATTATTTTAAGCTTTGGATGACTACTGGTGACGATGATGATATAAAAGTTATCAATGAACACCTTGAAACGTTGGTTGAAGAATTATCAAATTCTAAGTCCTTCACTTTGTTGACCGCTTTGAATAACTATCCGGTGATACCTGTAACGGCGCACGTACGTCCGTTCCACGTTTATTGGTTGAATCTGTTGGCAGGAATCATTGTTCCGATAGGATTGTTTTTCTACTTCCGTATCTGGATTTTCCGTATACGCCTTGCCCGGGATATAGAACGGATTATAAAGAACAATGAAAGTGTTCAGTTTATAATTAATGAGAATAATAATTTATAGCATGATATAATATGGAAGAAATAAGATTGAATACGATTGATGAGGCTATTGCCGACTTTAAAGAAGGTAATTTCGTAATCGTAGTAGACGATGAGGATCGTGAAAATGAGGGTGATTTTATTATCGCAGCCGAAAAGATAACTCCGGAGAAAGTAAATTTCATGATGACGCACGGACGTGGTGTGTTATGTGCACCTATAACAGAAGAGCGTTGTGCAGAACTGGAGTTGGATATGCAGGTTACTGCCAATACTTCTATTTATGAGACTCCTTTCACTGTGACTGTTGATTTGTTGCCGGGGTGTACTACAGGAGTATCTATGCATGATCGTGCTGCTACGATTCGTGCGTTGGCCGATCCTAATACCAAGCCTACCGATCTTGGTCGTCCGGGACATGTCAATCCGTTGCGTGCCCGTTCGCGTGGTGTGCTTCGCCGTGCCGGACATACGGAAGCAAGTGTGGATCTTGCTAAGTTGGCAGGGCTTTATCCTGCTGCTGCGCTGATTGAGATTATCAATGAAGACGGCACTATGGCACGCTTACCGCAGTTGATGGAAGTGGCTAAGCGATTCGGACTCAAGATCATATCTATTAAAGATCTGATAGCTTATCGTGTGCACATGGAATCGCTTGTGGAGAAAGGGGTAGAAGTTAATATGCCTACTCAATATGGAAATTTCCGCCTGATTCCTTTCCGACAGAAATCAAACGGAATGGAGCATGTTGCCATCTTTAAAGGCACCTGGAGCGAAGATGAACCTATTCTTGTACGTGTACATTCATCCTGCATGACAGGAGATATTTTTGGTTCTTGTCGCTGTGACTGTGGAGAACAGTTGCATAAAGCTCTGGAGATGATTGATGCTGCCGGAAAAGGAGTAGTTGTTTATATGAATCAGGAAGGACGAGGCATTGGATTGATGCATAAGATGGAAGCTTACAAACTTCAGGAAGAAGGGTATGATACGGTAGATGCTAATATTCATCTTGGATTTGATCCCGATGAACGTGATTATGGTGTGGGTGCGCATATTTTGCGTGAACTGGGTGTTCATAAAATGCGTCTGATGACCAATAATCCCATTAAGCGTGTGGGGCTTGAAGCGTATGGGCTTGAAATAGTAGAAAATGTGCCTATTGAAACAGTTCCTAATCCTTACAATGAACGATATTTGAAAACAAAGAAAGAACGTATGGGGCATACGCTGCATTTTAACAAGTAAAATGGGAATTTGCTTTCATATATCAAATATTTTAGCTTATTTTGCAGCGATTTTCAATCAACAATAATAAAATAGATACAAAATGAATCAGTTATCAGACCGTTTGAACAGCTTGTCGCCGTCGGCAACACTTGCTATGTCGCAGAAGAGTAACGAACTCAAAGCACAAGGCGTTGATGTAATTAATCTGAGTGTGGGAGAACCCGATTTCAATACTCCCGATCATATCAAAGAAGCTGCAAAGAAAGCTGTAGATGATAATTTCTCACGTTATTCTCCTGTTCCGGGTTATCCGGCATTGCGTAACGCTATTGTAGAGAAGTTGAAGAAAGAGAATGGTCTGGAATATACAGCCGCTCAGATATCTTGTGCTAATGGTGCAAAACAATCTGTGTGTAATGCGGTTCTTGTATTGGTAAATCCGGGTGATGAGGTGATTGTACCTGCTCCTTATTGGGTTAGCTATCCTGAGATGGTGAAGTTGGCTGAAGGTACTCCGGTTATCGTTACTGCCGGTATAGAGCAGGATTTCAAGATTACTCCTGCACAGCTTGAAGCGGCTATTACTCCGAAGACCAAAGCTTTGATTCTTTGCTCACCGTCTAACCCTACAGGTTCGGTTTATAGCAAGGAAGAACTTGCCGGATTGGCTGCTGTATTGGCTAAACATCCGCAGGTAATTGTTATTGCTGACGAAATCTACGAACATATCAATTATATTGGCAAACATCAGAGTATTGCTCAGTTCCCTGAGATGAAGGAACGTACCGTAATCGTAAATGGTGTATCAAAAGCTTATGCAATGACAGGATGGAGAATCGGTTTTATAGCCGGACCGGAATGGCTTGTGAAAGCTTGCAATAAACTGCAGGGACAATATACATCAGGACCTTGTTCTGTATCTCAGAAGGCTGCAGAAGCTGCTTATACAGGTTCTCAGGCTCCGGTAGAAGAGATGCGTAAAGCATTCGAACGTCGTCGTGACCTTATTGTGAGGTTAGCGAAAGAAGTTCCGGGCTTTGAAGTGAATGTTCCTGAGGGAGCTTTTTACTTATTCCCGAAATGTGACTACTTCTTTGGCAAATCGGATGGCGAACGTACTATTGCTGATTCTGATGACTTGGCTATGTACTTATTGGAAGTTGCTCATGTAGCTTGTGTAGGTGGTGCTTCTTTTGGCGCTCCTGAGTGTATTCGTATGAGTTATGCCACAAGTGACGAAAATATAGTTGAATCTATTCGTCGTATTAAAGAAGCATTGGCTAAACTGAAATAATAGGTGATTCCGGATGTTTATCATTCGGTTGACAAGTACAAAAGATAGAGTAACCTGTATCGATACAGAACATTGGATTCTGGATTGATACAGGTTATTTTTATTTGATCATTCAGGATGAACGGGGCTTATTTCACTATTATTTTGAAGGTCTGTTTACCTGTATTATTGGTGATGGTTAATAGATATATACCTTGAGAAAGGTTATTGACTGGCAATTTTGTAACATTATCTGTTGCTTCTAACTGTATTAGGGTAGCTCCTTGTATTGTAATCAATCGGATAGATGAGCCTGAGATTGTTTCAATGGTTAATGTCTCACCGTTGGTGATAGGGTTGGGATATACACTTGCAGCATTACCGCAGGAGATATTGCCAATTCCCACAATTCCACCTGACTCTTTCCCTTCTTTTGTGACGGCAAATATACTGGGATGCCCGTTTCCTGCATTTTCGATTTTCAAAGATGCTATTACTTTACTTTTGTTAGTAGCTATTTTATGTTCAAACATACAGAATTTACGACGTCCGTCCAGTTTGTCACCGGTCAGGGCAATTCTGTCCAGATTGTATACAGCCTTGTCTGTGGGATCATCACTGAACCAGTCGCCTACCGAAATAGTCTGGGTATTGGAATGAGTAGCATCTGTATAATATACGGTTACGTCTATTAAGGAACTACCGTCTGTACAGGTTGATAGGAGATGCAGGGCTTCAGTTTGTGGAGTATCCTCAAAATGTAAGGTTACTACAGTCTCTTCTTTTAATACGGCAGCATTTTTCTTGTCATATGCAGCAAGCTGGTATTTGACACCGGTATTGGAAATAATAGCACCGTCAGTTGGCAATGATCCCTGTTCCTGAACTGCTGAAGCATAATAAATCCAACCCTGATTATCAAGAGAAGTTGTAGAATGGCTGACGGCAGGAAGTGCCTCTGCTATAACATCTTCATTGAATCCTGAACTAACAACCAGCTGGGTATATTCCGGCGTTTCGGGTTCTTTCCCAAGCAAAGCTCTGTCCATGAAAATCAGCCGTTCGTTTATCCAGCTTTTCAGATAAGATATTTCATCATCATAAGATTTTGCTACGTACTTGTTGGGCCATACGTATCTTCCCCACCTTGGCCAGGCTTGTGAATTGCGTCCTTGTGCTCCTTTAGCATTTAATAAAGTGGTCAATGAATCAATGGTTTGTTCGATGTGTTCGTCAGAATAGCTCGTTTCACGATACAGCTCCCAACGTTCTTTTACCTCTTTCATAAAAGAATCGTCTTTGAGTAACTTATACCACCAGAACGGGACTAACTGATTGTCACCCGGTGATACATCATTGAAGTTATATGCCCATGTATCCGATCTCCAGCCTTCACTATAGTCTGCATTACCAAACCCTAAATTCATATCCCACAAAGATGTTTTGAATTTAGAGTCTTTGCTGTCTCTGTATTTATATAGGTTAGTACTCAGGCGATAACCATCTACGTTGTGGCAAAATTCTGTTGACAGCATATAATCTATAAAAGATGTGACGTCGATATATTTTCTGTATCCGGTTTCCGGATTCTTATAATCGGTGGCAGCCAGACTGTTTTCAAAAGCGTCAATGTATCCATGGATGTAGTTTAATTGTGCATTACTAAACTCATCCTGATCCATGTTTTTATATTGGAAAGAGATTTTCTTTCCATAAATAGGAGTTCCTTTTGAATTGACCGGAGTATGCTTAGAGTAATAGACCGGTTCGTCATCCCTGTCTACCTCCATGTGGTAGCCTCCCGTCAGAGCATCATCACTATCACCCGGATCCGGCAGATCTAAACGAAATTTACCCTTCCTTACTCTTTCAGATAAAATAAACACTCCGTAATAAGTACCATCCATGATCATTTCACAGTATTTTCCGGTAGGTACATATTCAAAGAAAGGTCTTGCCAGGGTGAAGGCAAGCACGTCTCTGATCATACTTTTGTCCGCATATGGCGCCAATAGTGCCCAGTCATTATCTTTACCCATGCCAAGCATAGAGACTTTTTGCTTTTTGCCGCCATCTTCCAAAGGTTTGTCTAATGCGCGGATGGCATATGGTTTCTTGTCGGAGTTGGTAAAAGAAGAGTTGCCACGATATTTTAAATCTATATACCCGGTATAGTCTGCTTTCTGATCTGGGTGAGCAATGGTATCCATGTAATTAAGTTCACCTTCTCCGTTATCTATTATTTTCATTTTGGCAGTAATCCGGTTTTCCCGATCAATCATTTGTCCTTGTGTGTTGATAAACACGATAGGAAGGTTTGTCTCAGTGAAAACCACATTTTTATTATCGGGCTTGTAATTGTCTGCCCGTTGGGCACAGACAGAAGAAGAAAGGAGTAATGAGAGTAGTAGTAATTTTCTCATGATATTGATGTTATTAGGTAATAAAAGGTTCTCTATATAGATAAAACAGCGGATGGGAGGAAAACACTTAGCTGGTGATTCTTTTTTCTTTTGCGGATGTGCGTATCAATAAAAAAAGCTGCTTTCCTGAGATGGAAAGCAGCTTTCACGGTTCTTTTGTCTGATTGTATTATTCAGCCGGGTGAATTGCTTCAGAAGGACAAACATCAGCACAAGTGCCACAGTCTGTACATACATCCGGGTTAATAGAGTAGATATCGCCTTCAGAGATAGCTTCTACCGGACACTCGTCAATACAAGTTCCGCAAGCAATACAATCGTCACTAATTACGTAAGCCATTTTCTTTAAAATTTAAATTATTAGTACTAATTTATTGGGCAAAAATACACGTTTTATTCATTAGTTGATCTCAATCTTGATTAAAATCCTTTAATTTGTACCGCTTCTAAATAAGCGAAACAATAATTTAACTATAAAATCGTTTTTATTATTGTGAAACGAATCGTATTACTTCTCATAGTTTCGCTGTTGGTGGCAGGTGCCTCTGCCCAGAAGCGTAAGGTACAGAACCGCCCGTATATCGACCAGCGGATCTGGCATTATGGTTTTCTGGCAGGTATCCATATGCAGGATCTTAAGTTTGTAAACAATGGTTATGTCACCGAAGACGGACAGGTTTGGTTTGCCGATGTACCCGAATATTCTCCTGGATTTTCAGTAGGTGTATTAGGAGAATTATATTTGAATAAATACATGGCGCTCCGCCTGATTCCTACGCTTCATTTTGGTGATAAAAGAGTGGTGTTCCGTGAGCAGACAAGTGGTGAAACGGTTTCTCAAAATGTAAAATCGGCTTACCTTGCATTCCCTATTGATATGAAATTCAGCGCCGAACGGTTCAATAACTATCGTCCTTATGCGATGCTTGGCCTTAGCCCTACCTTTGATTTGAGTGTAAAAAATGCACGTCCGTTGTTGGTGAAGCCTTTTGATTGTTATATCGAAGTTGGCCTTGGATGTGACTTATATCTTCCTTTCTTTAAGCTGATACCGGAGTTGAAATTCTGCTTCGGATTAGCCAATCTGCTGGAGAAAAAGCGCCCTGATCTTACTGATAAATCATTGATGAAGTTTACCGAATCTCTGGATAAAGTAAAGTCCCGGATGATCGTATTGACTTTCTACTTCGAATAAGTTCATCACAGAGTAGTACTGAGTTTCACAGAGTTTTATCTCTTTTGAACATATTTCTCTGTGAAACTCTGTGCTACTCTGTGGTGAAATCGTTATTTTTGCAAAGAATTTGCCGAATGGCAATCGTAAATCGTTAAATCGTAAATAGTAAATACCCTCATGCCGTTAAATTTACCTGATAAGCTACCTGCGATAGAATTGCTGAAGGAAGAAAATATCTTTGTGATTGACAACTCGCGTGCGACACAACAGGATATACGTCCGTTGCGGATTGTAATTCTGAACCTGATGCCGTTGAAAATAACCACAGAGACTGACTTGGTGCGTCTGCTGTCCAATACACCACTCCAGGTGGAAATCTCTTTTATGAAAATAAAGAGTCATACATCCAAGAATACGCCTGTTGAACATATGAAGACCTTTTACACGGACTTTGATAAAATGCGTGGCGAGAAGTATGACGGTATGATTATTACCGGTGCCCCGGTGGAGCAGATGGACTTTGAAGAAGTCAGTTATTGGGATGAGATAATGGAAATCTTCGATTGGGCACGTACCCATGTCACTTCAACGCTTTATATTTGCTGGGCGGCTCAGGCGGGCTTGTATCACCATTACGGTGTTCCTAAATATGCTTTAGATAAAAAGATGTTCGGTATCTTCGAGCACCGTACTCTCGATCCGTTGCAAGCTATCTTCCGTGGATTTGATGATACTTTTTATGTTCCTCACAGCCGTCATACGGAAGTGCGTAAAGAGGATATTGTTAAAGTACCTGAATTGACATTGCTTTCCGAATCGGATGAATCAGGTGTATATATGGTAATGGCTCGTGGAGGGCGCGAATTCTTTGTAACCGGGCATTCGGAATATTCTCCGTTAACGCTTGATACGGAATATAGGCGGGATCTGGCAAAAGGACTGCCGATTGATGTACCGCGTAATTATTATATAGACGATGATCCGGAGAAAGGGCCTGTTGTACGTTGGCGTGCTCATGCCAACTTGTTATTTTCAAACTGGTTGAACTACTTTGTTTATCAGGAAACTCCTTACGATATTAATGATATTAAATGATAAAGCAGCGTAAAATAGAACTTCTGGCTCCGGCCAAGAATTTGGAATGTGGAATAGAGGCTATTAATCACGGAGCGGATGCTGTATATATTGGTGCACCAAAGTTTGGTGCCCGTGCTGCTGCTGTCAACTCATTGGATGATATTGCTGCCCTTGTGGAGCATGCGCATCTATACAATGCACGTATCTATGTCACTGTCAACACAATTCTGAAAGAAGAAGAGTTGAAAGAGACAGAAGAGATGATAGGCGAATTGTATCGGATAGGAGTGGATGCGTTGATCGTACAAGATATGGCGATCACGCAATTAAACCTGCCGCCTATCCCGTTGCATGCCAGTACACAGATGGATAACCGGACGGCGGATAAAGTTAAGTTTCTTGCCGATACGGGATTCCATCAGGTAGTACTTGCCCGTGAACTTTCTTTGCGGGAGATAAGTAAAATACACGAAGCCTGCCCTGACACGGCGCTTGAAGTCTTTGTACATGGCGCTTTGTGTGTCAGTTATAGTGGTCAGTGTTATGTTAGTCAAGCCTGTTTTGGCCGGAGTGCCAATCGTGGCGAGTGTGCGCAATTCTGCCGTTTGCCTTTTAGTCTGGTCGATGCTGATGGTAAGACAATTGTGAAAGATAAGCATTTACTTTCGCTGAAAGACCTTAACCAAAGCGAGGAACTGGAGGCGTTGCTGGATGCCGGAGTCACCTCTTTGAAGATTGAAGGACGGTTGAAGGATGTTTCTTATGTGAAAAATGTTACCGCTGCCTATCGTCAGAAACTGGATACCATTTTCTCCCGGCGTAAAGAGTATGTCCGTGCCTCTTCCGGTTCCTGTCGTTTTGAGTTTAAACCTCAGTTGGATAAGAGTTTTAGCCGTGGCTTTACACATTATTTTTTGAAGGGTCGGAGTAAAGATATTTTTTCTTTTGATACTCCCAAGTCATTAGGAGAGGAAATGGGTACGATGAAAGAGGTTCGTGGAAATTATCTTACGGTGGCCGGGCTGAAATCTTTCAATAACGGGGATGGTGTTTGCTACATTGATGAACAGGGGCGTTTACAAGGATTTCGTATCAATCGAGTTGATGGCAATAAGCTGTATCCGCAGGAGATGCCCCGTATTAAACCCCGGACTGTATTGTATCGTAATTTTGATCAGGAGTTCGAACGCGTACTTGCCCGTAAGTCTTCTGAAAGAAAGATTGCCGTTTCTATTTTGCTGGCGGAGAATAACTTTGGTTTCTCCCTTACCCTGACAGATGAAGATGATAATAGTGTGACGCTTACATTGCCTCGTGATAAGGAACTTGCCCGTACCCCTCAGGAGGATAATCTCAGAAATCAGCTATCCAAACTGGGGAATACTCCCTTTGAGGCAATGCGGATAGATATTGACCTTACCGGGAATTGGTTTATTCCGGCCTCTGTACTCTCCGATCTGCGCAGGCAGGTGGTCGATAAACTGATAGCTGCCCGCAGAATGACATTTCATCGTGAGTTGGCTGTCTTAAAACCAACCACACACGCTTATCCGCAACAGACGCTTTCTTATTTAGGCAATGTGATGAACACCCGTGCTGCTTCTTTCTATCAGGATCATGGGGTGAAAGATATTGAGCCTGCTTATGAAAAACAGGCGGTGGAAGAGGCTGTCCTTATGTTTTGCAAACATTGCTTGCGTTATAGTATGGGTTGGTGTCCTGTTCACCAGCGTGAACGTTCGCCCTATAAAGAACCTTATTACTTGGTAGGGACGGATGGAAAACGTTTCCGGCTATCATTTGATTGTAAGATTTGCCAGATGAAAGTGAGTGCCGCATTATGAAAACAAGGTATCATAGAATGAATCATGGTAACACGAAGAGCAGTTTCAGGAAGCTTTGGGTTGCTTTGTGCTACTCTGTGATGACTCTTTTTTTGTTTGCAGCCTGCCATTATCCCCGTCCCGATCTTTTTGCCGAGGGAATGAGCGATAAGACGAAAGATTCTCTTACTTATTTATTTGAACGGCATTACACCTATAACACGAATCTGGAAGTACAAACAGATTCTGTTGTTTTGGAACGTTTGCCTGTGAAGGATTCTTTTGTCAGTCTTCACCGGGGAGACCGTGTTGTAGTGGCAGAGTTCGCTATCCATCCGGCAGACAGTGTGGATAGTGTATGGGTAAAACTGGCTCATTCACAGGAAATCCAGGGATGGATGCGTGAAACGGAATTGATAAAGTCTTTTGTGCCTACCGATAGTATATCTCAGTTTATTTATTTGTTCAGTGATACTCATGCCTCTTATTTTGTGATTGTCTTTGCCTTGTTCGTGGGTGTTTATCTTTTTCGTGCTTTTCGGCGTAAGCAACTACAGATGGTTTATTTCAATGACATTGATAGTATTTATCCGCTTTTTCTTTGTCTGTTGATGGCGTTTAGTGCCACTATATATGAGTCGATGCAGGTATTTGTACCTGATACATGGCAACATTTCTATTTTAACCCTACACTTTCACCTTTTAAGGTACCACTTGTTTTGTCGGTGTTCCTGTTGAGTATCTGGATTTTTCTTATTGTCTTTCTGGCAGTGCTCGATGACCTGTTCCGGCAACTGGCTCCGGCCGCTGCTGTCTTCTATTTGCTTGGATTGACTTCCTGTTGTATTTTCTGTTACTTCTTTTTTATTCTGACTACACATATATATATCGGTTATCTTTTCCTTTTCTGCTTTGTGTGGCTGTTTGCGAAAAAACTGCATAAAAGTAACGGGTATAAATACCAGTGTGGACGTTGTGGAGGGAAATTACGGGAGAAGGGAGTCTGTCCGCATTGTGGAGCTATAAATGAATAATTTGCCAACGTGGCAATATGCTGACTGGTTATACTGCTGCTTCTTGATTTATCTTCTTACGGCTTTTTTTGTAATTATTTCAGATAATTTGTAAGGCTTTGAAAATAGAAAGAAAATAGATTTCGATAGTGAAAATAATAAACAATTTTATGAATTGTTAAATGGCTGTATATCAATGAAATATGTAGGCTTGTTTTTTC